>JAQXTF010000067.1 GCA_029219345.1 Eggerthellales bacterium
GTGAAGGCCTTCAGCGGCATCGACGAGGAAGGTACCGTGTGGGTGCTGTTCGTTCCCGGTAACTACGAGGTGAACGAGCTGAAGGCATCTCGCGTGGCTCCTGGCTTCCGTCCGCTCTCTGATGAGGAAATGATCGAATACAAGCTGGTCAAGGGCTCCATGGGCCCCGTTGGCCTGCCTGTTGGCGTGAAGGTTGCCGCCGACGAAAGCCTGCGCGGCATTGAGCGCTGGGTTGTTGGCGCCAACGAAGACGGCTTCCACTTTACCGGTGCCAAGCAGGGCGAAGACTTCCAGGTGGACGCCTGGGGCGATCTGTGCCTGGTGCGCGAAGGCGACGCCTGCCCCGTGTGCGGCAAGCCTATGGGCAGCGCTCGCGGCATTGAGGCTGGTCAGATTTTCAAGCTGGGCACCAAGTACTCCGAGGCAATGGGTGCCTACTTCATGGATGAAAACGGCAAGGAAAAGCCCTTCATCATGGGCTGCTACGGCGTAGGTGTTTCCCGTTCGGTGGCTGCCGCCGTTGAGCAGTGTCACGATGAACAGGGCATTGTGTGGCCCATGGCCATCGCTCCTGCTGAGATTGCCGTCATTCCTCTGGACGTTAAGGGCGACGTTGTTCCCGCCGCTGCCGAAGACCTGGCTGCCAAGCTGCAGAAGCAGGGCTGGGAAGTGGTGCTGGACGACCGCAAGGAGCGCGCTGGTGTGAAGTTTGCCGATGCCGACCTCATTGGCTGGCCCGTGCAGGTGACCGTTGGCAAGCGCGGCCTGGATGCTGGCACTGTTGAGGTGAAGATTCGCAAGACCGGCGAGAAGTTCGACATGCCTCTGGATGTTTTCGAGCAGAAGTTCGCCGCCCTACGCATGGCCATTGATTGGAACACTTCCGCTGTTGATTACGACGTGCTGAAGTAATAAACCCAGCGTTTTTCAAACAATTTGATGGCCGCCTTCTGGGGCGGCCATTTTCTTATTGAAATGTGCGCTCAGGGGTGTAGAATGGCTGCCAAACAAATTTGAAGGAAGGGCCATTATGAAGGTTTTTGTATTTAGCTATCGTGATTTTGATGAGGCCGAACCTTTTGCCCAAGTGAGCGAAGAACTTGGTATTGAGCTGGGCGTTTCTCCTGAAAAGCCCACTATGGAAACCCTGCATTTAGCTGAGGGCTACGACGCTATCAGCATCTTTACCACTCCCATTAACGAAGAGATGATGGCAGAGCTTTCCGCCATGGGCATCAAGATGATTTCAACCCGCACCATTGGCTATGAACACGTAGATTTGGATGCCGCAAAGAAGTACGGCATTCGCGTGAGCAACGGATCTTATCCGCCCGACAACGTGGCCGATTTCGCCATCATGCTCATGCTCATGGCCACCCGCAAGGTGCGCCAGATGATGCAGCGCGCCGACCTGCACAACTTCAGCCTGCAGGGCAATTTGGGCCGCGACTTCTCGTCCTTCACCGTAGGCGTGGTGGGTACGGGCCGCATTGGCGCCACCGTTATTGAGCACCTGTCGGGCTTTGGCGTGAAGATTCTGGCCTACGACGTGCGGCAGAACCCCACCGTGGCCCAGCGCGCCCAGTATGTGAGCCTGGAAGAAATTTGGAAGCAGTGCGACCTGATTACCTTCCATGCGCCGCTTCTGGAGTCCACCTTCCACATGGTAAACGCTGAGAGCCTGCAGCAGATGAAGGACGGCGTGGTGCTGGTGAATACGGGCCGCGGCGGCCTCATTGACACCGAAGCCCTTATTGAGGCCCTGGCCAGCGGAAAAGTGGGCGCTGCGGGCCTGGACACGGTGGAAAACGAGTTCAGCATGTACTACTACAACCTGGAAAACGAGCCCTTCCTGCATCAGCAGCTGGCAACGCTGAAGAGCTTCTCCAACGTCATCGTTACGCCCCATATGGCCTTCTACACTGAAAACGGCATGCGCGGCATGGTGTCTTCGTCGCTGCACAGCATCCAGCTGGAGCTCACTGGCCAAGACAACCCTTGGCGTGTGCTGTAGGCGCGGAAGGGGGCACAGAAGTGGAGCAGAAACCCCAGGCGGTGCTTTTTGATCTGGATGGCACCCTTATTGATACGTATCAGCTGATTTTGGTGTCTTTCCGCCATGCAACAACGCAGGTGCTTGGACGCGTTATACCTGATGAAGAGCTTATGGCCAAGGTGGGTCAGCCTCTTTCCACCCAGATGTGGGATTGGACCGATGACCCGGCGGTGCATGAAGAGCTACTTACGGTGTATCGCGCTTTCAACCATGCGGTGCACGATGAAATGATTAGGTCTTTTGATGGCGTTGCTAACGCTCTGGCGCAGCTGAAGGCTAATGGCGTGAAGATGGGCGTGGTCACCAGCAAGCTGCACTGGCTGGCTAATCGCGGTCTGGAATGCTGCGGCTTGGCTCAGTACATGGACGTGCTTATGGGCCCTGATGACTACGAGGGTGAAAAACCCAACCCCGAACCCGTGCTGGCAGGTTGTGCGGCTTTGAACGCAGATCCCGCTGAATGCTGGTATGTGGGTGACAGCCCCTACGACATTGCTGCAGGCAATGGCGCCGGCTGCCGTACCATCGCGGTGGACTGGGGCATGTTCTCCAGGGAATCCCTCATGGAGCAAAACCCTACGGTGTACTGCTATACCCCCGATGAAATGCTCCAGGCGCTTTGGAACAGGTAATTGGTGTAGTATTCGTCGCCCGCTTTCCACGCCTTGATATCGCAAAAGAAGTAGGTGAAGCCGTACTGCTTGTCTTGCGGGGTGCAGGTGATCTCCTCGGCGTTTTCGGTGCATTCAATTAGCGTGGATGCTCCATAGGTCTTTTAAGCGTAAGCTACTAGCTTGCCTTGAGGTGTCAGCCCATTTCTTCTTTGGTTGACGAGCAGCTGCACATAAAAGCGCCCGCCAACAGGGCGCTTGTAAAACCCATGAGAATTTTCGATGCTCGCACGGCAACCCCTTTGAACACAATTTGGACCCCTTCGTGCTATCACGTTTGCCTCGCAATTTGGAGGTTCTGCGGAGGTGCTGGCGCAGGCGGAACGCTTTGCGTAAGATGCCTTCCGTGGCAAAAAGCATGAAAAATAGCAGGGGTTGTGTGGGGCGCATAATGCGCCTGGTATTCGTGTGCGCCATTGCGATGGTTCTTGTGGTTGTTGGTACCAATGCCTGGGTTGTCTTGACCACCAAAAACAACATTCATACTGTTACCGATGTGGCCAGCTTTCAGGCTGATGCCATTGTGGTGTTGGGCGCCTCGGTGCGCCCCGATGGAAGTCTTTCTCCTATTTTGGCTGATCGTGTTGATGGCGCTATCGCCCTGTATGAAGAAGGCGTGGCTCCCAAGATTATCATGAGTGGCGATAACGGGCAGACTTCCTACAACGAATGTGCGGCCATGAAACGCTATGCCGTGGCTCATGGCGTGCCCAGCGAAGATGTGTTTTGCGACCATGCTGGTTTTTCAACCTATGACACCATGTATCGCGCTCAGCAGGTGTTTGGCTGCCAGAGGTTGGTTGTATCCACTCAAACGTATCATTTGTATCGCGCCATTTACGCAGGTGAAGGCCTGGGTATGACGGTGGCGGGCGTACCTACCGACCTGCGCAATTACCAAGATCAGCGCTACTACGATGTGCGCGAAATTGGGGCGCGCACCAAAGACTTTTTCAAGACCCTCACCAAAGCTGAATCTATTATTGTGGGCGAACCCATCAGCTTGGATCAGTCGGGCGACGTAACAAATTAACGAGCGAAAAAACGAGGCGACCAGTAATGCTCGCCTCGAGTGATTTATTGACTGCGTGTTGGCGTAGCCGCGCAGAACGAGACGTCGCCGGTGCCACATCAACAGAGTTGCCACGGTAGATGGTAAGGTAGTCGGGAATGTTGTAAATGGCGATAGTGTCGTTGTCGATTTCAAGGGATGATTCGTGGATGAGATCCCCGGTCAGATTGCAAGAAACCAGCTCAAAAGCTTCGTGGTCATAGTTCAGCATGGCTTCTGCCATTCCAATTTCGTTGTCATGAATGGTCATGGTCACTGCGAATTCTTCAACTTTAGAGCTAGAAACACTCTGGGCATCCAACGTGAGCCTTGAATAGTAGCTTTCGGTACCCAGGGCATACACTTCTATGTCAATGATGCTCGTTTTATCACGCATTTTTAGCTTGCTCTTTACGAGTGGCTGGGTATGCCTCTTGTCTGTTAAGCACCCATTTTCTTCGTTGTTGTGATACGCTTTTCCTGGAATATTTTTTGGCGTTGACCCGCGTTGGGCTGCCTATAAATGAAAGAAGGATTTGCTATGCCTGCCGATGTTAATGAGTACGCTTATCAATTGGGCGCTGAGCCCAGCGGCATCCGCGAGCTGTTTGCTTACGGTTTGCAGCGCAAGACTGAGATTGGCGCCGATAAGGTGTTTGACTACAGCTTGGGCAACCCCAGCATTCCTGCTCCTGAGTCGGTGAAGCAGGCAATCATTGAGGTGGCAACCAGCGTTGATCCGGTAGACCTTCACGGTTACACTCCTGCTCAGGGCTATATGACCACCCGCCAGTGCATCGCCGATAATCTGAAGCGTCGTTTTGGTTTCCAGGCAACTGCCGAAAACGTATATATGACCTGCGGTGCCGCCGCATCGCTGGGCATCACCTTCCATGCTATTGCTGAGCCGGGCGAGGAAATCATCACCATTGCCCCCTTCTTCCCTGAGTACACGGTGTTTGTGGGCAGCGCGGGCTGCAAGCTGGTGCCCGTTATGGCTCGCGAAAGCGATTTCATGATTGATGTTGCTGCTGTTGAGGCCGCCATTAATGAGAAGACTCGTGCGGTGCTTATCAACACGCCCAACAACCCCACGGGCGCTGTTTATTCCGTTGAGAACCTGCAGGAACTGGCCGCCATGCTCGCCCGCAAGGAAGCTGAGCTGGGTCGCCGCCTGTATCTGATTTCCGACGAGCCTTACCGTGAGCTCACCTATGGCGTTCAGGTGCCCTTCGTTCCCGCTCTCTACGATCGCACTATCATTTGTTACTCCTGGTCCAAGAGCCTGTCTTTGCCGGGCGAGCGCATTGGCTACGTGTATGTTTCCGATGCTATGGATAACGCCGCTGAGGTCTCTACCGCTATTGCAGGTGCCGGCCGCGCGCTGAGCTTTGTGTGCGCTCCCGCCTTGTTCCAGCGCGTGATTGAGAAGTGCATTGATGAGCCCACCGATGTTGAGGCTTACCGTGTGAACCGCGAGATTCTTGCCAATGGCCTGAAGGAACTGGGATATGAATATATTGAGCCTGATGGAGCCTTCTATTTGTGGGTAAAGGCCTTGGAACCCGATGCCCTGGCATTCAGCGAGCGCGCCAAGCAGTTTGAGCTGCTCATTGTGCCTTCCAATGGCTTTGGCTGCGAGGGTTGGTGCCGCCTGAGCTACTGCGTGTCCAAGGACACTATCGTCAACTCCCTGCCGGCGTTTAAGGAGCTGAAGGAAAGCTATGGCAACTAAGAAAAAAGCAACTAAATCCAAGGGCGGGGCAAAAAATGCCCCGCTCATTGCTCTCTATGGCTTTGATTTGGATACCGAGCGTGGCCAGATGCTGCGCCGTGTTATCAAAGAGCTGGGCTTTGGCCTGCGTACCGTGGCGGCTGAGCAGCTGAATAATCCGGTGGGGTATGTGGCCAGCCTTATTGGCTATCGCCCCGCTTTGCAGGCTTTTGCCGACGCGGCTCCTGCCTGTGAATTTCTGCTTATGTGCAATTTGAGCAACAAGCAGATGGACGATTTTCTGATGGCCCTAAAGGTTACGGGTATTAAGGTTGACCGTAAGGCTGTGCTTACCAAGTTCAATCGCGATTGGTCGTTTGCCCAGCTCATTGGCGAGGTCAATCAGGAGCATCAGGCGCTGACCCAAGGCCTTGC
This sequence comes from Eggerthellales bacterium, assembly GCA_029219345.1. Classification (GTDB taxonomy): domain Bacteria; phylum Actinomycetota; class Coriobacteriia; order Coriobacteriales; family Eggerthellaceae; genus CAKUOV01. Next base: position 5,928 of record JAQXTF010000067.1, read on the forward strand.
TGAGCAGCAGGCGGGGAAAGAGGAGTAGCCATGGAAAACTTTGAGTTTGTTTCACCTACCCATTTTGTGTTCGGACGTGCCGCCGAAGAGCAGATTGGCCAGAAGCTTGCGGCGGCCGGTGCCACGAAGGCATTGGTGCATTTTGGCGGCAAGAGCGCAAAGGCCAGCGGCTTGTTGGATCGCGTGTGCGCTGCTCTGGATGCTGCGGGTATCGCCTATGTGGAGCTGGGCGGCGTGCGTCCGAATCCTGAGATCACTTTGGTGCGACACGGCGTTGACCTGTGCAAACGCGAAAACGTTGACTGGATTGTGGCTGTAGGTGGCGGCTCGGTAATCGACTCTGCGAAGGCTATTGCCAACGGCGCTTGCATTGAAGAAGACGTATGGACTCTGTTCGAATCCAAGGCCACGGGGCATCCGACGCTTCCCATTGCGGTGGTGCTCACCATTCCTGCCGCAGGCAGCGAAGCCTCGAAAAACGTTGTTATTAGCAATGACGCGCTGGGTCGCAAAACGGGCTACGCCAACAACGATCATCGCCCCAAGTTCGCCTTTATGAATCCTGAGCTCACTTTTACGCTGCCGCCTTTTCAGACTGCAGCGGGAATCACCGATATGTACGCTCACCTGCTGGAACGCTTCTTCGATGACGTTGAAGCGGTGCCGGTGACTGATAATCTTAATCTGAGTCTTATGAAAACCGTGCGCGCAGAGGCTCCTCGCGTATTGGCTGATCCCGAAAACTATGACGCGCGTGCCAATATTATGTGGGCGGGCATGCTCTGCCACCAGGGTTTGGCTGGCGTGGGACGCCATGAAGACTGGGCGACTCATGCTCTGGAGCATGAGCTTTCGGCGCTGAACCCCACCATTACTCATGGAGCCGGCTTGGCGGTACTGTTCCCGGCATGGATGGAGTATGTGTGCGGCGAAAATCCGGCGCGCTTTGCCTACTATGGCGCTCAGGTGTTTGGGTTGGCTCCCACGGGCGATGTAATGGCTGATGCTTTTTCCGCCATTGATGAGACGCGCAGCTTTTTCGCGTCTTTGGGCATGCCTACTGCCTTGGCTGAGCTGGGTATTTGCGAGGAAGATATCGAGCGTATGATTCCCACCTTACAGGCCAACAAAGGTGCTATTTTTGGCAGCTTCAAGAAGCTTTCCATGGATGATGCTCGTGCGATTTATCGTCGCGCTTTGTGATGCGTTAAATGGAATCGGTCTTAGCGTAGCTGAAGACGGTGCCGTTGGCATCAATGAAATATGCAGCAAGAATTTCAGGCTGGGCAGCACAAAATGCCCGGCCTTTTTCTATGCCTAAGGCCAGGGCTGTGGTGGAAAATCCTTCGGCATCAAGGGATTTCTCGCATATGATGGTTGCGCTTACCGCATCGCTTTCTGCGGGATAGCCGGTCTTGGGGTTGAGAATGTGATGCAGCAAGCGCCCGTTTTGGGTGAAAAAGCGCTGGTAGGTGCCGCTTGTGACCACCGATGCGTGAGTTACCTTCACTAAAGGTGCCTCGCTGGTGCCGGCTACAGGGTTGGTCACTTGAATGACCCAAGGATTATCCTGGGGGTTTGTTCCGTGGGTCAAAATGTTTCCCCCCAGATTCACCAGGAAGTTTTCGAAGCCCTGCTGCAGAAGGGCTTCGCCCAGACGATCGGCAATCCAGCCTTTTGCAATGCCGCCTAAATCAATGGCAGAGGCAGCGTCCAGCAGTTGAACGGATGTGCCGTCAACAGTGACCTTTTCCCAGCCAACGTGCTGTAACGCTTGGTCAAGCTCTTGTTGTGTGGGGCAGATGCCTTTCTTAAAATCCCAAAGGGGAGTGATGCATCCTGCGGTAATGTCAAACACCCCGCCGCTTTTTTGGCAGTAGGGAAGTGCAGCAGAAATCAAGTTGGCTGTGTAGGGTGAAACCGCCACAGCATTGCCCTGGGCCTGGTTAATACGGGATACGTCTGAGGTAGAAATAGTGCGCGAAAAGAGCTGCTCGAATCTTTCGCAAAGTTCTCTGACCTGCATAAATGCAGAATAAGCGTGCTGTTTTTCCGCTGTGCTATCTTCAATGCAAAGAGTAATGCCTATGGGTGAGTCAAAGGCGAAAAAAGAATCTTCTAGCTTAAAAAGGGCCAAAACAACCTACTTCATTGCCGTTTATTGGCGGTTTGCGCGATAAAAATGACGAACAACCGCATAGTAAACGGTCAGTAGGATAATAGCCACTGCGCTGGCGGTGTACAAGCCGCTAAAGCCCAGTAGGGGAGCAAGAAAGCCCGCGACCATGGGGCCTACACCTGCGCCCCCATCAGCGAAAACCCAGAAAGTAGACGTAGCAACGCCTACGCGCTCTTCGGCTGCGTCCCTGATTGCCAGCGATTGGGTGGTGGAGAAAATGGAGCCTCGGCCTGCTGCAAAAAGGCCGCTGGCAAGAAGAAGCTGCCAGGAGGCGGTGCAGTTTGCCATAAGCAAAAATGCTATTACGTACAGCAAAAACGCAGGGTACATGATTACTTTGTCGCCCTTGCGATCGAACAGTCTTCCGGTAGAGGGGCGAATGATAACAACAACTACGGAATACACCACGAAATACCAGGCAGCTGCGGCGGCAATACCTAGAGTTTCAGCGTAGGTGGTAACGAAAGACGAAACGCCAGTGTAGAAAATATCGCTTAAGAAGATAATCAGGCAAATAGGAAGGGCGGCAATCTCAATGAAATTACTGATCTTAAAGCCTTTTTTCTGGTCCTGATCAGGGTTTTTGGGTACTTCAATTTCTTTGATGTGAAGCATGGAACACAGAAGAAGGCACATGCCTGCAAACACGCAGCACATGGCAAACATGGCAATATAAGACACCTCATGATAAAGATATATGCCAATAAAGGGGCCAACTGCAGAGCCCAAAGTGGTAGCGAGGGAGACAAAACCCAGGCCTTCGCCCAGTCGGGAACGGGGGATGAATGCCACGGTAACGGTGGCAACAGTATTGGAAACAACGCCAAATGCCATGCCATTGATGATGCGCGTAATAAAAAGCCACACAATGCCCAGGGGTATCAGGTAGAAAATAGAGCTGACAAAAAGGGCAACGCAGGCGCCAATGAGCATTTTGCGGCGTCCGATTATTTCAATGTATCTACCTGCGATAATGCGGGCTACGGTTGATGAAACAATAAAGGAGCCAACAGCCGCGCCGGCAATTGCTTCGCTGTAGCCAAGGATATCCATGGTAAAAAGCGCAATAAGGGCAATAAAAGTATTAAAGATCGACGATGAAAAAATACGGACGCAAGATGCAAGAATAAAATCTCGGTTCCACAGTTTTTCTTGCTGCATTGTGGCTCCCCTCAGCCTATTAACGCGCTTATAGATACGAAAAACTCTATGAAATTGATTAGAACACCGTGAACGCTTAAAATGGTAAGTGAAGAAATTTAATTCGGTAAGCGTTTGAAATTACGGCGTTGAACTGCGCTTTTTCTGATTAAGGGGGACAATAACATGTGTTATCAGTGCTTTGGATGCGGTAAATGTTTGCCCGAGGAAGAGCGCAAGAATCTGAAGCCCAAATGCCCTGCATGCAAAGCCGAATTGGAAGAAGGCGTGAAGTTTTGCCCCAAGTGCGGCATGTATATTCGCCCCAAAGCGGGCAGTCTTTTGGTTAAGAAACCAAAACCCGCACAAAAAGCTGAAGCATAAAAAATGGCCCCTAAGAAACGGGGCCATTTTCGTATTTGGTGAGCAGTTGCTTCAATTCATCCATGGAATGAATGTCCAATTTTTTAAAAATATTGTACTTATGAGCTTTTACCGTGGCCTTTGATAAATTCAAGGAGTTGGCGATATACGAAGGATTTCGCTCGTTGGATAGAAAGCGAAGAATATGTCCCTCGCGCTCGGTAAGATTATATTCGCGTTCAAGGGTCATGATGGCCTCTTTGCGCTTTCCGGGAACATCGCCTCTGATAATATCGTAGAGCGGCGTGCCTGAACGAGAATATTCAATCTCATCCAATGCGTCGATCATATCAATAATTGCGTGTGCCATAGCTTGCTTATCTTTCGTTCCGGCAAGGTATTGAGGCACGGTTACATAGGCAATTGCGCTGAAATTTAGTACATCCTGCTCGATATTTTTCATGAACCCTCTTTAATAGGTGCTCTTTCAATAATGCGGATTGTAACAAAAAAAAAGAAAAAATTGGCAAAAAAATGGCCGCCCCATAAAGGGGCGGCCATCCAAAGTAGCTATTACGCCACTAAGCTAAAACTTAGGGCAGGTAAACAGCAACCTTGTTGCTCTTGCCAGCCAGGGCCTTGCCGATTTCGTCAACCTTGACGATTTCCATGCAGGCACCCAGGCAGTGCAGAACGCAAGGAGCGGTCTTGCCTTCAGCCAGACGATCAGCGCACAGGTCGCACAGATCGGAGGGTACGGGGACGTAGTCCCAGAGCCACTTGCCGTTGCTCATCTTGATGGGACCCATCTCATTAATCTTAATACCCCACTCGGTCAGGGGCATCTTCTTTTCATTGCGGCAAGAAACTTCACAAGCATGGCAGCCAGTGCAGTACTTGTACTCAATAAGCATTGCGTATTCGGCCATGATTATGCCTCCTGTCCATCACGAGTAATGTCCCAAGCAGCGGGATCGGTACCAATTGCGCCTTCTTCAGTGTCGGGAGACATGGTGCCGAATGCATCCAGGCCATCGACCTTGTAGATCTTGCAGCAGACGTTCTTGAAGGGAGCACCAAAGCCGATGCGGCCGATTGCACGGTGGGGGATCAGGCTGTTGATGTTGGACTTCCAAACACCGTTCAGGTTGGGAGCCTCGGCGTCCTGCTCGGGGTACCACCAACCATGCTGAGCATGAATGGTGCGAGGATCAACGGTGGGGGTAACCTGAGCCTTCTCGATTGCCTTGCCCAGAGGATTCTCGATGCATACCCAGTCGCCGTCTTCGATGCCGTACTTGGCAGCGGTCTCGGGGTTGATCTGAACCAGAGGATTGGGCATGATGGCGCGCAGAGAAGGAATCTGGCGATGCTCAGAGTGGAAAGAGGTGGTCTCACGACCGCCGGTGATCATAACCAGAGGATAGTTTTCCTTCAGGTCCTCACGACCGGGGGTGTAGGGAGTCATCTTGTTCTCTTCGAAGTAAGGCAGAGGATCCTCGCCCCAGTCAGCGTACAGGGAGGACTGAAGTTCTACCAGACCAGTGGGGGTGTTGAAGCCGGGGTAACCGTCGGAACGCAGCAGGCCCTTCTCGTACTTCTTGTACTCGAACGGCATCATGAACCAGCCTTCTTCCTGCAGGTCTTCGAAGGTCTTATCAACGCCGCCGTTGTGCAGCTGCTCGGTGAAGAAGTCAGCTACGTTGTCCCAAGGCCATGCAGAGGGGTTCAGGCGCTTGCCAACCATGAAGTCAATCTCGAGGTCGGACTTGCAGTCGCCAACTTCGACAACCTTGTTCATAGCCATAACCATATGAGTGTTACGGCCGAAGTGAGGCAGAACCATGCCGTCATGCTCAGCAAAGGTGGTAACGGGGAGGAACAGGTCGCACAGGCCCATTGCGGTGGGGGTCATGAAGACGTCCTGTACAACGTTGAATTCCATCTTCTCCAGAGCCTTGAACCAGCGCTTGCCCTGAGCATTGGTGGTGTTGGCGATGCCGTTGGTGGCATAGAACCAAGCCATCTTCAGAGGATAAGGCTTGCCAGACTCCAGAGTGTCCAGGATGCAGTCGGGGTGAGCGATAACGTGAGCAGCCTGGAAACCACGGTACTGAACCAGGTCGGTGATCTGCTTGTCCATCATGCCCTCAGGCAGCTGCTGAGCGCACTCGTAACGCCACTTGCCCATGAAGGAAGCGGGAACAGCCAGGGTAACGCCACCAGGAACATCCAGGTCGCCCAGGATGGCAGCCAGGATCAGGAAGCAGTGGCCAGCCTGAACACCATTGGAGTTGGTGTCGATAGCCAGACCCCACATCCAAGAAGAGGGATGTGCAGCAGCAACTGCGCGGGTAGCCTCAGCGATCAGGTCAGCGGGAACCCAAGTGATTTCCTCAACCTTGTCCAGAGGATACTCAGCGGCGCGCTCCTTCAGCTCTTCAAAGCCGTAGCACCAGTTCTCAACGAAGTCATGATCGTACAGGTCTTCCTGAATGATCACGTTGATCATGCCCAGACCCAGAGCAGCGTCGGTACCAGGACGGAGCTGCAGATGATACTCAGCATGAGCAGCGCACCAGGTGACGCGGGGGTCAACAACGATGAGCTTGGAGCCGAGCTTCATCAGGTCGATGATGGTGTGACCAAAGAAGCCGTCGGGGTTGGAGAACAGAGGATCCTTGCCCCACAGAACGATGTAGTTAGGACGCTCCCAGCGAGGATCGTCGAAACGATCGGGGAAGTATGCTGCGTAGTCCAGCTCGGGATAGCCTGCACCCAGGATGAAGTCAGCAACGGAGCAACGGGGGCCGTAGCAAGAGTCGCCAGACATGGGGAAGCAGGAGTTGGGGGTACCCAGAGCAGCGTAAGCCAGAGGAGTCTTGTACAGAGTTGCCTCACGGCCGGTGCCCTGGAAAGCTACGATAGCTTCAGCGCCGTAGTTAGCCTTGATGTAGTTGACGCGCTCTTCGATGATGTCCAGAGCCTCGTCCCAAGAGATAGCCTCCCACTTGTCCTTACCGCGGTCCTTAGGATCACGCTTCAGCGGGGTAAGAATACGCTTTTCGTTGTACATGTACTCAGGAAGAGTCAGGCAACGAACGCACAGACGGCCCTTAGTGATGGGGTGATCGGGATCGCCCTCAACATTAACAACCTTGCCGTCCTTTACGGTCAGGTACATACCGCAGCCTACGGGATGGTCACCAGGAGGGGACCAAGCGCAGGTACGACACTTAAAAGTACCGTCGCCGCAATCGATTCTTCTTTCCGACATAATCTCTCCTCTCATTCTTTCTCTACGTACATTTATTACAGTCGTCTCAGACTTGGATATAAGAGTGAAACGGGTCTGCTAAAAGGAATCCTGCTATTAATTAAGCAACAGGCGGCTTGGGTGCTGCGGGAGCAGCAGGAGCGGCAGGTGCTGCGGGAGCAGCAGGAGCGGCAGCTGCGCCAGGCATGGGAGCGGGCTCGAGATCTTCAAAGCCTTCAGTGGAGCACTTGCAGAAGGGGCACTTGCTGGGCAGTTCGCCGTTTACACGATTGATACGCTTGCCGCATTCGGGGCACAGCACGGGGCCGTTGCCACCAGCTTCAGCCGGTCTAAAACACATAATGAATCCTCCCTATTTGTTTACACAAACTACTTAGTAAGAAAAAGTGAGGCAAGTAAGAACGCATACGAATCCCCTACTTTTCTATAACCATACAATATACCTACTTTGCATAATTAACTAGTATGAAATTCCCCAGAAAATAAACCTTTTAAAAAGGCGGTACCATCAGGCTCTTTTTGGGCAAAATGAAGAAAAATCTCAATTGAACTGGTAATTTAAAAGTATTAGAAAAGGATGGATTATCTAATAAAATAGTACTATTCTAAACCAAGAATAGGTGGCAATTTTATTGAAGCAGGGGTAAAAAAGTATATACTTCTGATAGATGCTATTTTTGGCAGGCTAGCATTTAGAATCTGCTAGCCATTTGTAAGAGACTCTAATAGGAGGTTTTATTATGTGCTTCAGACCTGCAGCAGCAGAAATGGTAAACAAGTGCCGCGAGTGCGGCGCTGAGGCCCCCCTTGATCTGACCGAATGCCCCGAATGCGGCGCTGAGCTGCCTAAGGTTCCCGGTATGGGTGCTCCTGGTGCCCCCGGCGTTCCTGGCGTTCCCGGCGTTCCTGGCGTCCCCAGTGTTCCTGGCGCTCCTGGCGCTCCCACCAAGTAAGTTCTGCTTTAAAGAACAGCTGACCATTAAATTGGTCCTTTCAGCACGATCCCATGGCTTGTCCATGGGGGAGTGCTTAGGAAATAGAGAAAGTTTTAGAGAGAAAGCAAAAGGAGGAGAAAATGGACTACCGCGAATTCCTGGATTCGATAGACCGCAAGGCCTACCACGAAGGCGAATGGCGCTGGCAGGAAGGCGATCTCACCGTTACCCGTACGAATCACTGGTCACCCCCGGGTTGCCACAACGGCTGCGGCGTTCTTCTGTCCGTTGACAAGGACGGCAAGCTGGTTCACATCGAAGGTGACCCGCTGTCTCCGTTTGCAGGCGGCAAGCTGTGCATGCGCTGCCTGGACATGGTAGAGGCTGTAAATCACCCCGACCGTCTGAAGTACCCCTTGAAGCGCGCCGGCGAGCGTGGCGAGAACAAGTGGGAGCGCATTACTTGGGATGAGGCTTACGATATCATCGTGGAGAAGGTCAACTGGATCAAGGAGAACTATGGTTCTCACACCATCATCTTCGACCACGGCACCGGCCGTAACATCGGTTGGCAGCTGCCTCTGTTCGCTTCCACCGCTTTGGAAACCCCCAATGTTTGCAACTTCGGCTTCACCGGTTTTGCTTGCTATCTGCCCCGTATGATCGGTGCTTCCGCCAAGATGGGCGAGATGACCATCATCGACGTTTCCGAGACCCACGAGCTGCGTTACGCTGCTCCCACCTTCCGTCGTCCTGACATCTGCGTTGTTTGGGGCAATGAGCCTCTGAAGTCCAACGCTGACGGCTTCCTGGGCCACTGGATTGTTGAGTGCATGCAGTACGGCACCAAGATCATCTGCATCGACCCCCGTCTGACCTGGCTCGCATCTCGTGCTGAGGTTTGGTTGCAGCTCCGTCCCGGCACCGACGCTTGCATCGGCATGGCCATGCTGAACGTCATCATCGCCGAGGACCTGGTTGACCACGAGTTCATTGATAATTGGACCTATGGCTACGAGGCTCTGGTTGAGTCCGTTGCTGACAAGACCCCCGAGTGGGCTGCTGAGATCTGCGGCGTTGCTGCTGAAGATATCGTTAAGGCTGCTCGCCTGTACGCAAACGCAGAATCTGCTTGCATTCAGTGGGGCCTGGCCTTCGAGCAGCAGCTGTCTGCTCTGGGTGTTACCGCTGCTGCTTGCGACCTGATGGGCGTGACCGGCAACATCGACAACCCCGGCGGCAACCTGCTGATCAAGTGCGCATTCGATATCGAAAAGCGCTACGGCCTGGGCGACTTCAAGATTCCTCGCGAAGAGTACGCCGGCAAGATGACCCTGTCCGCAGGTATTGAATCCTCCGACATCGTTGCTTGCGCTGCTACCGACCCGCTGATGCTGGCTGTTGAGACTGGCGAACCCTTCCAGCCTCAGATGCTGTGGATCGAATCCGCTAACCCCCTGGCTTGCTCCGGCATGGACGCACCTCGTATGTACGAGTGCCTGAAGAAGATCCCCTTCGTTGTTGTGGCCGATCCCTTCATGACCCCCACCGCCGTTGCTGCTGCCGACATCGTCCTGCCCGTTGCCATGAGCTGCGAGCGCAACGCTGTTCGTACTTGGTGGACCCCCGCTCGTTCCATCTCCAAGTGCACCAGCTACTATGAGGCTAAGTCCGACGAGCAGATCATCCTGGATCTGGGCCGCAGGCTGAAGCCCGAGAACTGGCCTTGGAAGGACGACAAGGAACTGTCCACTTGGTATCTTACCGACCAGTACGCCAAGGAAGGCACCCGCTACGAGGGCGACTTCGAAGAGCTGCAGGCACGCGGCGGCTTCAAGTACGATCCTTGGGACTCCGAGTACTACAAGTACAAGAAGGGCATGTGCCGTCCTGACGGTCAGCCTGGTTTTGACACTGCTACCGGCCGTTTCGAGTTCTGGTCTTGGGGCTACAATCACTGGGGCGTTGACCCGATGCCTTACCACGTCGAGCCCAAGGACTCCCCCGTGTCCAACCCCGAGCGCTTCAAGGAATATCCCTTCGTTGCTACCTCCGGTGGCCGCTCCTACGAGTTCTTCCACTCCGAGCATCGTCAGCTGGAGACCATGCGCGAGTTCCACCCCTATCCTCTGGTAACCATCAACCCCGAGGCTGCCGCCGAGTACGGCATCAACGATGGCGACTGGGTATGGATCGAGACTCCTCACGGCCGTTGCCGCCAGAAGGCATTCCTGTTCCCCGGCATCAAGAAGGACACCATCCACATGGAGCATGCATGGTGGTATCCCGAAGAAGAAGCCGCTGAGCCCAGCCTGTTCGGCGTATTCGACTCCAACATCAACAATATGACCCTGAACTTCGAAACCGGCCAGGGTGGTATTGGTTCCGGCATCAAGAGCTTCCTGGCAAAGATCTACAAGTACCAGGAAGGCGACCAGATGCCTGGCGTTAAGGTTACCCGCGAAGGCGGCTGGATGGACTACATCCCTGGCGTTATGGCTGGTGACAAGGAATCTGCTGAGAAGCGCGCTGCCGAAGGCAACGAGTACCTGCAGAAGCAGCTCGAGAACGCACGTCGCGTCCAGAACCTGAAGGTTGAAGACGCCGACATGCAGGGTCGTAATGCTCTGGAGTACGCTAAGGAGCACGCCGACGAGGTTATCCGTTAATAACGAACTCTAAGAAAAGGAGGCGAAAGCCATGACTAAAGCAATTCTCGTCAACCTCGAATACTGCACGGGTTGCCACTCTTGCGAAGTAGCTTGCAAGAAGGAGCTTGGTCTTCCCAAGGGCGAGTTCGGTATCAAGGTGACCGAAGTTGGCCCCTTCAAGTACAGCGAGCGCGAGGCCGTAAAGGACAAGTGGGAGTGGACCTACTCCCCCGTCATCACCCAGGCCTGCGACATGTGCGAAGCACGTACCGCTATCGGCAAGATGCCCATGTGCGTCCAGCACTGCCAGGCATGGTGCATGTACTACGGCGAGGCTAGCGACCTGGTTGCCAAGATGGACAACCAGAACCGCTGGGCTCTGCTCACCAACAAGGAAGCCTAATTACACTGTTAATTAGGTAAAAGGGTGTGGGTGTTCGGGAAGCCGGATGCCCACACCTGATAAACGATTTGTGTTCTATCATGTGCAAACAATATTTAATATGTGTTGTTTTCGTGATGCATAAGTCGTATCATTCGGTATAGGAATTATTTCTAACCGGATGGTTTTCTGCCGTTATTGATGATCGCTTTGGTGATCGTCAATGATGACAGAAGGGGATTTACTTTAGGAAGCCAGGTTCCTTGGGCTTTCTAAAGACCAAAAGGAAGGAAATGTTCCTACTTTTGGAAGGTATTTCTGGGGAGCGTTGAACCCCTGAAATATGGAAAATGTCACTTTTTTTAGGAGGGAAAATGGCAAAAGAAATTCAACGCGATGAGCAGGGTCGCCCGATTTACGGCGCAACTGTTCAGATCGCAGCCCTGCTGGTTATTACCATGCAGTACGTGCAGTCTTTCGTATCTCCTGCACTGGGCACCGTTCGTAAGGCTTACGCTGGTATCGGCGTAAACGACACCGACATTGCTAACATTCAGGGTATTCCTTCTCTGATGGCAATCTTCGGTTCTATTCTGGTTGGTGTTTTGGAACGCTTCCTGAAGAAAAAGACCATTTTGGCTATCGCTCTGGTCCTGATGTTCGGTGGCTCTCTGGCTGGTCTTTGCCCCGAAACCGAGACTGGTTTCACTATGCTGTTGGGCACCCGCGTTATGCTGGGTCTTGGCCGTGGTATGATCTTCCCCATGGCTTCTTCTTTCATTGCTGACCTGTTCTTCGGCGCTCAGAAGGCTCGCCTGATGTCTTGGAAGACCGCTGTTGGCGGCCTGTCCGGCACCCTGTTCCAGACCATCGGTGGTCTGCTGGCTGTTATGTCTTGGCGTTATGCATTCTTCGGCATGCTGATGTGGGTACCTATTGCTATCCTCTGCCTGGTATGGCTGAAGGAGCCCGAAGTAAAGAAGGCTGGCCAGGCTGAAGATGGCACCAAGGGCAATGCTTTGAAGTCCATCTCCGCTGCCGCTTGGGTTATGTTCGTAATCTTCGGTATCTGGAACATCTTCCAGTTCGTATTCATGGGCAATGCTACCTTGGTTATCAAGGACATGGGCCTGGGCGAGTCCGACATCGCTGGTTACATTATGTCCTTCGAGACTGCAATGTCCGCTGTTGGCGCTCTGCTGTACCCCTTCTGGCGTGGTAAGGTCGGCGGCTTTGACATGGTCATCGCTATCGCCGGTGAAGCTCTTGGTTACACCCTGATCGTGACCATGGGTTCCTCTACTCCTATGTTCCTGCTGGGCACCGCTCTGTACGGCCTCGGCTTTGGTACCTTCAACCCCATCCTGATTCTCCAGCTGGTTCACGTACTGCCCAAGGAAGGCGCTACTCTGGGCCTGGCCCTGCTGTCCGGCGCTCAGAACTTCTGCCAGTTCTTGTCCGCTAACGTTCTGGCTATGGTTGGCGCAAAGACCGCTATCCAGAAGTTCGAATTCGCTATGTACGGTGCATGGTTCTACTTCGTAATGATCCTGGTTATCCTGGTCGTTCTGAAGATCAAGGCTCCTCAGCTGATCGCTACCCTGAACGTTAAGGCTCAGGAAAAGTAAGAATTTCCGAATAGGAAATCCTAGTTCTTAAATGAACGAACTCCCCTCGATATGAAAAATGGTCGGGGGGAGTTTTTATACCTATGCATTCGTAATAGACTGGTAGAATAGGTAGTTACAAAGAGTATGCTTATAGGCATTAATTAGGAGGGAAATTATGGCTCGTAAGCACTATTCGGAAATGACGCCCGAGCGCAAGAAGGAGCTGCGAAAACAATATCGCAATCCGCCCACTCGTGAGTATCAACAGATGCGCGTCTTGCGTGTTGCTCTTCTCTGCTTGGCGCTTCTGTGCGCATTCGCCGCATCTCCCATCTCCTTTGTTCCGGAAGCATACAGATTTGCCTTTGTTGTCATTGGCAACTTGCTTGTTCTTGCTGCAATTCTTCTAGACGTATTTAAGATGCGCAGCATGCGTGAAGAATACATTGATGAGAATCTCAACAAGAATCGTAAAGAAGCCACCAGAGCTCAGAAAGCTTATAAGCAGCGCTTGAAGGAAGAGGCTGCGGCAAAGGTTTCTCTTGAAGAACAGCTTATGAACGATGAAGAGCTGTCTTACTGGGAGAAGTTGAAGCTTCGAGCAAAGTTGAGCGCGCAAGAAGCGCAAAAAGATCCGCGCGAATAACACCAGGGAGATAATCCGGGGGAGGAAACTCATGAAGCTGGTCAAAGACGGACTGTTTCTTGGGAAGATTGAGTATTGTTGGGTTATTGCGGTCGCCTGCGGCTTGTTGCAAGCTTTCGGTATGGGATTGATTCTCAACTGCAGTAGTTTATTCTATGTTTACATCTGCGATGATATGGGCTTTTTGAGAGCTGATATCTCCACGTATATGACCGGATATTTTATAGGAACAACCATTTTTACCCCTATTGCCGGTTTCTTGCTTTCGAAGCTTGATATTCGAAAGGTTATGTTTGTTGCAATTCTGACCCTTTCGGGATCGGTAATTGCTATGAGCTTCTACAACGAAATTTATCAGTGGCAGATTTCCGGCTTTTTGGTTGGTTCTGCTGGTGCCTGCATTTTCGTATTGCCTAGCGCTTCAATGATTGGCAACTGGTTTGTCAAGCGCCGCGGTACGGTGTATGGCATTGTTATGGCGTGCTCCAGCATTTCTGCGGCATTCATGGCTCCTATTTTGAACAGCATTATTTCCGCGAGTGGATGGCGTACGGGCTATCTGTTTGTTGGTATTGCTGCTCTGATTGTCATTGCTCCCTTGTGCCTGGTGTTTAGGTACAAGCCTTCTGATATTGGTTGCAAGCCTTATGGCGGCGACGAAATTGACGAAGAGTCCAACAAGAGGCAGAAGTTAGGCGTAAAAACAAAGGTTGCCATTGGAACCGTTTCCTTCTGGTGCCTGTTTATCTTCGCTGGCATTGCTTCCTTCAACCATGGCGGCGTTGAGCAGCATATTCCTGGCTACATGGTGCAGCTTGGCTTGGGTACGGCCTTCGGTGCTACCGTTGTTTCTGCTCAAAGCGCTGGTTCGGTAGCAGACAAATTTATCATGGGCTGGTTGAACGACAAAATTGGTGTTAAGCGCACCACCATCGTTGAACTGATTGTGATTATGCTGGGTTTGGCGGGCTTTATATTTACCCGTGAACCCATTTTGCTGATTATTTCTGCTGTTGCCTTTGGCGTGCAAGATTCGCTTATGTCTGTTAGCTTGCCGCTGTTGATTCGCGAGATCTTCGGCAATAAATATTACACCCAGATTCACGGCCTCATTCGTGCGGGTGTAGGCGTTCTGGGCACGTTCTCTGGCGTATTTGTTGGTTGGATCTATGACACTACGGGCATGTTCCAGCCGGCATTTGCAATTTTGATTGCGCTCTTTATATTTGATCTATTCTGCGTTTTCGCAGCGTATAGTTTTGGTAAGAAAATTAAGTGGGAAACCCCTGAAGGCGAAATTGCCATCAATGCAAATAAGTAACCTTCAAGGTGATTAGTAACCTTATTTGAAGTTTACTGTTATAGCTTCGGGTTTAGCGTTATAAAGGATGGAGTTGTATGTGTTACACGTGTACGCATTGTAACCAATGCGGTTTGTATTCAACCAGAACCGAATTAAGGTGTGCTGAATGCAATACCGAGATTCCCATTGGCGTAGGTGCTTGTCCCAAATGTGGATGTAAGAAGATTGTTGCCGTTCAGGTTGAAAATGCCCCAGCGCGTTCGCATGCCTCTACGTTAAAGCCGAATATAGTGAATGGGTAGGTTTTAAATGTATACACACAGCGATTTCATTGTAATGAGGGAGAACCGAGACGCTTTTGAGAAGATGAAGGCACTCCTTGATGCAGGAGTTGGCAATCTGGTAATTTACGGCCCCGAAGGCAGTGGTAAGACCCATATGATTTCGGTTGGTGCAGAAATTGCCGAGAAGGATGGCAAGGTTATTCCTACCGCCGCAATTATGCTGCGTATGGATTTGGATTTGGATGACGACTTCTTTGACATGCTGGGCACTATTCCCGCACTGTTCATCGACGAAGTTGAAGCTGCCGTTGAGCATCCTGCGACCGCAAAATTGCTGGAGTTGATGATTGCTGAGCGCAATCGCCTTGGTTTGCTGACGGTGTTCGCTTCACGCCAGACCCCCGAAGAGCTTGGTCTGACCGATCTGGCTGCTGCAATGAGCGATTTTCAGGTAGCACATATTGAACCTATGGGTGACGATATTCTTGAGAGGTCTGTTACCGCTTTGAGGGAACAGCTCCCCGCAAAGGAAGGCCGCACCATTAGTGACGAAGCATGCAAGTATCTTGCTGCAACGTCTAAGTCGCTCACCGAACTGAAGAACAAGGTGAATTTCCTTTTGATGTTCGCCGATGTGGACCCCAATACGGTGATTGATGAAGCTATTGTGAGAGAGCTGATTAACCGATAAGTACTACTATTTCAAAAAGGAGAGAAAGAGATGGCAAATCTGTATGACGTTTCTTCGGATTCGCGTTATGCATTCGAAGGCGACAAGATGACCATGCGCGAGAATGCAATGGCAATTCTCCGCGGTGAGCAGCCTGAGTATTATTTCGACATCATGAGTGCTGCAGTTATCGTTCCCGATCCCCATTTCATTGCATGCGCTATTCCCAAAGACGGCGAACTGCACGTTGACCCCTGGGGCGTTACCCGCTGCTTCCCCGTTGGCGCTCCTGGCGCACATCCCTTCATTACCGATGAGAACAAGGTAATCAAGGACATTGAGGACTGGCGCGAGCAGATCATCCTTCCTCCTGTTGAGGGTCTTGACTGGTCCGCTGCTAAGGCTAAAGCTGACAGCGTTGACCGCACCGCTAAGTTTGTCTGCCTGTTCAGCGCCACCGGCCTGTTCGAGCGCAGCCATTTCCTGATGGGCATGGAAGACGCATTCTGCTCTTATCTGGAAGATCCCGATGAGATGTACGAAATGTTGGAAGCTGTTTGCGACTGGAAGATTCGCTACATCCACGAGGCAGCTAAGCAGATTCATCCTGACATGATCTTCTATCAGGACGACTGGGGCTCCAAGCAGAACCTGTTCCTGCCTCCCAACGTTTGGCGCGAGATCATCAAGCCCCTGCACACCAAGATCGTTGAGGCCGCCCATGAAGAGGGCATGCTGTTCGTTCATCATGCAGACTGCATCTGCGAGCCCATCGTTGAGGATATGTGCGAGATGGGTATCGATGTTTGGGCTGACGTTATTCCCCAGAATGACATCGTTGCCATTAAGAAGATTGTCAATGGCCGCATGTGCCTGAAGGGTGGCGCAGACTGTCCCGTGATTGACTCCGATAGCGTTTCTGAAGAAGAAGTTATTGCTGAGATCCATCGCGTTATTGATACCTACTGCCCCGGCGGTTACTTCTATCCTGCACTGAGCAACTCCACCTTGTACAACAGCCCCCGCAATGACGCTCTGGCTAAGGCTGAGCTGAAGCGCTATGGCCGTCAGTGGGCTCAGGAGCATCCTGACTTCAACAAGTAATTATTTGCGGAAAATCCGTTTCATTGCTTGGAAAACAAGAGCCGTCTCAGATGGGGCGGCTCTTTTTGTGCGAAATATAAAAAGAAGCCCTCGCAAATACGAGGGCTTCAAAATATTATGCGCAGGCGAAAAGCTTAGGCAATGGGATGTGCCTGTGCCCATTCGCGACCATACTTAAGCAGCTCGGCCTTGACGATTTTGTCGTTGCGGGGGCTGTTGTACAGAGCAGCGTTGGTCAGAGCAGGGAAGAAGTGGCCATAAGGGCAATAGGTGTCAATAAGCTCATGAACTGCCTCAATGACCTTTTCCTCAGGGATGTCGTCGGAGTCAAGAGCGGGGCAATCCAAGCCACCCTTGATAGCCATACGACCATCGCAGATTTCCAGAATCTTCTTCAGGTTGTTCTGGGGGATAGCATCGGACCAAACATCGATACCCATCTCGCACATATCCTCAACGATGGGCTCGCAGATGCAGTCTGCATGATGCAAGAACAGCATGCCCTCTTCATGGGCGGCCTCAACAATCTTGGTGTGCAGGGGCTTGATCAGCTCACGCCATACCGAGGGAGGCAGGAACAGGTTCTGCTTGGAGCCCCAGTCGTCCTGATAGAAGATCATGTCGGGATGAACCTGCTTGGCTGCCTCGTGGATGTAGCGAATCTTCCAGTCAGCTACGCACTCCAGGAATTCGGCCATCAGCTCAGGCTCTTCCAGGTAGTTGCACAGAGCATCTTCCATGCCCATGGCGAAGTGGCTGCGCTCGAACAGGCCAGTGGAGCTGAACAGGCAAACGTACTTAGCATCGCGGTCTACCTTGTCGGCAACTTCCTTGGCCTTGGACCAATCCAAGCCCTCAACGGGAGGAACGATGAACTGCTCTTTCCACAGTTCGATATCCTTGACAACCTTGGTTTCGTCGTTGATTACGGGATGAGCGCCGGGGGCAGTGGGATGGAAGCAGCGGGTAACGCCCCAGGGATCAACATGCAGCTGACCATCTTTGGGAATGCTGCAAGACACGAAGTGCGGGTCGGGGATGATGACGGCTGCGCTCATGATATCGAAGTAATAATCAGGCTGCTCGCCCTTGAGGATTGCTTCGGCGTTCTGACGGAACGTCCTCTTGTCGCCTTCCTGTGCGTAGTTGTCAGCTTTTGATACATCGTATGCTAATTCGGGCATAGTATCACACTCCTGTTTCTTTAACTTTTTTCGTGAGGGGTCGCTCTCTCCAAAGCGCAATGGTCCCTCTACCCTCCAATATAAGTAATACTACAGAATGGCTGATTGTTCAATTGTTGGCTTGCGCGCTATCGGTTTATCGTTACGAGTTATGATATTCGTCACGCGCTGCGGCCAGTGCCAGTAGAATGCGATTCTCGCGATTCAGAGCAGATGACTCGGAATCGTAATCTAAGGTGGTAATTTGCATGCCGGGGAAGCGCTGGGACAACTCGTGCAGTGCGCCACGGGCCTGAACATGGCACTTCAGGCATCCAAAACTCTGCAGATAAATGACGTGTCGAATGCCCTGATCGTAGAAGGCTTGCAGCTGGTCAGCGTAGTGAACATCGTCTACCAGCAGGCTCTGACACGATGGCAAGGCAACCTTGAATCCCTGGGAGTGGATGATGTCGACAATGCCGTCGTTCAGGTACGCGTCGAAGCAGAGTGGTGCGGTGCCAATGACGCCAATAGCGGGGGCGTCTTCCGCAACGCCATCGCTACAAGGGGCCTGATTATCAACCCACTGGTCAACCCATTGATAGGCAAGGCTACGGCCGGTAATGCGCTCCAAAGTGCGGGGCAGGCTGTCCAAAACGCAGGCCTGGCAAACGCGGGGCATGGTGAGCTGCTGCAGGGAGGGCAGGGCGTCCAGAATGCGCAGGGCGCGACCCATAATAGCGGCGGTTGAGTAGCAGAAGTCGCGGGTGTAGGTGCGGGCTACTTCAATGTCATCCATTTCAAAATGGGCAAAGGCCTGCACGCTGCCTTGCTGGGCATGCTGCAGCACCTCTTCGTTCAAGGGCAAGAAGCCTTTAAGCGCAAAAACATGGTCCTGAACAGCCAATTCAGCGGCGGCGGTGCGCTTGGAAATAGCCTCGGCTTGCTCGATGTTTTCCGCCATGGTACGCAAGCGAATGCGAATGTGAGCGGTGTCAATGATGTCGTCAATCTTCAAGGCGGCAAATACAATGCCGCGCTCTTCAAGGAACAGGCGGGCTTCTTCAATGTTCACGCCATCATAAAGGCAGCCAAACGACTGCAGGGCCACCATGTTGGTGCGGGGCTGCTTGGTGGTGTATTGAGCCATGCGCATCATGCGACTGGAAGGCTCCCAAATGTTCACGTTTTCGGCGCAGCTCACCGCAGGCTCTTCATGCAGGATGGCAGTGGGGGAGAACACGCCGAAGTTCAGTTGAGCCAGCACAGTATCAATGCCGTGGGAAATATCTTCCTCCAGGTGATAGGGGCGGCTGGCCAGCACAATGCCGTGTCGATTTTCGTCTTCCTGCAGCCAGGAGGCAACGCGGGCGTTGGCTTTGAGACATCCCTGCAAGAAGCGTTCCTGCTCGGCAAGGCCCTCATTCACCGCGCGTTGGAGATCGTCGCCGGAAAGGTTCTGACCAAATTCGGCCAGCAAGCCGTCAAGCACCGTGCGCAAGTTGGTCATGCTTTGCTGGTCGGAGAGGAAGACATGGGGGTCTTCCCCGCAAAGCTCGGGAGAAAGCATGCGCTGAGCCAAAGGCTCGGTAACCGCTGCGCCGTCTTGCAGGGCGTTGGCGTACTGGGTGGAAACGGTGCAGCAGGAGCCGCGCTGATACAGGGGCATGAACACGTGGGTGGCACCCTGCTTGCTGAGGGCTCGCAGGCGCATGTGGGATACCTTTGCGGGGTAGCACACGCTTTCAGACGGGATGGTTTCCGTGCCTGAACTGCTGGAGCCAGCGGTTTCGGGGGCTTTTGCAGGCTGGGGCATGGTGATGGAAAAGCCCAGCTCGCGGAAAAGAGTATGCCAGAACGGAACGTATTCATAGGTGAGCAGCGTGTTCATAATGCCCACGTTGACAGACCCTCGGTCGCCTTCGGCCTGGACGCTCTTGTAGCGGTTCATGAGGGCGCGTTCAGCGGCAAAAGCGTTGGGGGCGGGGCGCTTGATTTCCTGCTTAGAGCTGTAGAGCTCCAAAGCCTTGCTGCACTTGTTGCCGGAAACATGGGTGCGCCCGCTTTCGAATTCAACCACTGAAAGGGTGCACTGATTGGGGCAGCCTTCGCAAAGGCGCGTGGACTTTTTGGGGTTGAAGGTCTTCAGGTCTTCTTCAGAGATGATGGTGCTGCGAGCATCGGGGCCGGCGGCGTGGGCGCGGCTGCGGGCCAAGAAGGCTGCACCAATGGCGCCCATCAGGTGAGCGCGATCGGGACGCATAACGTCTTTGCCCGAAAGCAGCTCAAAGGCGCGCAGAACAGAATCATTGCGGAAGGTGCCGCCTTGTACCACAATCTTGTCGCCTAGGGTTTCAATGTTGTTGATGCCAATAATGCGATAGAGGGCGTTTTTCACCACCGAATAGGAGCAACCGGCTGCCAGATCTTCGGCGGAAGCGCCGGTTTTCTGGGCGTGCTTCACGCGGGAGCTCATGAATACTGTGCACTTGGTGCCCAGGTCAACAGGGGCTTTTGCACGGGCGGCCGCTTCGGAGAACTTCTCGTTTTGAATTTTCAGGGAATACGCGGTGCCCGAAAGGAAGCTTCCGCAACCGCTGGAGCAGGCCTCGTTCAGCACGGCGTTTTGCACTAGGCCGTTCTTCACCCAAATGGCCTTGATGTCCTGGCCGCCAATGTCCAACACGAAGCTGACGTTGGGCTCCAGCTGCAGCGCGCCCTGAACGTGGGCGGTGGTTTCCACCACACCCGAATCTACGCCCAGGCCGGCAATGAGAAGCTCCTCGCCGTAACCTGTGGCTACTGCGTGAGCGATGTGGGTGTAAGGAGGCTTCTGATAAGGGCGGGGAAAATGCGCGTAAGCATCGGCTAGCATGCTAGTGGCAATGCGCAGGATGTCGCCTTCGTTGTTGCGGTAGTCGTGGTAAACCAGGTGGCCCTCTTCATCGATGAGAACCAGCTTTATGGTGGTAGATCCGGCATCGAAGCCCGCGTACAAGGCGCCGCGGCTGTCAAACAGGCGGGCGGAAGGGAAGGTGTCCTTGGCGTGACGCTCGTTGAAAGCGGCGACTTCCTCGGGGCCCTCGAACAGGGGTTTCAGCCGTTGTAGGCTCTCATCAGCGAAATCAACGCTGGCAAGGCGCTCTTCCAGCTCCTTGGTGTCAACAATGGTGGGGTTGGCCATCTCGGTGCTGTACAGGCAGGCTCCGCGCACGGTGAAGAAATGGGCGTTTTCGGGCTTGATGCCCGTTTTGGCGGTAAGGCCCAATGCCTTGCGGAAGCGCTGGACCAGGTTGGAAATGTACTGGTTGGGGCCACCGAGGAAAATAACGGTGCCCTTAATGGGGCGACCGCAAGCCAGGCCTCCAATGGTTTGACGCACCACGGCATCCAGGGCGCTGGCAGCAAGGTCGGTGCGCTTGGCGCCAGCGTTCATCAGGGGGCGAATGTCGGTTTGGGCAAACACCGAGCAGCGGGACGCAATGGGGTAGGTGCGCGTAGCGGAAAGAGCCAAGCCGTCCATCTCGCGGGAGGTAGCGCCCAGCATATAGGCAATGGAGTCGATGAAGCCGCCAGTGCCGCCTGCACAGGTGGAGTTCATGCGCTGTTCCAGGCCGCCGGTGAGATAAATCACCTTGGCGTCTTCGCCGCCCAGCTCAATAACGGCATCAGCCTGAGGGTATTCGCGTTTCACGATATTGGTGGTAGCTACCACTTCCTGCACGAAGGGCAGGTCAAGGGCGTTGGCAATGCCAATGCCGGCGGAACCGGTGATTGCCAGAGTGGCGCGCAAGCCCTTGAAGCGCCAGTTCAGGTCATGGATCAGCTCCAAAAGGGTGACTTTAATATCGGAACGATGCCTCTTGTAGGCGGTGAAGATGGTTCTTCCCGTATGATCGTTGACGCAGACCTTGATGGTTTTAGAACCGGCGTCGATGCCAATATGGTACAGATTCTCCGTGCTGCTCATGTTGCTTCCTGAAGTGCTGAAAAAATAATTATGCGCAAACAAAAAGTATAGCCCAGATTGCCTGTAGTTTGGCCATTATTCGGTTGTGAACTGCAGTTTTAGGCCCAAGAGTCAAGCTGTGCCGCCTGGGTGCCGGCAACGCGGGTGCCCAAAGCTTCGGGCAGGTTGCCTGCGCCGTGGTAGAGGCGGGAATAGAAGGAGCCAAACTCGCCGCCGGAATACAGGCGCTTGATGGGATTGCCGGCATGGTCAATCACGCGATGTTTGCCGTCATGAACGGGGCCGCCCTGGGTGTTGATCAGCGACATGCAAGCCTCCAAAGCATAGAAGGGGCCTTCTTGGATGGGCTGCATATACAGGGAACGCTGCATGTTGTCTGCGGTTTCTTCCGCGCAGGCCTGGTTGTACTGAGCTACGGTGGCAGTCAGGTTCTGAGCGTTGATGCCCATCTTCTCTGCCAGCTGCTCAAGAGTGTCGGCCTTGATAATCCAGCCGCGCTCAACTTCGGCGGAGTTGTCGTCGCTCCAAACAAACTCAGAATGGAAGGGGGCCCACTGGGTCTTGGATACCGCAGCGGCACCTGTCATAAGGGCGCCCTCCTGACGGCGCTTCTCGTCGAAGATCATGTACATGGGCAGGTTGGCGTATTCCATGGTTTCGGGCTTAATGGCCAGCTCAGGAATTTGAATCTTCTCATGTAGGGGGCGCATCATACCGGGCTGGTGCTTGTGCACCGGAGCGGTTTCGTTCACAAAACGCTGGCCGTCCCTATTCACCAAAACCACGCCGTTCCATGCATTGGGGGTGCCAAAGTCAAGGCCTAGCGAAGTCTGTGCCTCCTGGGATCCCTTCAGCGAGGCGTAGCAGCCCCACTCAACAGCCTGCATGCCGCGCAGCTTGGCGCCAACCTCCATGACCATGGGCAGGCCGTCGCCGGTGTTGTAGGGGGTGCCGGTGGAGAAGGTAGGGAAGGCCACGTTGCAATAGTTTTCCAGCATGTCGGCGTTGTTTTCGAAGCCGCCCAGGGCAAGAACAACGCCCTTGCGGGCGCAAAGGGCAACAGATTCGCCGTCGATCTGGGCAATTACGCCCAGAACCTCTTTGGTTTCCACGTCGAAAACAAGGCGATTGGCGGGAGCCTCGTAGGCAACCTTAATGCAGTCGTATTTTTCAGTCTCATCCCGCAGGGCCTCGAACAGGCCATAGCCCGAGCAGCCCTTCGCCATGGCGGAGCCGCCGGCGCAACCCTTGCGGCCGCAGGCGCGGCAGGCCATCTTTACCATGGTGTGCATGCACTCGGCGCCTTCCACCTCGCGATAGCTGCTGCCGGGGCCCACTTCGGTCACCACGGTCTTGATGCCCATGCTTTCCAGCCATTGGGCGGTGGTGCTCATTTCGTCAATGTGACCGTCAATCATTTCATCGGTGGTGCTGGCGCAAACCTGCTTCTTAAAGAAGACGCGCGCTGCCTCTTTGCGAGTGGGGTCAACGGCCATCATGCCGCCGCCAGCTGCTGCGGTGTTGCCGCCAGCGTCTTGGCGTGGGGCCTTTTCCAGGATCAAAACACTGGCGCCTTCCTTGGCTGCGGCAAGAGCGGCTGCGGCGCCTGCTCCACCAAAGCCCACCACAATCACATCGGCGGTATCGGACCAGTTGATTTCAGTGTGGGTGCAGCCAAGGTTGGTGTTCATAACGTTTTCCTCTCAGGTTTACGCAGGGGCAAGACCGTCCTGTTCTTCTTCATGATCCCAGTTTAGCTTGTGCTTGGTGCGGTAGGCAATGAAAACGCAGCCAATGGCAAAGATGCATACCGCAACCAGAAACCAGAAAGCGGGGACGAAGGAGCCCGTGTTGTCGTAGACGGCGCCCACCAGGATGCCTGACGGGGTGCCGAACAGGCCAACACCGGCGCGAATCCAGCCGTGAATCTCGGTGTAGTGCTTGCTGCCGAAGATGTCGCGGATGAGCAGGGGCAGACTGCAAGACATCAGGGAGTCTTGCACGCCAAACAGGATGGCGCAGAAAATCAAAGCGGCAGGATTCTTCAGCAGCACGAAGCCCGCAATGCCCACGCAGATGCAGATCAACTCAACAATGGTGGTCCAGCGAACGCCAATCTTGTCGTTGAGCCAGCCCATAATCCACTTGTCAAGAACGCTGCCCAGAGCCTGGCCCGAAACCACCGTTGCGGCAAAGCTGGCGGTGAAGCCAATGGACTGGATGTAGCCGGGCATGTGCTGCTCAATGCCGCCATGGCAGAAGCTTGCAATGCCGCCAAACAGGAACAGGCACCAGAAAGCCGCGGAAGCAACGGCAACCTTCAGGCTAACGCCGCGCATGGTGACGGAGCTGTCTTTTGCGGCCTCTTCGGAATCGGCGCCATAAGGAAGCATGCCCATGTCGGCGGGTTTGTAGCAGAAAATGAAGATGCTCAGAGGCAAAATGACCACGAAGGAGGCAATGCCCACGAACAAATAGGCAGAACGCCAGCCAAAGGCCTGGATGATGTAGCCAATGATCTGGGCATTAATGGCGGCGGAAATGCCTGTGAACGAGAAAGTGATACCGTGGAAAAAGCCGCGGCGCTTCACAAACCAGTTGCCAATCATGGACGCAGCGGGCAAAACGAAGATGCCGGCGCCGGCGCTACCCATGATGAAGCCGGAAATCTGCCATTGCCATATTTCGGTGTACATGCTGCAGGCGCACAAAGAACCGCTGAGCAGCACAATGCAGATTGACATGATGACACGGGTATCGTGCTTGGAAAGCCAGCGGCCCATAAGAGGCGTGAAGATAGTGGTTCCCACAAAGTAGCCGGTCATGAAGGTGGAAATTTCCGCACGGGAAAAGCCCAAATCATTGCAGATGGGAACGTAGAACAAGCTGGTGCAGTTCAGAATGAGGCCCATTCCGAACGCTTCTAGAAGGCAGCAGCCAACTAAGATAATGAAGGCAAAGTGGAACTTTGTCTTAAAGGGCGCCTGACGCGTTTTCGTCATTTCTCTCTCCCCTAGGAAATGAGTCGATGATGCCATGCGGGTACTCGGTTGCGCGTATATTACCCACTGCGCAGGGGAGGCGCAATAACCGTTCACCGATTTTATGCGAATATTTTGAAGTCACCCAAAGCGATACGTTGCTTATCTCTGAAGAAGCTCGCATAGGAATGAACTGTGATATAATTCCCAGATAGGGAGAGGAGAAATAGCCATAGAGCTCATACGTTTTTTCGTAGCACTCCATGACCATTCCTTTTCATAGGAAAACACCCCAAGGAGAGAGAATTGAAAGGTTGGTATAGGTATGGCTGATGCAATTAACATTACCGATTACATTTTGGACCGTGTGTTCGAGATCAAGTACGAAGACCTGGAACCCGAAGCAATTGAGCGTGCTAAGGAGCGCCTGATTGACTCCATGGGTGTACTGGCCATCGGTGCCACCATTCCCGACACTCGCGCTACTGTAGAGATGGTTGCTGCTTCCGGCGGCGTTGAGGAAGCCTCTGTTGCTACCTTCGGCATCAAGCTCCCCATGGAAGCTGCTGCATTCCTGAACGCTATCATCATGCGTTCCTACGACTTCGAAGCTATCGACGCTGAGTCCATCGAAGTTGCTGGCCCTACCACCGCTGCTCATATTTCCGGTACCACCGTTCCTACCGCTCTGGTAGCTGCAGAAGCTATGCATGCTTCTGGTAAGGACCTGCTGCGTGCCCTGATCCTGGGCGACGACCTGACCGCTCGTGCTCTGAATGCTGGCTGCTTCAGCGTTCATGACAACTTCGACGGCAACGGCACCGCAAACCTGCTGGGTTCTACTTTGATTGCTTCTCTGCTGCTGGGTCTGACCAAGGAAGAGACCAAGGGCGCTCTGGCTGTTGCAATTAACGAGATGTCCGGCTCCATGCAGACCGTTTTCGAGAAGACCGTTATCTTCAAGTTCCCCATTTCCGCTTCTGCTAAGAACGGCATCTTTGCTGCTAAGCTGGCTAAGAGCGGTTATGTTGACTGCCTGTCTGACCCCATCAACGGTCCTCGCGGCTTCTTCACCCTGTACTACACCAACCCCAAGCCTGAGATGATGCTGGAGAAGTACGGCGAGCACTTCATCGCTGACTGCGTTATCAAGCCTTGGCCTTCCTGCCGTGCAACTCATGCCTCCATTGACTCCATTCTGAACGCTCTGGACGGCAAGTGCTACGAACCCGAAGAGGTTAAGGAAATCAACGTCCACATCACCCAGGGCTCCAAGAATTTCGTGGGCCAGGGCTTCAAGTTCGGCATGGACAAGAACTTCCAGGGTGCATTCTCCATCGACTTCCTGGTTGCTACCGCTGTTCTGCGCGGCAACGTTAAGGCTGCATTCTTCACTCCC
Organism: Eggerthellales bacterium; assembly: GCA_029219345.1. GTDB lineage: Bacteria > Actinomycetota > Coriobacteriia > Coriobacteriales > Eggerthellaceae > CAKUOV01. The sequence continues at coordinate 31,988 of JAQXTF010000067.1, forward strand.
GAAATGATGACTGAGGATCGCCTGGGCAAGATGTTGGAGAAGGTTAACCTGATCCCCGACCAGCCTGCTGGCACCACCTCCTTCAAGGTTGACTCCGAGATCATCCTGACCGACGGCACCGTTCTTGAGTACCATACCACTTATCCTCTGGGCGACTACTATCGCAGCCGCATGACCGAGGAGCAGTTCTACGCAAAGTACTACGACAACATCGAGTTCGGTGGTCGTGTATCCAAGGAGAACGCAGACGCTATGGTTGCCATGATCAAGGATCTGGAGAACCTGGACGACTGCGCCAAGCTGATGGACCTCATCCGCTAATTGAGTTTCTCTCAATGACTCCGGGGCCCCGCCAATTGGCGGGGCACTTTTTGTTCCTGCCAAATTACCCCATCGTTTGGCAGGTTCTGACAACAAAACCTGCCAAACGATGGGGTAATTTGGCAGGTTTTTATCAGCAAAAAAGAAAGACCCTGCATTTGCAGGGTCTTTCGTGGTTTCAGAAAAGAATCTTCCGATTATGCCTCAGGCCACTTGGAGTAAGCGATACGAGATTCCTTGTACAGCTCCCTGGCGAAAGCCTCGGTCAGCAGAGCCTTGTCGTACATGTTGATGATGACGGGCTTGCCGGGGGTGTTGCAGTGCTTTGCGACGAATTCGTCAGCAGCAGCAATCTGCTCTTCTTCGGTCATGGTCTTCAAGTTCTGGGGAATGGGAGCGGGCAACAGGATGCGGTCGCCGTACTCCTGCCACAGTGCCTCGTAGTCGTTCATCTTCTGGGGCATCCAGCAGTCCCAGCCAGCAGCGATGATGTTCTCAATCTGCTGCTTGCCATGGTTGCCGCAGGAGTGCAGCTCAGCGGACAGGCCCAGCTCATGCAGGTGATCGGTAACGCGCTTCATGGCGGGAACAATCAGCTCGGCAGCGGTTTCGGGGCTGAAGAAGGGAGCCATCTGAGAACCCCAGTCGTCATGAATGAAGAAGCCGTCGATGTGATCGAAGTACTTCACGTAGTGGTCAATGATGTCATTGTAGGTATCAGAAATAGCCATCAGCATTTCCTTGATGGCGTCTTCCTGATCTTCGTCAAGCAGAGCAACAGCGGCCTCTTCGAAGCCCATGAAGGAAATCATGCGCTCGAACCAGCCGGTATACAGCCAAGGCTGAATGAACTTGTCGGGATCGATGAAGTCCTTGTTCAGCTCAGCGGAGCCTTCCCAGTCCCAAGAGTCAACATCGGGGAAGGTGACCTTTTCCTTCCAGTCGTTGACGTCGTCCAGCAGGCGCTCGCACTCAGCTTCCATGGAGCCGCCAGCCGTGGGCATGAACACCCAGTCAACGCCGAACATGTCCTTGCCGCCAGCCTGAGTCAGGTTGTCGAAAGGCTTTGCCTCGCAGACCATTGCGCGAGCAACAGCCTCGGGATTAACGCTGGGGTAGAAACGCTGGGTTTCGTAACCGGTGATTACCCAGACAGGCTTCTTGTTGTTCATGACAGAACGATAAGCTTCGCGCTGGGTGACGGGGTAGGTGAACAGGGGGAACTCGGGGGTCATGCGGGTTGCAGGAACGTAGCCCGAAATCTCCAGCTCTTTCTCGTCAAACGGAATACCCATAATGCTCTCCTTTCAAATGTGTATTCGCTTGCTTTGCGCGCCAATCTTCCCTCCGATGATTGGCTGAAAGCGGTGTATGCGTTGCGCTAAAAAGACCCAAGGGCACAGTTCTAGCTACTATGCATTTTGTCCACTATACACCTTTTTAAAGGGTGCTGCAAAAATGAGTTGCAAGAGTGACGCATGGAGCCAAATGATAACGAGGGTCGCGCCCCTTTCGATAGAACGCGACCCTCGTTATCCCTATTAAGCAGGGGTTATTTCTGCTGCCAGCTCCAGGTGCTATCGTGCAAACCATCGGTGTACAGATGCTTCACTTCGTCCCAAGCAACGGGCCGGGAAGGAATCAAGTCGCCGGTGATGGCGTAGATGGCGGCATAGCGTCCGGCGGTGAAGCAGTGGCCGGAAGAAACGCCGGCGCCCATGGACCAGTCGGCATTGCCGCACAGGTCGCCGCCGGTGGTGCCTACAGCAAACAGGCCGGGAATGGGCTTGCGGTTCTCGTCAACAACTTGGTAGTGGCCGTCAACCTCCACGCCTGCGTCAATGGCGGTCAAGCGCACCCACTGGCGAATGCCCCAGAAGGGAGCCGTCTTAATGGGGAACAGGAATTTGGCTTCCTTGCCAAATTCGTCGTCCACGCCCTTTTCGCACAGTTCGTTGTAGTGCTCGATGGCGGCCTTCATCTTGTCGGCGGGCAGCTTCAGCTCTTCCGCCAGCTCGTCCAGGGTGTTGCAGCAGTGGACGTCAATCAGGTTGGGGTATACGTCCACGGGCTTCTCTACAGCGCCGGGGATGTACTTCTGCATTGCTTCGGGGGAAGGAGCGTTGGGGTAGTTCTTCTGGTAGTCGCCATCGAAGAAGCGGAAGAAGATGCCGGGGTCTTCCTGATCGTAGAGCTTGCGCAGGCTGTCAACCCAGAAGGGCATGCTGGTGGCCTGCTCGTTCATGAAGCGATTGCAGTTGGCATCCAGAGCCAGCAGGGGGATGGCTGCAAAGCCATTGCCGGCGGCGTCAGCGTCATGAGCCTGCTTGGCGTGGCCAGGGGCTACCATGTGGGCACCGGCAACCATGGCCATCAGATGGCCATCGGCCGTCTTGCCGTGCTGCTTGCGCTTGAAGCGAGAAACGTCGCCGCAGTAGTGGTCCACCATGGCGTGGTTGTTGCTGTAGTCGCCGGTGGCCAGAATGACGGCGGTGTTGGCATTGAACTTGATGTACTTGCCCTCGGCGGTCTTACCGTAGACGCCGGTTACGCGGCCCTCTTCGTTTTTAATAAGCTGCACGCCGGGAGTCTTGTAGTAGAAATCGGCGCCGCGTTCTTCGGCCAATTTGGCCAGCCTGTTAATGAGGTGATGGTTGCTTTCGGGCTTATAACCAAAGGAATGACCAGCCAAAATGCAACGATCGCCATTTTCGTAGAGCAGGGAAGTGGCAGTGGAGTGTTGAACGGCGGGATAGTCAACCAGGTCGGCCATTTTGTCCAGCCAGCACACGGTTTCGCCGGAATGGAAGGCGTAGAAGCGGAACAGCTCATCGTTCACGCGGAAGTTATTGCGCACGCGAATATCCTGGATCCAGCGAAGTATGCCAGGTAAGGTGGACTCGCTTACAATGACGCCAGATGATCCGTTGCCGTTGGCCACGGGGGTCGCTTCCTTCTGCAAGCAGCAGACGGTGGCGCCTTCTTCCAAGGCGGTCAGCACAGCGGGAACGCCAGCAGTGCCAGCACCAACAACCACGATGTCGTAGGTCTTCTCGTCGTCGTAAGAAGTTACGGGTTCCAGCTCAGCGGCGGATTCTGCAAATTCTTCTGCTGTGGTGAAACGCGGATACTTCAACTCGCTCATAAAAATACCCTTCCCTCAAATGAATACGTGGTTTCATTATGGGTGCGTGATTTGGCTGGGTCAATCGCTCTTTTGATGGGACGCGATTTTTGCACGTTTACCTGAAAAAAGAAGTTTTGCTATTTGGAGGGGGCGTGCGGTGCTAAAAACGAGGCATGGACGAGGGAAAATCATCAAAAACTGAGGAAAAGATTTGGACCGCGCCCTTTGCGGTGCTGCTGCTTACCAACTTTTTGAGCATGTTGGGCGGTGCCATGACCGCCACCACCATGCCGGTGTACCTAAGCAGCCTTGACCTGGATGTTTCCGTGGTAGGCATGGTGGTAGGCACCCTTTCGGTGTCTGCCATTTTGGTGCGCCCCTTTGCCGGCCCTGCTTTTGACGCTTTCCCCCGTAAGCGCCTGCTGATGTGCTGCCAGCTCATCAACGCCCTGTCGCTTTTCGGCTACTCCGTTGTGTCCGACGTGAATGTGCTGTTCTGCCTGCGCCTGTTCCACGGCATTGGCTTTGGTTGCCAGGGACCTTTGTCCATCTCCCTGGTGAACGATTTTATCCCCAAATCGCGCTTGTCCCAGGGCATTGGCACCTATGCCACCAGCTCCTCTGCCGCTATGGTTGCGGGCCCTGCAACAGGCATTTTCCTTATGAACGCCATTGGCTTCACCCTGACCTATAGGCTTTCGGCCTTGCTTTTGTGTTGCGCCATGCTCAGTATTTCCACCATTAAAGAGCCCAGTCGCGAGCTGCTGCCTTACAAGGTGCGCTTTGACCGCTGCTTCTGCAAGGAAACCCTGGACAAGGCTTTTGTGGGCGCTCTGTTCAGCACCGCTTTCAGTGCCATCAATGCTTATCTGGTGCTCATGTCTCACGAGTACGGCATTGAGAATGTGGGCTTTTTCTTTGCGACTTATGCGCTGGCGGTTATGTTCGTGGCGCCCCGTTACGGCAAGTTCGCCGACAAATACGGCGCCGAGCGCGTGCTGATTTTTGGCTCTATTTGGTTCATGCTTTCTTATGTGCTGCTGCACTTTGCCCACACGGTGCCCCTGCTGGTGCTCACGGCTCTGGTGGCCAGCATGGGCTTTGGCTCATGCTCGCCGCAGATTCAGTCGCTGGCCATGAAGTCGGTGGACCGCAGCCGTGCTTCCGTGGTGAACAATACCCACTATACCGGTATAGATCTAGGCATGCTGCTAGGCCCGGTCGTTGGCGGCTTTGTGGTGGAGGCCCTCATTCCCTATTCCGCCACCATGGGAGAGGCCTACTCCAACATGTGGTTTGTCATGATTATCCCCGTGTTCATAGGCTTCCTCATTATTCTTCGCTGGAACGCCAAGCGCAACAAGTAGCATGTGCTTTTGTGCGGGTTGGGTCCCTCCGCTGCGCAAAAAAACCGCCGATAAGCATCGACGGCTTTTTTGGTACGTTGTTGAAAATGGTTAGTCGGAGAACAGGGCGCTGGTGATGGCGCTGACAATGCTGATGATAATGCTGCAGAGGAAGGCGCTGCCGAAGCCAGCGATTTCCAGGCTTACGCCAAACAGGCCGCCCGACAGGGAAGAGGCAACATAGAGCATGATGGTGTTGATGAGCAGGGAAAAGAGGCCCAAGGTAATGAAAGTGATGGGCAAGCTGATAACTTTGAAGATGGGCTTTATCACGGCATCCACAAAGGCCAGCACCAGGGCGAAAACGGCCAAGGCGCCCCATCCGCTACCTCCCACCAGCGCCACACCCGGCACTAAATGAATGGCTGCGGCGGCGGCAATTGCGGTGGCAATCCAGCGAGCGATAAACTTCATGGCTCCTCCTATCTGTTGATTCGTAGAAACTATACCTGAGCGCGCCTCTTTGCGCGTGAGATAATGGGATACTGTGAGCGAATCGTCATCAAACTGAAAAATGAGGAGGGCTTTTCATGCCTCGCGACGCCGCAACTAAGAAACCCCATAAGACCAGCCGCGCCCCCAAGGCGCAGCGTGACGCCCAAAAGGCTGCCAAAAAGGCCGCCGCTTCCACGGAAGCCCGCGATATTGCGGCGCGTTTGGCTGCCCAGTTGGATGGCCCCAAGAAGCCGGCTGGCAAGAAGCCCTATGGCGAAAAGGCAGGAAAGCCTGGCGCGAAACCCGCTGTGAAGGCTGTGGGCAAGAAGGACGCATTTAAGAAAGACGCGCCCAAGAAGGACGCTCCCAAGAAGTCCGAAGGCAAGAAAGCTGCCGACAAAAAGCCTGCCGTAAAGGCTGGCGCCAAGCCTGCATCCAAAAAGGCCGTGCCTGCCAAGGGGTCTTCTGCCAAGAAGCCGACCGCCAAAAAGCCTGCTCCCAAGAAGCACGAATCTGCTGCGGTTGTTGTGGCTGATCGCATGGCCAAGGCCCGCAAGTCTCCCTGCGCCGTTGACGCCCAGTGTGGCGGCTGCAAGACCATCGCTGTGCCCTACATGCAGCAGCTTTTGCTGAAGAATGCCCAGATAGTTGAGCTGTTTGACCAGCTTGATTGCGATTTTGAGCTGCGTCCCATCTTGGGCATGGAAGACCCCTTCCGCTACCGTAACAAGATTATCAGCCCCTTTGCTCCGGGCAAGAAAATCAAGGCTCCCGAGGGAGAGGAAGCCGGCAAGAAGCGCCGTCGCGGCCTGACTCACGAGATTCTCACGGGCATGTACGAGCAGGGCACTCACAAGCTGGTGCCCACCAATGAGTGCCTCATTGAAAACGCCGTGGGCCAGCAGGTGGTTTCCGCGGTAAAGGCCATCATGGAAAAGCATGCCATTGAGCCCTACAACGAAGATACGGGCGAGGGCTTTGTGCGCCACGTGGTGGTGCGCGTGGGCCACGAAAGCGGCGAGGTGCTGGTGACCCTGGTGACCAACGAGGAAGAATTCCCGGCGGGCAGGAGCTTCGCCAAGGAGCTCATTGCCAAGGTGCCCGCGGTGACTACGGTGGTGCAAAACGTCAACACGCGCCAGACCAACGTGATCTTAGGCGAGCAAGAGCAGGTGCTGTATGGCCCTGGTTTCATTTTGGACACCCTGTGCGGCCTGAGTTTCCGCATTTCTTCCACCAGCTTTTACCAGGTGAACGCCGTGCAGACCGAGGTGCTGTACAATACCGCCATTGAACTGGCGGGGCTGACGGGCGTGGAAACCGTCATTGACGCCTACTGCGGCACGGGCACCATTGGTCTGGTGGCTGCAAGCCGTGGCGCAAGTGCGGTTATTGGCGTGGAAAGCGTGGAGGCCGCTGTGCGCGATGCCCGCGAAAACGCGCGCCACAACGGCATTGAAAACGCCACTTTTGTGGCCGCCGATGCAACGGAATTTATGCTTGACCTGGCCAAAGACGGTGCCGATTTCGATGCTGCCAACACGGTGCTGCTTATGGATCCGCCCCGTGCGGGAAGCACTCCCGATTTCCTGCAGGCGGCGGCGCAGCTGGGCCCGGCTCGCATTGTGTACGTGTCCTGCAATCCCGAAACCCAGGTGCGCGACATCGCCCTGCTGCAAAAGCACGGCTACCAGTTGCGCATTGTGCAGCCGGTGGACATGTTTCCCCACACTGATCATGTGGAGACGGTGGTTTTGCTGACCAAGTAACGGAAACCTGGCACTGGGGACGAGCTCCGCTGCCAGGTTTTTTTGATAGGGAAGAGAAGAGCTACTATGCAGTTTGCAATTACGGCATACGACGGTAAGGACGAAGGCGCTCTGGAGCGCCGTATGGCGGTGCGCCCTCAGCATCTGGAGAATATCGCCCGCGTGAAGGAAACCGGCAGCGTGGTGTGCGCTGGCGGCATCACCAACGAGGCGGGTCAGCTGGTTGGCTCTGTGGTAGTGCTGGACTTTGACACCAAAGAGCAGTTTGACGCCTATATGGAAAGCGAGCCCTACATCAAGGCCGGCGTGTGGCAAGACATTACCGTGAACACGGTGAACGTGCTCATTGTGAACGACGAACCCTATTCCCAGAACTAAGGCACGAAAGGAATAACCGTGGAATACGCAGAAGTGCTGGAGGCCGCCCGCAAGGTCATTGGCCCCAATTGCAAGGCTTGCCCGGTGTGCAACGGTCTGGCTTGCGGAAACATTATGCCTGGTCCGGGCTCTAAAGCTCCGGGCAATGGCGCTAACGACAACTACATGGCCTGGCGCCAGATCAAGCTGAACATGGATGCCATTGTGCCCAATATTCCCATTGATACCACCACCGAGCTGTTTGGTCGCACCCTGGGCTTTCCGCTGCTTACAGCGCCTATTGGCTCCATCCAGGCCCAGTACAACCCCACCGATGACATCCGCGACTTCAACGAGAAGTGCATGGCCGCTTGCGAGACCCGCGGCATTATGCATTGCTACGGCAACGGTCTGAAGATGGGCGTGTGGGATGCCGCCATTGCCAGCGGTCGCGCTCACAGCAACACGGGTATTCCCGTGTACAACCCCGACACCAACGAGGCCATCATGGCCCTTATGGATATGTACGCCGATGGCCCGGCTCCCACCGCCATGTGCGTGGTGGTGGATAGCGCCGGCCTTCCGCATCTGCGTGCCCTGAACGGCAAGGGCGGCACCAAAAGCGTGGAAGAGCTGCGCCAGCTGAAGGAGCATGCCGGCGTGCCTCTGATTATCAAGGGCATCATGACCGCTAAGAGCGCGCTGAAGGCGGTGGAAGCGGGGGCCGACGCCATCATCGTTTCCAATCACGGCGGCCGCGTGCTGGCGGAAACCCCGGGTACCGCTGAGGTGCTGCCCGAGATTGTAGCCGCGGTAAAAGGCCAGGTGAAGGTGCTGGTCGACGGCGGCATCCGCACGGGCGCTGACGTGTTTAAGGCCCTAGCCATGGGTGCTGATGCCTGCCTGATTTGCCGACCGGTGCTCATTTCCTACTACGGTGGCGGCCAGGAGGGCATTGAGTGCTACCTGGATAAGATTTGCGGTGAGCTGGTGGACACCATGTACATGTGCGGTGCCCGCAGTATTGCCGAAATCACTCCCGATATGGTGCGTTTGCCCAGGTAGATGCCATGAAGCAGTTTGAGAAGCGCGACATAACGCCCCAACAGATTATGGATGCCTTCGGAAGCGAAGGAGCGCAAGCGTTGGATGGCGTGTGGATTGGCGCCTGTTCCACCACTCGCATCTATTGCCGCACGGTGTGCCCGGCGGGCGCGCACGTGGATAACGCTAACGTGCGAGCTTTTTCTTCGGCCGCGGCAGCGGAAGGCGCGGGCTTTCGTCCGTGTTTGACCTGCTGCCCGGAATTTGCTCCGGCTCCTTCCGTTGAGGCTGGGTTTGCCCCTGAAGCCGTGTCCTTTGCGGCGGCGGTGGAGCAGGGAATTGCCAACCCTAGCGATGAGGGCTTGGCTGCCGAAGCGCTTACGGCTGCGGGTCTTTCTGCCCAGGAGGGTGAAGCCATGACCCAAGCCCAGTTTGGCACCAGCGTGGCCCACTATGTGGCAACAGCGCGTCGATTGGCTGCTAAGCGCTTGATGCGTCAGGCGGTGATTTCCCTTGAGGAAGTGGCTGCTGTCTGCGGTTTTGCTAGCGCTCAGGCGGTGGCAGACCAGTTTGCCCAGCACTATAAATTGGATGCGTTCAAATTAGCCGCCCAGCGCCCTCGCAAACCGAGTATCATGCACTTTAAGCAAAAGTAATTGAATGAGACACTTTGCCCTGAGCCAAGTGTCTCATTTTTTATAGGTCGGGGCGGAAGCGGCGGTATAGGGTGAAGATGATGACCAGGCTCACCACGGTGATTGCTGTGAAAATCACGTAAGACACCAGGTAGGAGCCGCATAGGTCCATGAGGGGGCCGGGCACCAGGCTGAACAGGAAGCCGCCCAGGCTGTAGGCCACCTGCACGTTTTTCACCGTGGTGGTCAGGGTTTCAGGGGAGGCCAGCTCCATGCTCCACAGCGAGATACCCACCGAACCCAGGGTGATGCCGAAGCCGAAGAGAATGGCGGCCGCAAAGGGGAACACCTGGTTGGTGCCGCTAAAGCAAGCGAGCACCAGGCCGGCAAGCATGGTGCCGTACAGCACCAGCGACCCGCGCAGGGTGCCAATGCGATCCACCACAAAACCGCTGATGAACTTGCCAAAAGTCAGGGCAAAGCCCAGCGCCGAAACAACGCTGGCGGCGTGCAGCGGTGAAATGCCCTGAGAGGTGAGCAGCAGGGAGAAGTAGTTGGTGCCGTCGATGGCGCCGCCGCCCAGCAGCACGGTGCCCACAAAAAGGGCTGCCATGGCCACTTTTGGCAGGGGCTTGGTTGCGGGCGTATGCTCCGAGGCCTTCGACTGGGGCTTGTTGCTGCGGAAGGGCTCGCGTCCCATTTGGGCGGGGTCGTCGCGCAGCAAGGCGAAAATGATGGCGGCGAAAAGCAGCGCCAGAGCTCCTTCGAAGCGAAAACCCCAGGCCAGGGATGTGCCTTCCACAATGCGGGCGGCAATAGGGGGCAGCACCAGCGACGAGATGCCGCTGCCCATGGTGGCAATGCCCACGGCTGTTCCCACGCCGGTGGCGAACCAACGGCGAGTGACCAGGGCCACAATGACCGTGCCGCCCAGGCCGTTTCCGGCGCCCAGCAGCACAGCGCCTGCGAAGAATTCCAGCAGCGTGTCGGCCAGGGAATATAGGAAAAAGCCCACGCCGGTCATGGCGGAGGCGGCAGTGGCTGCCTTCCGCGCGCCCAGGCGATCAACGAAGCGGTTCACGAAAAGCAGGCAGGTTAGGGAAACCAGGGTGCGAAAGGAAATGATTAGGGAGCTGCCTGTGTTGCCCACGTCGGGCAGGGCCGCCAGATAGGGCATAAAAACGCTGAACGACGTGCTGGGCAGGCCGATATTCACGAAGAAAAGCAGGAAGCAACACAGGCATATAAGGCGTTCGTAATGGTTTTTCATACCTTCACTTTAGCACTTTTCCCTGATGGGTTGCGCGCAAGTGAGACACATTGCCCTGAGCTGTTTGTCTCATTTTGGCAGCAAAATGAGACAAACAGCTCAGGGCAAAGTGTCTCACTTGCGGTAGCGCAGATAGATGCTGGCAATGATGATGGCGCAGACAAGGGACAGGGTGGCAAACACTACGTAGGAAATGATGTATGAGCCGAACAGATCCATCAGGGGGCCAGGCATGAGGCTTAAGGTGAAACCGCCCAGGGCGTAGGCGATTTGCAGGTTCTTTACGGTGCTGGTCAAGGTGTCGGGGGTGCTGAGCTCCATGCTCCACAGGGAGATGCCCAGGCTTCCCAAGGTCACGCCAAAGCCAAACAGCAGCACGGCCACATAGGCCAGGGCGGGGTTGCTTCCGCTGAAGCACGCGCATATCAAACCCGTGGTCATCAGGGCAAACAGCATCATGGTGCCGCGCAAAGTGCCCACGCGGTCAATGACAAAGCCGCTAATGAACTTGCTCGCCGTCAAAACGCCGCCCAGCAGAGCAATGAGGGTTGCGGCGTGCAGGGTGTCCATGCCCTGGGAAGTGAGCAAAATGGAGAAGTAGTTGTAGGCGTCAACCGCCACGCCGCCCAGCAGGGTGGCGCCCACCAACAGCAGAATCTTGGCTCCGCGGGGCAGGGGAGCGCTCAAGGCGGTGTGCTCGGATACGTTCTTGCGGCGCGGGCTCTCGTTGCGGTAGGGCTGCCTGCCCATTTCCTCGGGGGTGTCGCGCAGCAGGGCGTAAATGACCAGCGCTACCGCAAGCGCTACGAAGGATTCAAAGCGAAAACCCCAGCTCAGCGACACGTTCTCGATAATGCGCGCCACAAGGGGAGAAAGCACCAGCGACGAGATACCGCTGCCCATGGTGGCAATGCCCACGGCCGTTCCCACGCCGGTGGCGAACCAGCGGCGCAGCACCAGGGTGATGATGACCGACCCGCCCAGGCCGTAGCCGGCGCCAGCGAAAAGGGCGCCCGCGAAAAAGCCGGGCATGCTGCTGGCCAGGGAATACAGGAAGAAGCCCGCGCAGGTGAGAAGGGCCGCCAGAGCCGCGCCCTTCCGCGCGCCCATACGGTCAACGTAGCGGCCCACGAAGAACATGCTTAGCAGCGTTACCAGGGTGCGCGACCCCAGAATCAGGCTGCCGCCGGTGTTACCCACGTAGGGCAGCGCCGCCAAATAGGGCTGAAACACATTAAAAGACGTGCTGGGCAGGCCAATGTTGACAAAGTAAATCAGAAAGCAACACAGGCATATGACGCGTTCGTAATGGTTCTTCATGGTCCTTGAAAAGCGCGGGGCAAAACGGTTCTCACTCTAGGCATTTTGCGCGCCCGCAGTGGCGTAAACTTTGCGGGCGGTTAAAATACGTTACGAAGTCTTATAGAACGAAAAGACTCAGGAAGCAAGCTGATGAATATTCTCGATCGAGTGAAAAATACCCTTGTCCAGCGCCAGCTGGCGGGGCCCGAAAACCCGGTGCTGCTTATGGTGTCGGGCGGTTCCGATTCTACAGCGCTGGCCTATCTTGCCGCTGATCTGCGCAAACAGGGGGTGGTAGGTCCGCTAGCCATGCTTCACATGAACCACCAGCTGCGCGGCGCCGATTCTGACGCCGATGAAGCCTTCGTGGTCCAGCTGGCTGAAGCTCTGGAGATTCCCCTGTTCATTGCCCAGGCAGACATTGTCGCCCTGGTGGAAGAGGAAAAGGGCAACGTGGAGGCCATCGCCCGCCGCGAGCGCTATGCCTGCGCGTCGGATGCTCTGGAGAGCCTGTGCAATCATGCGGGAGTGTCCTTTGAACAGGGTCGCGTGTTTACGGCCCACACCCAAGATGACCGCGTGGAGGCCTTTTACATGCGCTCCATTGTGGGCACGGGCCCGGGCGGTTTCCGCTCCATGACCTACCAGACGGGCTGCCTGTGCCGTCCCTTGATGGATTTGAACCGCCAGCAGCTGCGGGATTACCTGATGGTGCGCCGCGACAGCAAGCAGCTTATTTGTTTTGACCCCGCGGGCAACATGTGGCGCGAGGACTCCTCCAACGAATGCGTGGACTATTTCCGCAACTTCGTGCGCAGCGAGATTGTGCCCAAGGCCAAAGAGCGCAACCCTAAGCTCACAGAAACCCTGTGCCGAACCATGAATCTCATTGCCGACGAAGACGATTATTTGGCCCAGCAAGCCAATGAGCTGCGCAAACAGAGCGTGCAGTGGACTTCTTCGCTGCCGGGCCGTCTGCCTGAATACGATGCAGGATGCACTTTGCTGCCAAGTTTCGGCCAAGCGTCACCCGTTTTGCAGCGCAGGGTGGTGCATACGGTTTTGCAAGATATACTGGGATACGATGCACGTATTGAGACCGCCAGCGTGCAGGCGGTTCTGGATGCGTTTGCCAATGGCACGCCGGTAAGCGGCTATGTTGGCAACATCCAGGGCAATTTGGCGGTAAGTTCCAATAAGCACGGTGCGCTTATTGAGCCCATGGCTGCGTTTCGGGCTCGGCGCAAAAAGTAGCGCGTTACAGAGGAGGACACGCCATGGATATCATGGAAGCAATTGAAAGCATTGGCTTTGACTGCGTTGGCTCTTGCAGCACCGAAGGCCTGGAAGTGCGCGAAGAGGTGCGCGAGATGTGCGCATCGGGCCGTTGCCAGGTTTATGGCAAGTCGTGGGCTTGCCCGCCTAACTGTGGCGACCTGCCTTACTTTGACGCCTTCATTCACGATAAGGCCACCTGCTACGTGGTGCAAACCGTGGGCGAGATGGAAGACAGCTTTGACTTTGAGGCCATGATGGATGCCGAGCATCTGCAGAAGGAACGCGTGCTTGAGCTGCACAAACTGCTGCAGGAAGTTGCCCCTGAGGCCCGCATTCTGTCTTCGGGCACCTGCACTCTGTGCAAGCCCTGCGCCTTTCCCGACGAGCCCTGCCGCTTTCCTGATCGCGCCATGGTTTCTATGGAAGCCGCTGGTTTGGTGGTAAGCGATGTGTGTACCTTGGCGGGCATCCCGTACAATCACGGTAACCTGACCATCGCTTATTCCAGCTGCGTGTTGATCTAGCCTTTTGGCAAAAATATGACAAAAGCGCCCGGGGCAAAACTGTCACATTGCGCGCAATGCGACAGTTTTGCCCCCGCGTTGCGTTAATGGGAAGAGGAAATTTGCTATGTCGTTTGAAGTCATCTTGGCCAGCGGAAGCCCGCGCAGGCGCCAGCTTCTTCAGGAAGCCGGCGTAACGTTTACGGTGCATGTGGCCGACGTGGACGAAACCCTTGAGCCTGAGGAGCTGGCCCAGCCGGAAGAGGCCTGCCGCAAACTGGCCGATCGCAAGGCAAAAGCCGTTGTTGACCAGGTGCTTTGCTGTTCTGAACACCCTGATAGGTTTGTTGTTTTGGGTTCTGACACCATGGTGGTGTGCGACGGCCAGATTTTCGGAAAGCCCGAAAGCAATGCCCATGCTCGCGGCATGCTTTCCCAGTTGGCGGGGCGTTCTCATGAAGTGATGACCTCGGTTTCTTTGTGGGATGTTTCCGCGCCTGCTGAAAAAGATCCTCAGTTTGAGGTGCATTCCTTCGTGGACGTTAGCATGGTGACCTTCAAGGCTCTGAACAGCCAAGACATTGACGAATACCTGGCGGTGGGGGAGTCTTCCGACAAAGCGGGTGCCTACGCCATCCAGGGTCAGGGCGCGCGTCTGGTGGCTGGCGTCCAGGGCAGCATGGATACCGTCATCGGCCTGCCGGTAGAGCGCCTTATGCGCGAATTCGGCAGTCTTTTGCTGGGCAAATAACGGCATATTAACGAGACGGGCGGCTTGCGCCCTCGCCTTAGGCTCGCGGGGTATAATAGCCCTGAGCAAGCGTGCGCGCGAAGGGAACATCAATGGACAACAAGCGCCTCATTCTGAATAAGTATCTGCCTTTGAAAGAGATTGGCTCCGGCGGCTTTGGCACGGTGTTCGTGTGCAAGGACATGCTGGTGCAGCGCCTGGTTGCCATCAAGAAGATCGAGCTCACCGAGCTGGACGCCCAGCGCGCCGATTGGGTGCGCGAAGACATGAATCGCGCCGCGCAGGTGGATGCCCTGAACGCTTTCGAAACCGGTCGCTCCACCATTAACCTGCTCACCGTGGGTGAAGAAGACGACCTGGCCGACTCCCTGGAGCAGCGCTATCTGGCAAATGTTCCCGGCCTGGATGAAGCCCGTACCGCTTCTGCTTTAAACGACCCCGCCATCGTGTCCATTTACGACTGCCAGATTGCGGGCAACGTGGTGTACCTGGTCATGGAGTACGTTGAGGGCATGACTCTGGCCCAGCTGCTTTCCCAATACAATGATGAAATCACCCTTGACGTGGTGTCCGCCGTGTTCGAAAGCGTGTCGCGCGCGTTGGAGGTGGCCCACGAAAACGGCGTGCTGCATTTTGACATCAAGCCCGACAACGTGCTGATTGATGCCCAGGGAAACGTGAAGGTGACCGACTTCGGCCTGGCCACTCTGAGCGATTCCCAAGGCGAAGGCACCGCTGCCGCGGGCACCATTGGCTACATGCCCCTGGAGCAGATGCGCCAAGAGGCCCTGGACGCTCGCACTGATGAATGGGCTCTGGCCAGCATCACCTACGAAATGCTGGCGGGCCAAAACCCCTTCATGGCCTCTACGTTGGAAGAGGCCCTGACCCTCATTGATGGCGCCGAGCTCACGCTGCCTTCTCGCTGCTGGGAAAACCTGCCTGAAGAGGTGGATGATGTGCTGTTCAAGGCTCTGGACCCCGACAAAGAAGACCGCTATGAAACGGTGGAGGAATTCGCCGACGACTTGATACCCCTGCTGGGCGATGCCGACCACGGTCGCCGCGACCTGGCGGCTTTAGTGCGTGGCGAGGAGATCGAAGAGGACGACGAGGACGGGGACGAAGGCGACCACGCCCTTGCTCCCGCGCTGGGCAAGGGGAAGAAGGGAGCGAAAGATCCAAAGCCGCGCAAGCCTAAGAGCGATACGCCTTTGCGCAATCGCTTCTCCGACCTGCAGAAAGCTTTTGCTATGCGCGGTTTTGCGGCATTGACCGGCGGCTTTATGGCGGCATTGGCGGCTTGGAACATCAGTCAGATTTCTGGCCTGCAAAACCCGCTGTTCTGGGCTTTTGTGCTGGGGTGCGCAGCCTTGGGCGCCATCAAGAGCCATGTGGGCGCCTTGGCATCGCTGATCATGCTTTCGGCGGCCCTGCTGGCAAATCACGCATATGCCCCGGGCATTTTGCTGCTGCTGGCGGGTTGTGCCTGGTGGTGGTTCATCGCCCGCGGAGGCAATGCGGCCGCCAACGGTCTGATGACGTTTCCCTTGGCGGGTGCCGTTGGCATCGCTCCGGCGGGCGCCCTGATCACGGGCTACTGCACTACGCTGCCCCGCGCTGTGGCCACTACGGCACTCGGCGCGTTTTTGTGCGTTGTTTGCGCCAGCTTCGGATCCCTTAACGTGATGAATTGGGGCGTTTTTGGCAATTGGCATTTCGCGGAAGCCTCCGTGACGTCCAATATGCTGGCTGTTATCAGCGACTTTGGCACGTGGTGCCTTATTTTGAGCTGGATTTTGGCCAGCATGGCTACCAGCCTTTTGGCTAAACCTCGCAAGTATGTGCTATCGGTGCTGGGAGCAATTGCAGGCTTTGCCCTGGTCATGGCGGGCATTTGGTTTGCTGCCGCTTTCGACGCCAATGTGACCTCCATGATTCCGGCAACGCCCATGTTGGTGTCGGCGGTGCTTTCCGGCGCTCTTATGATTGTGATTTCGGTTATCTTCCTGCCGCCAGAGCGACCGCAGGCCTTTGACGTGTACAGCATGCCTGTGGGCGCCGATGCTGACCCCGATTTTGATTACAACTACCCCAACTATTAAGGCAAAACGGGGGATTTTAGGCTTTCGGCCACATCAAAAGGGGTGTGCAAAAATCAAACCTTCCCGTCCCCTAATATTTAACGCTCTTGTAATGGTGCAGCGTCTGCAGATGATAGACTACGCTGAGCGAAACTGTCTAAGAAAGGAGCAGAAATGTCTCTGCCCGTATCTGATGTGAATAAACAGCCTGATTATCGCACTACTATGGAGCTGGGCGCTGTGCTGCCCAAGACCGCCGAAGTGAAGGATGACCACCTGTATATTGGCGGCGTTGACATGGTTGAGCTGGCCAAGCAGGAAGGTACCGCGCTGTATGTCTTTGACGAGGCCGACCTGACCGACCGCATGGAGCAGTACGTAAGCAACTTCCATGCTATGTATCCCAACTCTGACGTGGCATACGCATCCAAGGCTTTCATCAACAAGGAAATTTACCGCATTGCTAAGGCCCAGGGCATGTACCTGGACGTTTCTGGCGGCGGCGAGCTCGCTTACGCTCAGGCGGTGGATTTCCCCATGGAGCACATTGTGGTGCATGGCAACAACAAGACCCCCCGCGAGCTGGAAGAAGCTATTTCTGCAGGTGTAGGCCATATTATTGTTGATAGCCGCATTGAGCTGGGCCGCATTAGCGAGATTGCCGGCCGCCTGGGCAAGACCCAGGACATCCTCATGCGCATTACCCCCGGCGTTGAGGCTGACACCCACGAGTTCATCCGCACAGGCTGCGAAGACTCCAAGTTCGGTTTCACCGTGAAAGATGACTTCGCCTTCAAGTGCGTGAAGGATGTCATGGCTGCTCCCAACGTGAATTTGGTGGGCTTCCACTGCCACATTGGCTCTCAGATTTTCGCCCTGCACTCTTTCCGCGAGGCCGTCAAGGTCATGATCGAGTTCGTTGCTCGCGTGCAGAAGGAATACGGCCTGACCGTTTCTCAGCTGGACTTGGGCGGCGGCCTGGGCATTGCCTATACTGCCGAAGACGAGCCCTCTACCATTGCGGAATTTGCCGAAATGACCACCAGCGCCGTGAAGGATTTCTGCGCTGAGTACGGTATTGAGCTGCCCCACCTGATGGTGGAGCCGGGCCGTAGCATTGTGGCCAACGCCGGTGTGACCCTGTATACCGTGGGCATTTTGAAGACCCTGCCGGGCATCCGCAACATCGTTGCCATCGACGGCGGCATGAGCGACAACATCCGCACCGCCCTGTACCACGCCGACTACGAACCCGTTGTGGCCAACAAGGCTGGTCAGAAGCGCGATCGCATTGTGACCCTGGTGGGCAAGCACTGCGAAAGCGGCGACGCCGTGGCCTGCGACCGCCCCATTCAGACTCCGGAAATCGGCGACATCGTGTGCGTATTCTGCACTGGCGCTTACTGCTATACCATGGCGAGCACATACAACGGTCAGCCCAGGCCGGCCATTGTATTCGTCAAGGACGGCGTTGCACGTACAGTTACCCGCCGCGAAACCTACGCTGACCTGATGGTGCGCGACATTTAATGCATTTCCCCTTATAATGTCAGCCTGCGCTTCCCATTTGCAGCGCAGGCTTTTTTATCATCTATTGCGAGCGGTTAACCAGAAAGGAACACTTCGCATGACTATTAAAATTGGTTTGGTGGGCACTGGTACTGTTGGTGGCGGCTGCCTGGATATTCTGGCCAACCACAAAGAAGACTTCAAGCGCATTTATGGCCTTGACCTGGAGTTGGTTCGTGTGTGCTCCTTGGATGTGGAAGCAGCTAAGGCATACGGCGTAGAGGATATCTTCACTACCGACTTCCATGACGTGGTCAACGACCCCGAAGTGGACATGGTCATTGAGCTCATCGGCGGCACCACGTTTGCTCGCACTCTGGTAACCGAAGCCCTGAAGGCTGGCAAGCACGTGGTTACTGCCAACAAGGCTCTTATGGCCACTTATGGCGAAGAGGTTATGGGCCTGGCTGCCGAAAAGGGCCTGGAAATTGCCTTCGAAGCCAGCGTTGGCGGCGGCATTCCCATCATCGACCCCTTGAAGCACTCCCTGACCGCCAATGGCATCTCTTCTGTCATGGGCATTGTGAACGGTACCACCAACTACATGCTTACCCGCATGGCTCAGGAAGGCCTGGCTTACGAAGACGTGCTGGCTCAGGCACAGGCTCTGGGCTACGCCGAGGCTGACCCCACTGCCGACGTGGACGGCCTGGACGCTGCCGCAAAGATTGCCATTCTGGCTTCCATCGCCTTCCATTCCCGCGTGACCATCAACGACGTTCATACCGAGGGCATTCGCAACATCAAGCCCATGGACCTGGATGCCGCCGCCGAAATGGGTTATGCCGTGAAGCTGCTGGCCATCGCCGACCGCACTGACCAGGGCATTTCCGTTCGCGTTCATCCCGCTATGCTGCCCTTGAGCCATCAGCTGTCCAACGTTAACGGCGTGTTCAATGCCATTTACGTGACTGGCGATTTTGTGGGCGAGACCATGTTCTTCGGCGAAGGCGCCGGTGCCGGCGCTGCTGCAAGCGCCGTTATGGGCGACGTCATTGAGGTGGCTCGCCACATTCAGATGGGCTGCGGTCCCATTGTTGGCTGCACCTGCGTTGACAAGCTGCCCATCGTTCCTGTGGAAGACCTGGAATGCCGCTATTACATTCGTTTCACCGTTGCTGACCGCCCAGGCGTTATGGCTGCTATGGCTGGCGTTTTCGCTCAGCATGGCGTAAGCCTGTACAGCGTTTCCCAGCGCGGCTCCGATGATGCTGGCGAAGTTTCTCTGTCTTTCGTGACCCACACCGTGGCCGAAAAGGACGTTCGCGCCGCTCTGGCAGAAATTGCCCAGCTGGAAGACGTGCAGCTGGACGATCCTTCCGTTATTAGGGTTGTCAAGTAATTGACGCTGCCAACCAAAACAATGAAGCAAGTTCAATTGGGTGCCATCTTTGACTGCGATGGCACCCTTATTGATTCTGTGGGTGGTTGGCGCGAGGTTGACTTGCAATTTGCCGCCATGTGCAACCATGACCTCACCTTTGAGGAAATGACCCATCTGTCCACCTTGACGCTGCCTGAATGCGCAGCCTACTACCATGACAATTACGGCCTGGGAAAAAGCGCTGATCACGTTGTGCAAATGGCCGATGAGATTCTGGTCGATTTCTATGGCTCCCAGGTGGAATTGCGCCCAGGCGTGGGCGATTTTCTGGAGGGTCTGGCCCGCGCTGGCGTGCCCATGACCATGGCCTCGTCAAGCCCCCAGCGCTATTTGCAGCCGGGCCTTTCCCATACGGGCATTGCGGAATATTTTTCGCTGGTGCTTTCCACCGATGATGTGGGCGCCCCTAAGCGCGAGCCCCTTATCTATCAGCGCTGCGCCCAGCATATGGGTACTTCTGTCGCATCTACCTGGGGTTTTGAAGATTCCATCTATGCGGTGCGCACCTTGGTGAACGCCGGATTCAAATGCGCGGGCTGCTATGATCGCGACGATTCCGGCACAAAAGAGCAGCTTCAGCAAGAGGCCAGCCTGTTCATTCCTTCTTTTGAACTCATCACCGCCGAAGAGTTTTTGCAGCGCGCCCGCGGCTAAATGTGCTTAGCCTTGCGCATGATTGTCCACAGCACCAGGGCAACGCCCGAAGCCGTTGCCGCCATAACGCCCAAGCCAAAAATGTAGTTGGGCCATGGCAGGGAAATGAGCAGCGAGCCCAGGCATCCCATCATGGTGAAGGTGAAATTGATCAGGGAAGACAGCGATCCCGTGTCGCCATCGTGCATATCCAGCGCCAGGTTCACGGCAACGGGGCGGGTTGCGCCGTTGATGGAAACAATGAGCAAAGTGCAACCCAGAAAAACGAAGGGGCTCAATCCGCCAACGAAAAAGCAGGTCAAACCGCCCAAAGTGGTAAGGATGTATGAAGCGGTGACCAGGTTTTGTGCGGAAACCTTCTTGAGCACCTTGGGGGCCAAAACGGTGAACACTACGCCCATCAGCGCATTGATTGAGAAGAAGATGCTGTAGCCAATTTGTGGCAGCTGGAACAGGTCAATGTAGATGTACGAGGCCGAGGTCACGTAGGCCAAAACGCCCAAAGCGCACAGGCTGGTGGTTATAACCATGAGCATGAGGGGGCCGCTTTTCAACATGCTCCCCATGCCCTTGAAAGTAGAAAGGGCGCTGCCGGTAGTGCGGTCTTCAGGGGCCAGCGTCTCGTTGATGCGCAGGTAGAAGGGCAGGGCGGCCAGGCCGATGATGGCTTGGGCGGTAAAGGTGCCGCGCCAGTCTGCAAACGTCAAAATGGCGGCACCCAAAAGCGGCGCGACTAGGGGTGCGCAGGTGGTGATGGCCGAAACGGCCAGCAGGGAATTTTGACGGGTTTCGCCATCAAAGCACTCTTTGACCAGGGCCATGGAAAGCGCCATCAGGCCGCCGCCGCCAAAGCCGGCCAGTACGCGAGCCGCAATGACAACCCATACGCTATTGCCTAAAGCGCAGATGAGGCCGCCAATAATGTACATGGCCAGGCAGGCGCCCAAGGGTTTTTTGCGACCATGGCGGTCGGAGAAGGGGCCCACCAGCAAAATGCCCACGGCCTGAGAGAAAAAGTAGGCCGTCAGAATAAGATTCACCGCGGCCGCCGAAACGCCAAAATAGGCAGGCATTTCGGGCAGGGAAGGCAAAAAAATATCGGTCGCGATGGGTCCGCCACTGGAAATCAGGCCCAAAAAGATAATAAAGGGCACTTTTCCAAGGGTTTGTTTTGTGTTTGTCATGCGGGAAGCCTCATGGGGGACAGGGTTTGATTTTTTCGTTAGCTTAGCCCTCTTTGCCCTGTTTGCTATGACGTTTTGCGAGATAGGGGTACAATATTCGGTTATGTGCAATAAACGCATTTTTGCTGATTGAGGAACCGCGCCAATGACGTCGAATCTTACAAAAGAACCTATCCGCCTGATTTCGCTGGGCGTGGTGGCTTACAACGAGGAAAAGGCCCTTCCTGCCCTGTTGGAAGAGATTTGCGCTCAAGATATTGACCACGGCATGGTTGAAGTGGTGCTGGTGAACAGCGATTCTTCTGATGGCACCCGCGCTTGCATGGAGCAGTTTGCCACCAAGAACGCCCAGATGGGAGCCGCAGAAGGCTTCGGCTTTGCCCGAGTGCAGGTGCTGGATAACCCCAAGCGCATCCAAAGCGCTGGTTGGAACGTCGCCATTGAAAACTTCACGGGAGACGCCCTGGTGCGCGTTGATGCCCACGCCTCTATCCCCGCCGATTTCCTCTCCGCCACAGTGGCGGTGCTCAACGAAGGGGAAGATGTGTGCGGCGGTATGCGTCCCACCATGATTGAGCCTGGCCAGGAAACCCCCTGGCGCCAGGTGCTGTATCTGGCGGAGGAAAGCGCCTTTGGCAGCAGCGTGGCCGATTATCGCCGCGCTTGCGAGCCCCGCTACGTAAATTCCCTGTTCCACGCCGCTTACAGGCGCGAGGTGCTGGAAAAGGTGGGGCTGTTCAACGAGATGCTGTTGCGCACCGAAGACAACGATTTTCACTACCGCATTCGCCAGGCGGGCTATCGGATCAAGCTGGACCCCCGCATCAACTCCAAGCAGTTCATTCGCAGCTCGCTGGGCCGCATGCTGAAGCAAAAGCACGGCAACGGCTATTGGATTGGCCGCACGGTGTTCGTGCAGCCGGGTTGCTTGCAGGTGTATCATTTTGCGCCCTTTGTGCTGGTCATGGGCGCATTGATTATGGCTTTGGTTGGCCTGGGCTTCTCTTGGATGCCCTTCCTGGTGTGCTTGGCGCTGTATGCTGTGCTGTGCTGCCTGCTCTCGGTGTATGCGGTAAGCCAGTCTGACCAGAAGAACATTTGCATGATCGCATTGCCCCTGGTGTTTGCGGGCATTCACCTTTCCTACGGTATTGGTACTTTGTCGGGCCTGGTCAAGGGCCTGATTTCGAAAGAAGGGAAGTAAGCTATGAGTGCTCAGGAAGAGCCCATGGTGGAACGTTGGTCGGGCCATCCGGTGTCTGATTACGGAGCCCCCGAAGGAACGCCGCTGCGTCGCTTGCAGCTGGTGGAATATGATTTGATGTGCCGCATGGATGACCTGTTCAAGGAACTGGGTCTGCGCTACTACTTGCTGGGCGGTACCCTGCTGGGCGCTGTGCGCCACGGTGGTTTTATTCCTTGGGACGACGACGTTGATGTGGGCGTTCCCCGTCCCGACTACATGAAGTTCATGGACTATGTGGAAAAGCACCCCGAGGCTCTGCAGCGCGAAGGCGACACCTGCAAGGTGAGCTTCGTAAGCATCTACAACGACCCCACCTGCCGTCAGGGCATGGGCAAGATTACCACCGACGCCGTGCGCGTGGTGAACCGCTCTTCTGATGAAGTGCGCTATGAAGATGCCTGGATTGACCTGATTCCTCTGGATGGTTTTCCGGCTCCCGGTCTGAAGGCAAAGCTGCATAAGCTGCGTCTGACCTGGTGGAAGGGCATGGATGCCCTGACGGAATTCGATTACGTCATTGACACCAAGCGCGACCGCGGCTTCGCGGGCAACCTGATGGTGAAAACCGTGCGCGGCCTGTCTCACGTGATTCGCCCCTATGGCGACGACTTCCACAAGGTGCTGTTGAAGTGGGACCAGAAGCTGCGCAGCCTGGAGTACGAAGATTATCCCTACGCCCTGAATATGATGGCAGCAGTGGGCTTCCGCGAGCTGTTCCCCCGTGATTACTTTGGTAAGGGTCAGCCTATTCCCTTCGATTACGAAGGGCGTACCTTTACGGCTCCCGATGATATTGTGGGCGTGCTTACGCAGATCTTTGGACCCAACTACATGGATCCGCCCCCCGATGACCTGCGCAATTGGCATAATACCGAGGTTATTGAGCAGAATTAAGAGGCTATTTGGCAGTGAAGAAAGTGTGTGTTTTTACCAGGGCTTGGCCCCAAGGCCGCTGCGGTGAAGTATGCTGCCAATCCTTTATTCTTAGACCAGCTTAAGGAGTAAACAATGTACGTGCTTGATCCCAATCTTGCATCGCTGGACAGAATTTTTGACCAAAACAAGCGCGAGGGTTACCTGCGCCTTGACCTGAACGAAAACCCGGGTGGTTTCTCTCAGGAATTCATTGATAAGGTGCTGTCCCAGGTGAACCCCGAGTTCATCTCCCAGTATCCCGAGACCCTGGAATTCACCGAGATTTTGGCCGACTACCTGGGCACCGACATTGAGCATCTGTGCCTGGTGAATGGCTCTTCCGAAGGCATTCGTCAGATCATCAAGGCTTACACGCTGCCTGGTGGCCGCATTGTGGGCGTGACTCCCACCTATGCCATGTTTGAGGTGTACTCCGAGATGTACGGCCGCACTTTTGTGCCCGTGCACTACACTGAAGATCTGAAGATGCCCATCGACCGCATCTTGGAGCAGCTCACTCCTGATACGCAGCTGCTCATTCTGTGCCAGCCCAACAACCCCCTGGGCAATGTGTACACCGAAGAGGAATTCCAGACCATTCTGGATGCTGCTGATGCCAACGAAATTACCGTTTTGGTTGACGAAGCCTACCACTACTTCTATCCTGGCACCTTTATCAACGTGGCGCTGAATCGCGAGCATGTGTTTGTGACCAGGACTTTCTCCAAGCTGTTCGGCCTGGCTGGCTGTCGCTTGGGCTATGTTGCCGGTTGGCCCGAAGGCGTTGCCATGGTGCAGAAACTGTGCACGCCGCACAATGTGAACGCCTTTGCCATGCTGTTTGCCAAGAACATCATCCAGACTCCCGGCATGATTGAGGAAATGGTTGAGAAGCAGGTGGCTGGCAAGCATCATCTGATGGACATGCTGGAGCAGCACGGCTATGAATACAACGGTAGCGAGGGCAACTTCTTGTTCATCAAGCCCAAGACTGATGCAAAAGAGATTGTTGCCCGCATGAAGGCTGAAAAGGGCATCCTGATCAAGAGCTATCCCCAGGTGGGCAAACTGGGCGACTGCCTGCGCGTTTCCACGGGCGAGGCCGTCTACATGGACCGTTTCATGGAGGCTTTGCTGGAGCTGGAGGCCTAGTTTTTCGTGGATTTTTTTGCAGCCGCCCTTCGGGGCGGCTTTTTTAATGCCCGGAAACGTGACAAAAATGCCCCGGGCGATTTCGTCACATTTTGTGTCATTTTGTGAAGTAAGCGCAGGTGGAGCACGAAGTTTTCGCTCTTGCTTTATAATGATAAATTACGAAAAATATGGGCAAATTCACGGAGGAAGCGTGGCATTTACCGCAACAAAACAAAGGACGGCTTCAGGGCGTGCATACAGCATTGCCTATAGCCTGTTTGCCGCTTTGGCGCCTTTGTCATTGTGCCTGTACGTTACGGGCGACGTTTTCCATGACTCCGCTGTTTCCTTCATGGGCGTAATGGCCCTATTCGCAGCAAACACCATCTATGCTTTTCTGGGCTTGCGCGATCGTTTGCTTTTTCTGTTCCTGCACATGGGAATTGCCCTGTTCTTGCTGTCGCGCCCCTTTATTTCCGTGCTGGAAAACGAGCTCTCATGGTGGTATATGTCCAGCTACGAGACGGAAATGTTTGCGGTGACGGCTCTGTATCTCTCTATGGCATGTCTGCTGGCGGCTACCGCGGCATGTGGCGTTTTGCACAATCACAACCAGCGCCAGCGCCAACGTGCGGCTTCGTGCATTGGTCGCAAGTTGATGCTTCCCCAGACCCATAAAGCGCCACTGCGCTCTTTGGGCTTGTCCGAGAAGCTCACTGGTGAAAAGCGCCTGCAATATATTCGCTGGGCTGCGCTTTTGCTGTATGCGATGTGCCTGCTGGGCAGCTACTATGCCGGTGTTTTGAAGCTGGGTTACATGAGTGGTCGCGCCTACACCGACTTCTACCTTATTGATTCTTCCGATTACGTGCCTTGGGTGGTTGACCTTATGGCCGTTATGGAGCCCTTTATGTTGGCGGGCTATCTTGCCACTATGCCTCGCCGCCGCGGCGCAGTGCTGTGCCTTATAGCTCACGTGGCCACCACGTTGCCCATGCTTATCATTGGCTCCCGTTCCGACTTCGTTATTGCATTCCTGTTTGCGGCCCTGTATTTCGTGTTCCGCGCCGTAACTGATAAAACCCAGGTGTGGGTGTCAAAGCGCCTGATCATTGCCTGCTGCGTGGCCATTCCCTTTGGCGTTGTGGCCATGGGCCTTATGGACTACATGCGTGCTGGTTCCACTACCGATTTGGGCTTTGCTGATCTGGTGGTTGATGCCCTCTACAAGCAGGGCGTGAGCTTCACCATTATGGGTTTGGCCTACGACGTGAACGACCAGGTGCAGAGCCTAGGCTTTAAGTTCTACAGCATGAGCGGCATTATCAGCGCCTTTACCCAGGGCTTTGTTGGTCAGACTTTCTTCGATTTTCCGCTGCTGCCCACTACCAATAGCTACGAGCTGGCAACCCAGGGTGTGTCCTATTCTCATGCTATGAGCTTCTTCGCCCATGATAACTATCTGGGCGGCGAAGGCTACGGATCGTCCTACATCTTGGAGCTCTTTGCCGACTTCGGCTATATGGGCATTGCAGTGGGCAGCCTGATTCTGGGCTTTGGCCTGTTCTTCCTTTCTCATCTTCTGGGCCGCAGCTGGTTTGGCGGCATGTGTTCCTTGGTAGCTGCCACGGGCGTGTTCCATATG
The DNA here is from genome assembly GCA_029219345.1 of Eggerthellales bacterium. Lineage (GTDB taxonomy): Bacteria > Actinomycetota > Coriobacteriia > Coriobacteriales > Eggerthellaceae > CAKUOV01. The sequence goes on from JAQXTF010000067.1 coordinate 58,001, forward strand.
CCGCGCGGCTACTTTGATGAATGGATTTCCTATATTTGGTCCACCCGCTTCTTGCTGGCCGTAGCTGCCCTGGTGGTGGTTTCTGCGGGCTTCTACTTCTTGGAGAAGCACGTGTTCTCTACAAGGAAGATGTCTTTGGCCGATATTGCGCGTGGTGCGTTGAAGAGCGTGGGCGCCACTATGGTGGAAAAACCGCCTCTGTTCAGGGATTTTCATGCAGCGAAGCCAGTTGCTGCGCAGTATGTTGGTAAACAAGAGGAGGCGGGCGAGTCCCGTTATCCTTTGAATAAGAAAAATATCGCAACCGTTTCTTTTGGATGCATAAGAGAGGTAAGGTAAAACCATGTTCAATGTGGGGGCAGTTGTTGAGAGCATGAGGCGCCACTGGATTGCCATTGTGGTGATATTCGCATTAGCCCTGGGCGCCGGTGCGGCAAGTTCGTTTCTGAAGACGGGCTCTGAAGCTCAGGAGATTAGCGACAAGGCGTACACCGCGGAAGCTTCGGTGTACGTGACGCTGGAGGCCGTGGATGGCTCCATGATTTCCGAGGCGAGCGACAGGCTCATTTCTGATGCTCGTCGAACCGTGATCAGCGATAAGGTTGCCGGCGAGATTCGCCGCACTTACGGCAATGAGGTCTCGGTCTATTCCCCTTGGTGGCTGGATGAAGAGAAGAACGCTCGCTACTATAGCCACTACATTTTCGTTGATGTATCTGCTCCTACGCAGGAAATCGCCTTGGCTGCCACCAACGATGCCGTGAAGCTGGCCGCTGAGGTTATGGCAACTACTCTGCCGGTGAAAAGCGTTGCAGTTGCTGAGGAGGCATACCTGAAGCAGGGCGATGGTTCTCAGGCTGCCGATCGCGGCGTTGACGCTCTGGAAGAAATTGAGAGCGCTGCGGTTACCAGCAGCGCCATCAGCGTGAAGAAGCTGGTCATCTTTGGTTTCGTGGGTCTGTTTGGTGCCATTTTCGTGTTCGCTTGCGTGGACATTCTTTCTCGCCGCATTCGCTCTGCCCGCGATGTTGAGCGCATGCTGGATCTGCCTGTTTTGGGCGTTATCAAGGGCGAGGAAGATTACGCTGGCGCTCTTGCTGCCGCCGATGTGCTGCTGAACCGCAACAATCTGAACTCCCTGGCCGTTGCTGGCATTTGCCAGGCCGATGGCGCCGCTGCGATGGCTGCGAAGGCTGCAGATTATCTGGATAAGCCTGTGACCTGCATTGATGCCTTGAGCGAAGGCTCGGCTGTATCTAACCTGGCTGCATGCGAAGCGGTTGTTTTGGTTATTTCCGCCGGAGCTGCTTCGGCTTCTCAAATTGACAAGGCTCTGTGCGCCCTGCGCATTGCCGATGTTCCTGTTGCTGGCGCCGTGTTTGTTCCCAAGGGCAAGTAAGCATTTGGGAAACGCTGTTCAAATCAAAGGAATTCGCAGATGAGAAATGGTAAAAAAGTCGTTGTAACCTACGGCACCTACGACATGTTCCACCATGGCCATGAGGCGCTGCTGCGTCGTGCAAAGGCTTTGGGCGACTACCTGATTGTGGGTGTGACCTCGGATGACTTCGATCGCGTGCGCGGTAAGCTCAATGTGAATCAGTCGCTGACCGAGCGCATGCATGCCGTGGAAGCCACGGGAATTGCCGATTTGGTCATTGCCGAAGAGTATCAAGGCCAAAAGATTGCCGACATCCGCAAGTACGGCGTTGACATCTTTGCCATTGGCTCTGACTGGGAGGGCAAGTTCGATCATTTGAAGCGCTACTGCGATGTGGTGTATTTGCCCCGCACTGAAGGCGTTTCTTCTACTGCTTTGCGTGCCCAGGCTGCCCCCAAAATTGACCTGGGTATCATTGGCGGCGATTACATTGCCGTGCGCTTTGCCCGTGAATGCTCCCATGTGTCCGACGCTGACATTTGCGCTGTGTATACCTTTGAAGGGCAGGATGCTGCTGAGGTTTGCAAGGAAGTGGGCAAGGAAGATTTGCCTGTTGCCGCAAGCGTGGAAGAGCTGTGTCAGCAGGTGAAGGGCGTGTACATTAGCGCCAGCCCTGACCAGCGCGAAAGCCTGATTCGCCAAGCGCTGACCGCCGGCTGCCATGTGATGTGCGAAGGCCCCATGTTTTTCAGCCGCGCAGTAGGCGAAGAGCTGTTTGCCCTGGCGGAAGAAAAGGGCTTGGTGCTCATGGAGGCCACCAAGACGCTGTATTTCCCCGCTTTTGAGCGTCTGCGCTGGCTGCTGGAAAGCGGCGCGGTAGGCGAGATCAAGGATATTCGAGCCAGCTTCACCCAAAACCCCAGCTGGCTGAATAAAGGCGACATCTATCAGGGCAGTTTCTACGATCTGGCCTCTTACGTGCTGCTGCCGGCAACCACGTTTTTGGGAAACGAGCCAACTGATGCGCGTTTGATTTGCTCCTACGAGGGCGATTTTTGCTCGTGGACTAAGTGCGAGCTGCTGTATCCGTCTGCTTCCGCCTCGCTTATTGCGGGCCGCGGCATGAAGACGGAAGGCGACATGGTGATTACAGGCACCTTGGGCTACGTGTACGTGCCGGCGCCTTGGTGGAAGATGGACTACTTTGAGATTCGCGGCGAAGATCTGCGCGACACCAAAAAGTACTACTTTGAGTGCGCGGGGGAGGGTCATCGCTACGAAGCCTTTGAATTCATGCGCCGCATCCGCGGTGGCGAAGACGCCTACCTGCCCATGCAGTCCAAGGAAGACGTTTTGGCGGTTACCGACCTGATGGAACGCTTCATTGCGGGCGACGTGATTCGTCTGCAGCAGGGCGCATATCATTTTGGCGGCGGCGAAACCGTAACCGACCGTTAGGTTGATGGTCTGAAAGGCAAACTGCAAAAGATGACTGAATTACAAGAAAAAACCCAGGTCAAACCGCTGATTTCGGTGGTTGTTCCGGTGTATAAGGTTGAAAACTATCTGGATCGCTGCGTGGAATCGCTGGTGAATCAGACCTATGAAAACCTGGAAATCATCCTGGTTGACGATGGGTCGCCGGATAATTGCCCCGCTTTATGCGACGCTTGGGCAACCCGCGATTCTCGTATTGTGGTGGTGCACAAGCCCAACGGCGGATTGAGCGATGCTCGTAACGCCGGCGTGCTGGCTGCTCATGGCGATTACGTGGGTTTCATCGATAGCGATGACTACGCTGCTCCTGATATGTACGAGGCTCTGTATGCCCACATGGAGGAAAGTGGCGCTGAAGTGGCCATTTGCGGTATTGCCGATGTGTATGCCGACCATGTGGACAACCCTGGCGCTCAGCTGCGCACGGTGATGACTGCCCAGGAAGTGCTTTCCGACATGCTGCTGAACAAGACGCTGACGGTGTGCGTGCCGCCTCGCCTGTATCCCAAGTGGCTGCTGATGCAGGTGCCTCAGCCGGTAGGCATGACCCATGAGGACTCTTGGACTGTGGTGGACTTCTTCACCAAGGTGAGCAAGGTGGCCGTGGATACCACGCCTCGCTACTTCTATTGGCATGCTGAGGGCACCATCACCTCCAACCCCGCAACCCGTGCTCGCCAGGATCTCATTGACGCCTGGGAGCACAATCGCCGCGTGATTGAGAAGCATTTCCCCCAGATTATCGATGACGTGATGTTCCGCTGCTATTGGGCCCACTTTGATGTGCTGGATGGCATGATTTTGAGCAACAGCCCTGATGAGGAGCGTCGCAAGAGCATTGTGAAGTGGCTGAAAGACCATAAAAGGGGCATTTTGAGCCACCCTGAGATGAACGCCAAGCGCAAGATTGCCCTGCGCGCCCTGCTTATTTCCGAGGGGCTGTACAAGAAGCTGGTGTTTGCTCAGAACAAGACCGTGAAATTCAACGAAGCAGGTGTTTCTGAATAATGACGAAGCCCATTAACGTAGGTTTCTTCCTTTCTTCGGTGCAGGATATGGGCGGCGCCGTGCGCGTTGCCGTATCGTTGGCCAACCGCATGGCCAACGATTTCAACGTGACCATCATTGAGCACGTGGCGCACCAGAGCGTGGCTTTCCCCCTGGATGAGCGTATCAAGATAGTGACCATACACTCTGATGCCCGCCGTTTTCGTGAGCAGTTCACTCAGCTGCGCAAGCCTCTGACCAGGGCATTGAAGGAAAACAACATCGACGTTCTCTTTGGTATTTGCGTGGAAGAAAGCGCCATTGCCCTGATGCCATGCAAGTCTGCCGGCTGCAAGCTGGTGTTCTGCGACCACGGTGCCTTGGTGAACCAGCTGGACGACAAGACCACTACCTTCCTGCGCAACGCAACGTCCAAATTCTGCAACAAGCTGGTGGTGCTCACCAACCAGACCAAGGGCGATTACCATCGCCTGCTGCACGTGCCCAACAGCCGCATGGAGGTTGTTCCCAACTGGGTGTCCAACGAGCTGCTAAAAGAGGCTCCCACCTGCGATGTTACGGTGAAACGCGCCCTGTGGGCGGGTCGTCTTGACCACGAAAAGGGCGTTGACCATCTGCTGGAAATTGCCAAGCGCGTTATGCCGTCTCATCCCGATTGGGTGTGGGATGTGTGGGGCGCTTCGGTGCTTGATGGCGAAGACGGCTTTGACCTGGCTAAAGAGCTGGAAGTAGCCGGTTTGTCCAACCAGGTGGTGCTGCGAGGCCGCTACTCTCGCACGCAGGATGTGTTTCCCAACTACGCTTTGGCAACCCTGACCTCGTACCGCGAGGGCTTGCCGGTGTTCTTGCTGGAGGCCATGGCCTATGGTCTGCCCATGCTTTCCTTTGACGTGGATACGGGTCCTCGCGACCTGATTATGACCGGCGTCAGCGGTTACTTGGTGAAACCCTTCGATTACGACCAGTATGCCCAGCTCATGGGCAAGCTCATGGATGACGTTGACATGCGCCAGTCTTTCAGCGCCGCTGCAAAGCATGCCGCTCAGAGCTTTGGCGAAGACGCAGTGTATCCCCAGTGGAAGAATCTGGTTGAGCGCTTGGGCGGAAAAGGGGGGATCCGATAATGAGCGATTCAAGCCGTACCAGCAACACGTTGAAGAATGTGTTTGCGGCATGGGGTGGCCAGGCAATTTATGCCATTGGCTCCTTTGCGGTGCGCGCTGTTCTCATTTCCCAGCTGGCCCAGGTTTTTGTTGGCTTGGAAAGCCTATTTAGCAGCATTTTGACCATCCTTTCCCTTGCTGACCTGGGATTTGGCAGCGCTATTGTGTTTGCGCTGTATGATCCTTTGGCCAAGGGCGATAAAGAGGCAGTGAAGAGCCTCATGCGCCTGTTCAAGCGTGTGTATATTGCCATTGGCATTGTAATCATTGTCATTGGTGCGGCTCTTACCCCCAACATTCGCGTGCTGCTGGGCCCCGACTGCCCTGATATTCCCATGATTCAGGCATATTTCTTCTGCTTCGTTTTGAACACGGGCGTGTCGTACTTCTTCTCGTACCGCGGCTCGCTGCTCATGGCCGACCAGAAGAGCTATGTGGTGTACCTGATTACCTACGCCTTCCAGATTGTCATGTGCGTGGCCCAAATCTCGGTACTGCTGCTCACCCAGGAATATCTGTACTTCCTGATTTGCATGGTGTGCAGCACTCTGTTCCAGAACATCGTTATTGCGTACGTGTCGGGCAAGCGTTACCCCTATCTGAAGGAAAAGGACGTCAAGCCCATTGATAAGGACGTGCTGCATGATGTGAAGCAAAACATTGTGGGCCTGTTCATGCACAAGATTGCCGGCGCTTGCTCCACTCCCGCCAGCAACCTGATTATCACCAACGTGGTAGGCATTGGCGCCACTGCTTTGTACGGCAACTACCTGATGATTGTGAACGCCTTGACTCAGGTGCTCACCAAGATGTTTGACTCCATCATTGCCAGCGTGGGCAACCTGGGTGTTACTGAGAGCAAGGAACGCCAAAACGAGGTGTTCCGCACCACCTTCTTCATCAACGGCTTGCTATACATGGTTATTTCCTGCGGCTTCATTTGCGCAGTTCAGCCCTTTATCGACTTTCTGGCAGGCACCGATTGGCGCCTGGAACCCGTAACGGTTTTCCTTGTTGTGTTCCTGTTCTACGTGAAGGGCATGCGCGATGCCGCCCTTTCCTTCACCAGCGCCTACGGCCTGTTTTGGAAGACCAAGTGGAAGGCGGTTTTGGAAGCCATTTTCCTGCCGCTGCTGGCCCTTTTACTGGCATTCCCCCTTGGTCTGAACGGCGTGCTCATTGGCTGCGCAATTTCCAGCTTGGCTATTTCCACCACCTACGAAGGTTGGGCCGTGTACAAGTTTGGCTTGGAGCGCCCTCTGAGCGAATACCTCATCTTGTTTGCCAAGTATTTGCTGCTGGCCACGGTGACCATGGCGGGTCTGCTTTGGCTGTGCGAGCTCATTCCCATCAACGGCCTGCTGGGTTTCTTCGTGAAGGGCGCCTTGGGCGTGGTGGTTTCCACCGCCATCTGGATGCTGCTGTATCGTAAGACGCGCGAGTGGGAAGAGTGCTTGGGTATTTTCAAGCGTGTGATGAGCAAAATCTCTGGAAAGTTGAAGAAGAAATAAGATGACTGAGAATAAGCGTTTCTTAACCGATGACGAAGTGAAGCAGTGCCAGCTGCGTATGCTGGATATCATGGACGAGTTCTGCGCTGCCCATGATTTAACGTACTGGATTGCTTACGGTTCGCTGATTGGTGCTGTGCGTCACAAGGGCTACATTCCCTGGGA
>JAQXTF010000068.1 GCA_029219345.1 Eggerthellales bacterium
TGCAAAAAAGTGGCACCCGGCAAGGGGTGCCACTGATCAGTTATGACGAAGGAGAAATTACTCAGCAGGAAGAATCTCCACAACCCAACCCTCGGGGCCTTCAATGTCGCAAGACTGAATGCCGGACAGGGTTTCACGCAGCTTCTTCAGCACGGGGCCGCAGCCGTCGGTGCTCTGCTCAAAGGTCACGTCGCAGAAACCTTCCTTGGCAACGCGGGAAACGGGGCTGATAACAGCAGCGGTACCGCACAGGCCGCACTCAACGAAGTTGCCATCGATGATTTCCTGGAATTTCACGGGGCGCTCAATAACGTTCAGGCCCAAAACGTCGGAAGCCAGGGTCACCAAAGAACGGCGAGTGATAGAGGGCAGGATGGAATCGGTTGCGCTGCGAGGAACAACCAGGTTGCCTTCGCGGTCAACCAGGATCACGTTAGCGCCGCCGGTCTCCTCCACGTAGGTGCGGGTAGCGGAGTCAAGGTACATGTTCTCGGAGTAGCCAGCCTCATGAGCCTTCTCGTAGGGGTACAGGCTCATAGCGTAGTTCAGGCCAGCCTTGATGTTGCCGGTGCCATGAGGTGCGGCGCGGTCGTAATCGGGAATAGTGACCTCAATGGAGGTGTCGCCGCCCTTGAAGTAAGGGCCAACGGGGGTAACCAGAATGCGGAACTGGTACTCATCGGCGGGCTTTACGCCAATGACGATGCCCGTTGCAACCATGAAGGGGCGAATGTACAGAGCAGCGCCGGAACCATAAGGGGGAACCCAAGCGGCGTTAGCCTTAACAACTTCCTTCACAGCCTCCACGAACTTGTCCTCGGGGAAGGCGGGCATGCACAGACGCTTGGCGGAGTCGGCCATGCGGGTGGCATTCATGTCGGGGCGGAAGCACACGATGCTGCCGTCCTTGGTGGTGTAGGCCTTCAGGCCCTCGAACACTTCCTGGCAGTAGTGGAAGATGCCAGCGCACTCAGACAGGGTCATGGAATGATCGGTGGTCAAGCCGCCTTCTTCCCATGCGCCGTCCTTGTAATTACACACGTAGCTGTAGTCGGTAGGCATGTAGCCAAAAGGCAGGCTGCCCCAATCCAGGTCTTTCTTCTCCATGAGGTTCATCTCCTAGATAGATTTTTCTTTATAGGGAACGTTGGCATTATGCGCCTTTTTCAGGCCCTCTGCGTAAAAAATACCCATAATGTAACGAAGTTTAACAAGAGCGGCGGCCCAGAGGCGCATAATTAACAAAGAGTCATTGGAAAGGAGCGCCATCATGTCAAACGCGGCGGAAACCGCAGAGAAAATTGCAACCCTTCAACGTTGGATTGAGGAATGCAGACCTCACCGCATGGTGTTTTTCGGCGGCGCCGGCGTGTCCACCGAAAGCGGCATCCCCGATTTCCGCAGTCCCGATGGCCTGTACGCCCAAAAGTACAAACTGCCGCCGGAACAGATTATCTCGGGCGGGTTTTTCCATCGCGACCCGCAAACCTTCTTTGAATACTACTGCGACAAGATGATTGCCCTTGAAGCTAAGCCCAACCGTGCCCATCTGCGTTTAGCCCAGCTGGAAGCCGAAGGAACGCTCTCCGCCGTGGTAACCCAGAACATCGATGGCCTGCACCAGGCGGCCGGCAGCAAAAACGTACTGGAGCTCCACGGCAGCGTGCATCGCAACTTCTGCATGAAGTGCGGCGAGTTTTTCGATGTGCACCAAATGCTGGCAGCCCGCGGCGAAGACGGCGTGCCCCGCTGCAGCTGCGGCGGCATCATCAAGCCCGATGTGGTGCTCTACGACGAAACGCTGGACGAGAACGTGCTTATGGGCTCGGTGACAGCCATTACCAATGCCGACCTGATGGTCATCGCCGGCACCTCCCTAGCGGTGTACCCAGCGGCGGGTCTTATCAACTACTTCCGCGGCAACCACTTGGTTATCGTGAACCTTTCCCCCACTCCCGCCGATCACCAGGCAGACCTGTGCATCAGCGCCAAAGTGGGCACCGCCCTGGCCTAATCGAACCTGCCAAATTACCCCATCATTTGGCAGGTTTATCCCTTCAATATATTATTAATTTAATAGATTAATTACTATTTATCAGCTATACTGCAAATATGAAAAAAACATTTGAAGGATACGTGCGCGCTCAGCTCAAGGCTAAGACGGGAATAGACACCGCTAGCCTTAGGCGCCTTGTGCCCCTGGCCCTGAGCAACCCCGAACTAATTGAGCTGGTGTTCGTTTTTGCGCAACTGCGCAACAAGAAGTATCATCTGATGAGCTTGGTTTGGGGTACTCCCCTTGAGCGCGAGTACCGCGCCGCCTTGCATGTAATGAGCGAAGAGGGGTCGCTGGAAGCCTTCCTGCAGTCCAAACGCACCCCCGTGGAATACCGCCGCATTTACACCGATTTCCTGCACCATCCCACCAAGGAAGCGGCCCAGAAAAAGACCGACGAAAAGAGCATCGAGCGCCTGCGTCAGCGCACGTGCAAAGCCTTGGAAGCCAGCGGCATCACCCGCTATCGTTTGTGCGCTGACCTAAAGCTCAACGCCGGGAACGTGTATGCCTATCTGGCCGGCAACACCAAGAAGGTATCGCTAGAAACCGCCCAGCGCATCTGCGATTACGCCTACGACGCCCTGGATCGCGCTGCCCACGGCGAAAAACCTGACGAATAACCTGTCCCTTTCCCAATTTTTTGAGTACAATTAAACGCGTGAATTCTGTTTCAGGGCGAGGTGTAATTCCTCACTGGCGGTAAAGCCCGCGACCCTTGGGCGCATGCGCGACAAGGCTGATTCCGTGAAATTCGGAAGCCAACGGTTATAGTCCGGATGGAAGAGGCGGATTTTCGGCATAGGGGGACCTCCCCTTTATTGCCTGCGGCCTGACATGAAGGAATTCATGCAGGCTCGTTTTCTTTTTCGGCGAGGAAACAACCTGATCATTACAAGAATCGCCGTAAAAGAAAGAAGTTCTTATGAGCAACAATGCCGCAAACTTGCAAAACACCAACCGCTGGGACACCCGCCAGCTGGTGGTTATGGCCCTTATGTGCGCTATTAGCGTGCTGCTGTCCTTCGTGGAATTTGCCATCTTCCCTGCCGCTGCCTGGCTGAAATACGACGCATCTTTCGTGCCTGCCATGATCTGCGGCTTTGCCTATGGCGCCGGCCCTGGCATGTCTGTTGGCATGATTTCCGTTGTGCTGCACGCACTCATGTCGGGCAATTTCTGGGGCGCCGTTATGAACGCCTTGGTGGTTTGCGGCTATGTCATTCCCGCCGCCCTGGTGTACAAGTTCATGCGCACCTGGACGGGCGCCATAATTGGCCTGGTACTGAGCTTTGTGGCCGCCATTGCCCTGGCCATTGTGGGCAACCTGCTGGTCACTCCCATTTATGCTGGCATGCCCATGGAAGCCGTTGCCGACATGATTGTTCCCATTCTGCTGCCCTTCAACATCATGAAAGCAGCCCTGAACAGCGTTATCACCCTGGCAATTTACAAGGCCATCTCCAACCTGATCACCCCCAAGAAAGACCAGGTCAAGGGCAAGTAATACCATTTTGGAGTTTGCATGATTGAGTTTCAAGACGTTCGCTTCACCTATGATGGGCAGCGCTATGCCCTGAATGGGGTTACCACACGCATTCGCCCCGGCGAGTTCGTGTGCGTGCTGGGCGGCAACGGCAGCGGAAAGAGCACCCTTGCCAAACACATCAACGCGCTGCTGGTGCCCGATGAAGGTCGCGTTCAGGTGGGCCAATGGGATACCGCCGATGAGAACCTGCGCTATTTGATTCGCAGCACGGCAGGCATGGTTTTCCAAAACCCCGATGACCAAATTGTGGCCACCCTGGTGGAAAACGATGTGGCCTTTGGCCCTGAAAACCTGAGGGTTCCCGCAGATGAGCTGCGCATACGCGTAGAAGAAGCCCTGAAAACCGTCGGCCTTTCCGGCTTTGAACGCAATGAAACCAACGCCCTATCCGGCGGCCAAAAGCAACGCGTAGCCATTGCCGGCGTGCTGGCCATGAAGCCCCAGGTGCTCATCTTCGACGAAGCATCGGCCATGATTGACCCCCGCGGCCGCACGGGCCTGTTGCGCGTGATTCGCCAGCTGAACAGCCAGGGTCTCACCATTATCATGATCACCCACTTCATGGACGAAGCCGCCTTGGCCGACCGCGTGCTGGTCATGGATGACGGCCGCATTGTGGCAGAAGGCACCCCCGGCGAGGTGCTCACCCGCGCTCAGGAGCTGCGCCGCCTGCACCTGGACACCCCCTTTCCCGTAACCTTTTCGCTGGCCTGTCAAGATGCCGGCCTGCCAATTACCACCACACTGAACACCGATGCGCTTGAGGAGGAACTATGCAACTTGCTTTTGACCAGGTAAGTTTCACCTATGACGCGCAAACCGCCAAGCGCAAGGGTAAGACCGCAGCCGCCGCGGCCGATTGGGGCAACAGCCCCGATGACCTGTGGGCGCTGCGCAACGTGTCCCTCACGGTGAACGAAGGCGATTTTCTGGGCATTGCTGGCCACACAGGCAGCGGAAAAAGCACCCTGGTGCAGCACATGAACGGCCTGCTGAGCCCCACCCAGGGACGAGTGACCTTTGATGGGCAAGACCTGAGCGCAAAGGCCGCCCAAAAAGCTTGCCGCGGCGCCGTGGGCGTGGTGTTCCAGTACCCCGAGCGTCAGCTTTTCGCCGCCACCGTCTATGATGATGTGGCCTTTGGCCCGCGCAACCTGAAGCTGGATGCCCTCGAGGTTGACCAGCGCGTTCATGCCGCCCTTGAAGCCGTGGGGCTTTCCTGCGACCAGCTGGGCGCCGTTAGCCCCTTTGAGCTTTCCGGTGGTCAGCAGCGCCGCGTGGCCTTTGCCGGCGTGCTGGCCATGAACCCCCAGATGCTGGTGCTGGATGAACCCGCCGCTGGCCTGGACCCTGAAGCCAAAAGCAGCATGCTGAACCTTGTGGCCCAGCTGCACAGCCAGGGCATGACCATTGTGATGATTTCCCACAACATGGAAGATCTGGCGCGTCTGTGCACCCGCCTGGTGGTGCTCAACCAGGGCAGCGTGGTGCTGGAAGGCACTCCTGAGCAGGTCTTTTCCCAAGAAGAGCAGCTCCATGCCATAGGTTTGGACATTCCCGCCGCGCAAGCGCTGGCCAATCGCTTGCGCGCCCGCGGCGTGAATCTTCCCCAGGGCCTCTACGCCACCGCCGAAGAGCTGGCCGCCGCCTGCGCATCGCTGTATCAAGCAAAGGCAGAAGAGGCCTAAGTTGAGCTCCCCCACCGCCATGATATTCGGCCGCTACGCCGCCATCGACAGCCCCGTGCACGCCATGGATGCCCGTTGCAAGCTGACGCTTTTGCTGGTGTACATCATTGCCACCATTTGCACCAGCACGCCTCTGGGCCTAGCCCTGTGCGCCCTGTTCACCTTTGGCTTTTACTGCGCTGCACGCATTCCCGTGCGCACGGCGCTCACCTGCGTGGCGCCGCTGATGATCATTGTGATTCTCACCGCCATTGCCAACCTGTTTTTCGTGCAAGGCGGCGAAACCCTGGTGATCCTAGGCCCTCTGGGCATTACAGAAAACGGCCTCCATCAGGCAATATTCATGTCAGTTCGCCTGACGGTACTGCTGTTTGGCGCTTGCTTGATAACCCTGACCACCACTGCGCTGGACATCACCGATGCCTTCGAAAGCATGCTTATGCCCTTCGCGCGCTTCGGCCTACCTGCCCATGAGCTGGCCATGATCGCCGGCATCGCCCTGCGTTTTTTGCCCCAGTTCGCCACTGAGCTGATAAACACTCGCAACGCTCAGGCAAGCCGCGGCGCCTCCTTTACAGAAGGGTCCCTACGAGAACGCGCCCATGCCTTCAGCGCCTTATTCGTGCCCCTGTTCGCCAGCGTCTTCCGCCATGCCGACACCCTGGCTGCCGGCATGGATGCCCGCTGCTACCACGGCGGCACCGGCCGCACCCGTCTGAACCAGCACGCTTTCCACCGTCGCGACGCCCTGGCCTGCGCAATTGTGGCTCTGCAGGTAGCGGGCATCATTGTTTGCACCCTTCTTGGGGTATAAAAATGAGACATTTAGCTCAGGGCAAAATGTCTCATTGCGCGCTATAAGGTTGCGGGCTATTCGAAATCGTACAAATCCTTGGTGGCCTGGCGGAAGTCGTCGTACACTTCCAGGGCGATAGCCTCGTCTTCCACGTACTCGAAGGCACAAGGCTGTTCCTCATCGTCAACCTCAGTGACCTCCATCACAATAATCTCGCCCGAAGAGCCCACCGGCTCATCCTCGCTCACGGGGAAGAAGAAACCATAGCGCAGCTCGTTGTGGATGATCAGGCCCAGGAATTCCAGATCTACCAGATCGCCCTTTTCGTCTTCAAAGGTGTACACCATGCCCTCTTCAATGGGCGGGCAGAAATTAGGAGCGCTACCTTCGCGCATGGCCGTTCCTTTCCTCGAGAAAATGTTACTTCTATAGATTACCACACCGCTGACAAAAAATGAGGCACGGCCAGTGACCGTGCCTCGCGAACAAGCCCATTGACACAAGGCGCTTAGATAGCTTCCTCGTCGCGCTCCTGGGTACGAATGCGCATAACGCCCTCGATGGGAGAGATGAAGATCTTGCCGTCACCCACGCTGCCGGTCACAGCGGCCTTCTGGATAACGTCCACAATCTTATCAACCTCGTCATTGTCGCATACAATGTCAAACTTTACCTTGGGAACCATATTCAGCAGAACCTCAGTGCCACGGAAGTATTCCTTCCAGCCGTGCTGAGCGCCGCAACCGTTCACCTGGGAGATGGTCATGCCCGATACGCCGGCCTCGAACAGCGCGTCTTTTACCGTTTCCAGTTTCTCGGGCCTAACGATAGCTTCGATTTTCTTCATTATCTACTCCTTAACACTTCTCGTGTTCGTCTTACGTTAGTCCAAGCCGATGAATGCGGGGTAAGCGCTTTCGCCGTGTGCCGCAACATCCAGACCCAGGGCTTCGTCCTCATCGGAAACACGCAGGTTGCCCTTGAAGATTGCCTTCATGATGAAGGCCAGAATCAGGCCAGCAACAGCAACGAAGGCGATGGTGATCACAATACCGATAACCTGAGCGATGAGCAAGCCGGGATCGCCGGTGTAGAACAGGCCGCCCCACTGACCGCCAGCGGCCAGGTAAGCATCGCCTGCAGCGGAGGACCAGCACAGCTCGGGCACGCAGAACAGACCTGTCATAATGCCGCCCAGCATACCGCCAATACCATGGCAGCCGAAGGCGTCAAGTGCGTCGTCGTAGCCAATCTTTGCCTTCAGAACAGAGATGGCGAAGTAGCACACGGGGCTTACGATGAGGCCCATGATCACTGCGGCCCAAGGTGCAACGAA
>JAQXTF010000069.1 GCA_029219345.1 Eggerthellales bacterium
TTCCGCGCGTACAAGAACCAGCAGTACGACCTGCTGGCCGAAACCGTGCGCGCTTCGCTGGATATGAATGCAATTTACAAGATTTTGAAGGAGGGGCTGTAATGAGCAACCCGTTGGATCGTATTGAGTTTGTAAAGCCGGCCGATATTGAGGGCCGCAGCTTTGAAATTATCACCTCTGAGCTGGGCGACAGGCAGCTGGACCCCGAAAACGAGCTGGTCATCAAGCGCTGCATTCACACCAGCGCCGACTTCGATTACGCCGACAACCTGTGCTTTTCTGAGCACGCCGTGACCAAGGCCGTTGAGGCTCTGAAGAACGGCGCTTGCATCATCACCGACACCAACATGGTGAAGGCCGGCATCAACAAACGCGTGCTGGCCAAGTTCGGCGGCGAGGTGTACAACTTCGTGGCCGACCCCGACGTGGCCGCCGAGGCCAAGGAGCGCGGCATCACCCGTTCCGCCGTGAGCATGGAGCGCGGTGCAGCCCTGGGCAAGCCCCTGATCTACGCCGTGGGCAATGCCCCCACCGCCCTCATTCGCCTGTACGAGATGATGGAAGAAGGCACCCTGCCCACTCCCGCCCTAATCATTGGCGTGCCTGTGGGCTTCGTGAACGTGGTGGAATCCAAGGAGCTCATTTTGAGCCGCGACGATGTGCCCTACATTGTGGCCCGTGGTCGCAAGGGCGGCAGCAACGTGGCGGCCTGCATTTGCAACGCGCTGCTCTATATTGCCTCCAACAACGAGCGCCTGTATATGTAACGCCTTGACCCGCTACCAGGCTTTCGTAATGCATCAACCCTGGTGGCAGTAAATATCAATAGCTTGCTTCACGAAGCTGGCGGTTCCTTTGCCGCCGGCTTCGTCTATGTTCTGGGTGAATTCGCCACCTGCGGCATACATTTGACCCAAGCCCGCAAGAATCTGATTGGTGCAGGTGTAATAGTGGTCGGTAATGAAGGCCTGCAGCTTCGCAACTAGCTGTTGTGCCTGTTCAGAAGCAGGATCTTTGGGCTCCAAGGCGCCAAATTCCGCAAAGATATCCATGATTTCCATTATTGAAAGCCCCCTTACTCGCCTATAAGCGGCGCCACGCGAAGCTCGCCCACCACAGATGCAGCGTCTTCGCTGGTCATGCCCGTTTTCACTGCCAGCATGGTCACCGTAGCATGGGCCTTGAAACACGGCTCGGCCACCTTGCCCGTACGTGCCGACAGACCACTGGGAACGTCGCAGGCAAGACGGAAGGCTTCCGAAGCATTGGCCTTGCGAATCCACTCCGCACCAGCGCCCGATACTTCCGCGCCGTTAAAGCCTGTGCCCAGCAGGCAATCCACAATAACCTGGGGATCATTCCACCCATAGCGTGCCTGGTCGGCAAACTCCGCCGCAGCCGATCGAGCAGGCTCGGCGGTAATTTCTCCGGGCTTGCGCGTGGCAAGAAGCGACACCGCATAACCAGCCTGGACCAGCAAACGAGCAGCAACCCAGCCATCGCCGCCGTTGTTGCCCGAGCCGCACAGAATGAGAACGCGGCCTCCATCAGGCAATTCCTCGGTAACGCGCTCAGCAAGCGCTGCACCCGCGCGCTCCATAAGCGTGCGCAAAGACGTACCCTGGGCAGCAATGCGCTGCTCCAGGGCAATCACTTCATCCACGGTCATAGCGGAGTACCCAGTTTGCGCTCGTTTGCTCAACCGCATCTCATGGCACCTTCCCCAAAAGTACGTTTCTGTGGTAATTTTATCTTATAATTGAACGTTTCTGTGGTCATTTTCTCAAAATTTACCACACTATCGCACTCTTTCTCAAAATAATACCACAGAAACGCATTTTCCCAAAATAAAAAGGGGCGTCTCACCCAAAATGAGGCGCCCCCTGAAAGTTCTATTCCGCAGACTTCTTCTGCTGATCCGCCAAATTGGCCTTGGCAACCGAGATCATCAGCTTAATGCGGTTCAGCTGATTTACCTCAGATGCGCCCGGGTCGTAGTCAACGGCCACGATGTTGCTTTCGGGATAGCGGCGACGCAGCTCCTTGATAACCGACTTGCCTACCACGTGGTTCGGCAAGCAAGCAAAGGGCTGAGCGCACACAATATTGGGCGTGCCGCGCTCAATGAGCTCAACCATCTCGCCGGTAAGCAGCCAACCCTCGCCCATCATGTTGCACAGGTCCAAAATCTTGGCGGCACCCTCGGCGCAATGATCGATATGACCAATAGGCCAGAAGCGCTCGCTCTTGGCCAAAGCCTTGCGAATGGGGTCGCGCAACTTCTCGGCAGCCTTGATGCCCAAGGTGCCAATCAGGTGGTTCTTGAAATCGGGAGCCAGTTCCTGATGACGATACTCGCGGTTGGCAATGCCAAACAGGAAGAAGTCCATCAGACCCGGCACGTCAGCTTCGCAGCCCTCGGCCTCAATGACGTCAACCAGCTGGTTGTTTGCGGTGGGATGGAACTTCACCAAAATCTCGCCTACCACGCCAACGCGAGGCTTGCTGCCAAAGTTCACGCAAGGCAGCTTGTCGAACTCCTCAACAATCTGGGCGTAGTACTTGTTGCACTGGCGGTAACTCAAATTGGGCAGCTCAACGACCAGCTTGTCCATCCACTTGCGGAACAGAGCGTTGGCGCTGCCCGGCTCGGCCTCGTAGGGGCGCGTGCGATACAGCACCTGGCTCAGCAGGTCGCCAAAAAGGAAGGCGGGAATAGCGTCTTTCCACATCTGGGGAGACATTTCCCAGCCCTCGTTGTGCTCGTTGGTGCTGCTCAGAGCAATGGCAATAACGGGCACATGGCCATAGCCGGCCTCCTTCAGACCCTTGCGAATGAGGCTAATGTAGTTGGTAGCACGGCAGCCGCCACCGGTCTGGGTGATAAGCACAGCCAGCTTGTCAGTATCATAACGGCCGCTGGTGACAGCCTCCATGATCTGGCCCACGGTCAGAATGCTGGGGTAGCAAATGTCGTTGTTCACGTACTTCAGGCCCGCATCCACAGCCTTGGGGTCAACGGAAGGCAGCAGCTCGGCGTTGTATCCGTACTTGTGGAAAATAGGAACCAGCAGCTCAAAGTGGTAAGGAGCCATCTGGGGAGCGATGATCTTCCAGCCCTCTTCTTTCATCTTCTTGGTGAATTCGGGACGGGGGAACTCGGTGGACGCAGCCTCGCGCTGCTTCTCGAACTCGCCGCTGGCACAGCCGTCGCACACGTGCAGGCTATCGAAGAGAATCTGCTGTTCACCGGCGGTAAGCTGGCCGGTTTCGCTCTGCTGGCGCAGGGCGGCCAGCAGCGAACGCACGCGAATACGGGCGGCGCCCAGGTTGGAAACCTCATCAATCTTCAGCACGGTGTACACCTTGCCGGAGGCCTCTAGAATCTCCTGCACCTGGTCGGTGGTGAGAGCATCCAGGCCGCAGCCGAAGGAGTTCAGCTGGATGAGGTCAAGGTCTTTGCGCTGGCACACCACCTTGTCGGCGTTGTACAGGCGGGTGTGATACATCCACTGGTCGTAAATGCGCAGGTTGCGCTCCAGTTTGCCCAGGTGAGCAATGGAGTCTTCAGTGAACACAGCCAGGCCGAAGCTGGTGAGCAGCTCAGGAATGGCGTGGTTGATCTCGCGGTCGTTGTGGTACGGACGGCCCGCCAGCACAATACCGTGGCCGCCGGTTTCCTCCAGCCAGCGCAGGGTTTCCTCGCCCTTGGCGCGCATGGCGTCCTTGAAGTCCAGGTCAATTTGCCAAGCAACTTCCACGGCCATGTTGATTTCGGCCTGAGTGGGCAGCTCGGGCACGGTCTTGCCGTGAGCCTCCAAAGCCTGGGCCAGCTTGCCGCCCTTGCCCAGCTGCTCGAACAGGCGCAGCTTCAGGGCTTCCTTGTCATCGTAAGGCAGGAAGGGGTTCATAAAGGAAATGTCGGATTCCTGCAGGTCGTCCACGTTCAGCTTCAGCGCCTCAGAGTAGCTCATGACTATGGGGCAGTTGTAATGGTTGTTGGCGCCGCCGTCTTCCTGGCGCTCCCAACGCACGCAGGGCATCCAGATGAAGTCAATGTCGCGCTTCAGCAGGTCCATGATGTGGCCGTGGGAAAGCTTGGCCGGGTAGCACACGCTTTCGGAGGGCATGGACTCAATACCGGCCTCGTAGGTCTTCTTGTTGGAGGGGTCGGAAAGCTCCACATGGAAGCCCAGCTGAGTAAACAGCTCATGCCAGAAGGGGAAGTTCTCGTACATGTTCAGCGCACGGGGAATGCCCACAGAGCCGCGGGTTGCTT
This sequence comes from Eggerthellales bacterium, assembly GCA_029219345.1. Classification (GTDB taxonomy): domain Bacteria; phylum Actinomycetota; class Coriobacteriia; order Coriobacteriales; family Eggerthellaceae; genus CAKUOV01. The sequence continues at coordinate 4,280 of JAQXTF010000069.1, forward strand.
CCTCGACGGAAAGGCCCGGGCGGTTGAACAGCAGGTTCTCCTTAAACTCGAACAGATTGGGAACCTTGCCCGCCTTATCGGCGTTGCCGGCACCCTTTTCGCAACGGTTGCCGGTGATAAAGCGGCGATGCTTGCCGGTGACGGGATCGGCGCCGAAGTCGTTGATGGTGAGCAGGCAGGCATTGGAGCACTGCTTGCAGCGCACAGTCTTGTGGGAAGGCGCCAGCGCATTAATTTCCTCAATGGAAAGCATTGACGAGCCCTGGCCTTCAACGGCGCGGTCGCGGGCCAGCAAGGCGGCGCCATAGGCGCCCATATTGCCGGCAATGTCGGGACGCACAGCGTTTACTTCGGACAGCTGCTCGAAAGAGCGCAGCACGGCGTCGTTCAAGAAAGTGCCGCCCTGCACGATAACCTTTTCGCCCACATCGCGGGGGTCGCGAATCTTAATAACCTTGAACAGGGCGTTCTTGATAACGGAAAGAGCCAGGCCAGCGGCAATGTCGCCCACGGTGGCGCCTTCCTTCTGAGCCTGCTTCACGCGGCTGTTCATGAACACGGTGCAACG
>JAQXTF010000070.1 GCA_029219345.1 Eggerthellales bacterium
GTGGTTTTTACGTCGGGGCCGTTGACGGGCTTGTTCTCTTTAGCGGCGCAGCCCGAAAGCGCGCCAGCAGCTGCGGCGCTTGCCAAAGCAATGGCCGTAGCCTTCACAAATGATCTGCGGGAAACGTCCATGTTTCTCTCCTCTACCACAATCGCCGCAAACGCGGCGTAAGTCGCCTATTTCTTCTTGTTCTGCTCTTGCTCGGCCTTGGTCACAATGCGAATTGCGGAACGGGGGTCGTGCACAACGCAGCGCTGTACGCACAAGCCGCAACCAACGCATTTGTGCTTATTGATGGTGGGCAAGAAGCGAGTGTGAATGTCGTCGTCTTCCAACGCGGAAAAATTGATGGTGATGGCTTCGTCGATCAGCGGGCAAATGCGATAGCACACTTCGCAGCGCATGCCTTTGAAGGCAATGCATTTGTTCTCGTTGATCTTTGCATAACCCATATCAACGTGGGCTCTATCTGCGGGAACTTCCAGCGCCTTGGTGGGACATACGGCAGCGCAGAAGAAATCAGGGCACAGTTTGCACGCCTGAGACTCGGCGTCAATGTAGGGCGTGCCGGCCTGAGCCATGTCCAGGTCTTTGGCCATGTGGATGGCTATATGAGGACATGCTTCGGCGCACTTGCCGCATTTAATGCAGCGTGCCATGAAATCCTTTTCGCTATATGCTCCCGGAGGACGCAAGTAATTGGTGGGAGTTTCCACCGCGGTATACACGACATCGGCCGCAACAAGAGCGGCTGCAATTCCCGTGAGCACCTTTCCAAAACCCATGTTTTACCTCATCAACTCTTGGCGCGAACTAGGACTCAAGGGCGTATGCGCCGTAGATGGTCTTCAGATTTGCAGCCTCTTCGGCGGTCAGCCAACCCTGGGGGGCTACGGCGTCAAAGTGGCATTCGGTGCAAACCATAACGGAAGCGCGATGAGACTTGTGGCAATCGGAGCAGTCGTACTCGATGTGATGCCAGCTGTGGGGGTTACGAGCCAGGTTAGCGGTCTTGGCGGTCAGATCGGTCTTGGTCAGATCATGGCAGCCAGGGCGCAGGCAGAATTCGGTGCCGTCCATGCCATCGTGCCAGCGCACCAGGTCATCCAGGCTGCGCTCAGACAAGGGAGCATAGAAGTCGCCGGAAATCCACAGAATGCCCTCGGAGACCTGCTCCTTGATGGTGGGCTCATGACAGCTCAGGCAATTGGCGTCAGCATCAACGCGGTGGACAACGGCCATCATGCCGCTGGCATCTTTTACCTCGTTGCCCCACTTGTCAACTGCGGGAGCACCGGGCTCGGCGTAGTAGGTGGGATTGTAGGGGTCTTGCGGCGTATGACAAATTGCGTCGCAGAAGCCTGGGGTGTTGTGCCACGCCCAGAAGCCGCCACCGGCTACCGCAAGGACAACAACAATAACAGCTGCCACCAGGTAAGACTGGCGCATTTTGCCAATCATCTTGGGCTGCTTTTTTGCTGCCTTCGGGGTCTCGACGGTCTCTTCCGGGGAGGTTTTCAGGTTTTCTTCGCCCATGGTAATTCCTCTCTCCAGGAAATTAATACAAGTACCCTCATTCTATTCCATCAATATGAACTTTGTCACCTGGACAGATGCGAAGAATATCGGTGGTCAGATTGAATGTTTGTGCAGATAAAGACAAAGAAAGAGCTTCGTGGAGGCTCTTTCTTTTGCGTACGTGTACGGTTGGTTTGCTTGGCTCGCGGGCTGATGTGGCTCTCGCACATGTCGCAGGCCATGCCCTGAATGCTCAAGGTGATGATCATAGATGCTCCATGTGGCGAACCATTTCGTCGGCTGCGGAGCAGGAAGAGGGCTTGGTGCCGCCAGAGCAACCGGAACAGCCGGCGCAGCTTTTGCCACTTTTGCGATCGCGCACGATGCTGCGAATGGCCAGCGCCACCATGAGCGCTACCACTGCAAGCACGAGCCAAGATCCAGCATTCATTCGAAAACTCCTTACAAAGAGGGACGAGTCCATGTGGGGCCCGCCCCGGTATCGTATCACGAAATTGCTATTCTGCCAGTTTCTTCTGAGCGTACTTGTTGGGGCGGAACAGCAGGTACAGGATGGCGGCAACTAGCACAACGGCTATCACCGTGCCAAGGCCAAAGACGCATTCGCCCGTGGCCAGGCCCATGAACTGGTAGCACAGGAAGGCAACCACATAGGCGGTCAGGCACTCGTAGCCCCAGGCTGCAGCAGCCCACTTGATGCCGCCCATTTCCTTCAGAATTGCGGCCATTGCGGCAAAGCAGGGGATGCACAGCAGATTAAAGGCCAGGTAGCTGAAGCCGGCGGCTGCGCCAAAGGCGGCCTGAACAGCGGCGTACCAACCCTCGGGGCATTCGTACAGGATGCCCAGGGTGCCCACGATGTTTTCCTTGGCGGTGATGCCAACGATGGAAGCAGCAGTTGCCTGCCAGGTTCCCCAGCCCAGGGGCTTAAAGATCCAGGCAATAGCGCCGCCGATGGCAGCCAGCAAAGAATCGCCCTGATCTTCCACAGCGCCAAAGCCGTCGGCGCCAAATCCGTAGGTGCTCAAGAACCAAATTACGATGGTGGCCAGCAGCAATACGGTGACAGCCTTCTTCACAAAGGCCATGCAGCGCTCGCCGGTGGCATGCAATACGCTGCGGGCAGAGGGCAGATGGTAGGCGGGCAGTTCCATGACGAAGGGAGTGGCTTCGCCAGCGAAGAATTTGAACTTCTTCAAAATGATGCCGCTAAGCAGCACGCAGACAATGCCCATGAAGTAGGCACAGGGGGCAACCCACCAAGCGCCGCCAAATACTGCGCCGGCAATGAGGGCGATAAAGGGAAGCTTTGCGCCGCAGGGAACAAAGGTGGCGGTCATGACGGTCATGCGGCGATCGTTCAGGTTCTCGATGGTGCGGCTGGCCATAACGCCGGGAACGCCGCAGCCCGAGCTGATGAGCAAGGGAATGAAGGATTTGCCGGAAAGGCCGAAGCGGCGGAAGATGCGGTCCAGAATGAAGGCCACGCGGGAAGTGTAGCCGCACAGTTCCAGGAAGGAAAGCAGCAGGAACAGGATGGCCATCTGGGGCAGGAAGCCCAGCATGGCGCCGAGGCCTGCAACAATGCCGTCAAACAGCAGGCCGTGCACCCAGCTGTCTTCTTCAAGGCCAAGGGAGCTGGTCAGGTTTTCCAGCAGTACGGGAATGCCGGGAATCCAGATGCCGAAGTCGGAGGGATCGGGGGCTTCGCCGCCCATTTCGGTCAAGGTTTCTGAAGCCTCTGTCATCATTTCGGCGGTGACGGTGATGGTTTCTGCTTCGCCGGTTTCATCGTCGTAGGCTTCGATGGTGCCGCCAATGCCGGCTTCCATAATGGCGGAAGCCTCTTCGAAGGCGTCGTTGACCTCGTCAAATGCGGCCTGCGCGCCATCAATGCCCACAATGGGGGCGGGGTCCAGGAACCAGCCGTCGCCGAACACGCCGTCGTTGGCCCAGTCGGTGGCCACGGCGCCTACGGTGGAGACGGAAAGGAAGTACACCAAGAACATGACCACGGCGAAGATGGGCAACGCCAAGATGCGGTTGGTCACAATACGGTCAATCTTGTCGGAGATGCTTTCGCCCTTGCCGCCTTCGCCTCGAACGGCTACGTCGTCGATGATGGAGCCAATCCATTCGTAGCGCTCGTTGATGATGGCGCTTTCGGCGGTGTCATCAGTGGCGCTCTCAATGGCTTTGACCTGGGCCGATATATCGGGGATGCCTTCGATGCCTTCGCCAATCTTCTCGTCGCCTTCTAGCAGCTTCACAGCATAGAAGCGGCGCACAGCGGGATCGATGGAATCGGGCAGCTTGGCGGTGACGGCTTTTACAGCGGGTTCGATATCGCTGCTGAAGGCCATGCCGGTGGGGGCAGCCTTCGCGGCCAGGCCGGGCAGGGTGGCAACCAGCTTGTCGATGCCTTCGCCCTTCAGGGCCGAAATCTCAATGACGTCGGCGGCGCCCAGCTTTTCGCGCAGGGCCTCGATGTTGATGGTATCGCCGTTCTTGCGCACCACGTCCATCATGTTGATGGCAACGAGCACGGGAAGGCCCAGCTCAAGAATTTGAGTGGTCAGGTACAGGTTGCGCTCCAGATTGGAGCCGTCGATGATGTTGATGATGGCGTCAGGACGCTCTTGAATGATGAAGTTGCGTGCGACTACTTCTTCCAGGGTGTAGGGGGAAAGGGAGTAGATGCCCGGAAGGTCAACAATCTGGAAGTCTTTGTTGGCCTTGCATGCACCTTCCTTCTTCTCAACGGTTACGCCTGGCCAGTTGCCAACATGCTGGTTGGAACCGGTAAGGGCGTTGAAGAGAGTCGTTTTGCCGCAGTTGGGATTGCCGGCCAGTGCGAATCTCATGTCTTTGTTCCTTTCGTATGACAAAAGCGCCCGGGGCAAATTTGTCATATAGTTAGCTTCGGATAACTCTCGGTGTCAAAAAATGCCGCAATCTGCGGCGTGTGGGTTTTTGGGGTGTATTACTCGACCTCAACCATGGTGGCATCTTCCTTGCGAAGCGTGAGCTCGTAGCCGCGCACGGTGACCTCAACGGGGTCGCCCAAAGGCGCAACTTTGCGCACGTAGATGGAACAGCCCTTGGTGATGCCCATGTCCATGATGCGGCGCTTGATGCCGCCCTCGCCGTGAATCTTGACGGCTTTGACGGTTTCGCCACTTTGAACATCGCGCAATGTCTTCATGGAACCTCCCTTCAATCCCTTGATTCTTTGCTAGCACCAACTAGATCATGATGCTCTTGGCCATTTGGCCAGAAAGGGCAACGCGGGCGCCCTTGACGTTCACAATGACGTTGCCGTCAAAGTGGGAGACAACGGTAATGGGCTCACCGGGAAGAAAACCCATATCCTGCAAATGTCGGCCCAGGTCGCCACCTGCGCGCAGCTGCTTAACGCGGAATTTACCGGTTTCTCTGAGCTCGGAAAGAACCATCTTTACTCCTTTGGCTTTAGTTAGCTTTGGTTAACAAAGAAATGTTATACGCGGAAAACTTTATTGTCAAGGAAAAGTTTGCCAAAGATAACTAAGGGCAGCAATTGGTTAAGAATGCTATAGTTGTGCTGTTCGGTTGCTTAACGAGGGGAGAGAACATGACGGAAGAAGAGATTGCTCAGCGTGTGGCCAAGGGTTTGGAATTTCATCAGCGCAACTTTAACTGTGCTCAGTGCGTTGCGTGCGCTACGTGCGATTTGGCCGATATGGATTTTGAAACCACGTTTTTGCTGATGGAGGCCTTAGGAAAAGGCTTAGGCGACACAACTCAGGTGTGCGGTGCCGTATCGGGCGGCTGCGCTGTGGTGGGCGCTTCCATGAGTAACGGATCAGAGCTGTGCAATAGCAAGATGCGCGTTTATGCGGAAGTTGCCCCTATGCGTATGGCTTTTGCTGATCAGTTTGGCTCTTCCACCTGCGAGGATATTCGTCCTACAGAAAACAGTGGAAACCCGGGCGCCTGCAATGATTACATTGCTGCCATGATTGAGATGGTGTGCCGCAAATTGGGGTAGCCGCTTTTTGCTCCCAGAACGAAAAGGGCCCGCTGGCTATGCGCCAACGGGCCCTTGCTTTGCGCGGGTACGTTATTCGGCGTTGCCGTTCAGACGCTGGGAGCCTTCGAAGGTGAAGCGGCCCAGCTTGACGCCGCCCAGAATGTGAACATGCAGATGAAGCTGGGTGGCTGCGCTGTCAGGGCCGGTGTTGATAACGGAACGATAGCCGCTCTCGTACACGCCCTTCAGCTTGGCAACCTCGGGAACAACCTTCCACAGCTTGCCCAGCAGCTCTGCGGGAACGTCGTCCTGCAGGTTGGTGTAGTGATGCTTGGGAATAACCAGAGTGTGGATGGGGCATTCGGGCTCAATGTCGTCGAAGGCCAGGAAGTCGTCGTCTTCGTACACAATATTGGTGGGAATTTCGCGGGAAACAAGCTTGCAGAACAGGCAATCGTCAGCCATGAGAATCCTTTCGTTGAAGTTGTGAATGCAACGAAGCAATCTTACCGCTTTGCTGCGCGCGTGGCGGTCTGACGTGGCGATTTTGCACAATTTCAGCAGCGCGACGGTTGGCAAGTCTTTTAAATGGGCCACTTCAGCTATGGTAGAATGGGCGCGCGAGCTGCAGTTAAGCTTGTCTTTGGCTTTGAAGAGAGGGGCGCTATTATGGCGGACCAAAACAATTTCAACAACCAGAACAATCAGGCGGGCGGCCAGTCTGCTTCGCCTTATTCGTATAATCCCCAATACAGCGGCGGAGCGCAAATTGGCGATGCGTCTCGTGCGTATGGCGGCGGTCAGTTGCAGGAAGGCGCGCCTTTGAGCGAAGCGCCTCGGCCGAAAGGGTGGTACTGCTCGAATTGCGGAACATACCAGGTAGAAGGCGTATTTTGCGGTAACTGCGGAACGCCTCGTTCGGGAGTGACCACGGGCCAGCTTATGGAGCGCGCAGCGTCAGCGGGCGAGCAGGCGCCGTTTACTCCGCAGCCCCAAGAGCAATACAAACCCCTGGAAACGCCTCGGCTTGATCCCACGGATCCTGGTTTTGCGACGCCTTCACCTTCGCCCGTGCCGGGCAATTCTGCGGTTGTTCCCGTCGGCAAGGCGATTGCGGCTTTGATTCTGGGCATTTTTGCGCTTTTTGCCACTCCCACCGTGCTGCTTGGTTTGATCCTGGCCATTGTGGGTTTGGTTGTGGCTCACTCTTTCAAAAAGCAGGGCGGCAAGCATGGCGCGGCAACTGCCGGCAAGGTGCTGTGCATTGTGAGCCTGGTGCTTTCGACTTTTTGGGGCGCACTGATTGTGGTGGCAATTGCAATTGCGCCGAGCTACTACGATGACTTTGATGAAGTGATTGACGAAATTGTTCAAGAGGGAGAGTTGTACGGGCTTGAACTCGGTGACGAAAATGCTTCCGGTTTTGATTTTTCTGGCGGCGAGCAGGCAAAGCGAGTGGTTCACGACACGCTGGAGCCCTTTGTTGCTGCTTCTGACGCAGCGGTGAAAAAGCTTGCCGACGACTTGAGCGCGGCGCAACTGGAGGACTTGGGCTTCTCCTTTGAAGAGATGGGCATTGACCCCATGAAGCTAGCCAAATGGGAGCTGGATGGTTTCACGTATACCATTTCCCGCTGCTCGCTTTCTTCCGATGGACAATCGGCAACGGCGCTTGCCCAGGTCAAAATGAGGGACCTCACTAGCTTCTACGAGATTGTTACCAAGAAAACGGCCTTGCTGAACGAGTCCGATTATTCTTCATTGCCCGAGTTGTATCACGCTGTGGGCGACATTTGGGACGAAGCGTCTGGCATGGTGACGTTTGAAGAGGACATGGCGGTTATTCCCCTGGTGAAGAAGAACGGCGTTTGGGCGCTCGACCAGGAGCGATGGGTTGTTGAATACCGTCGTCTTTTTGCAATTTAGGTTGCGCTCGGGACGGCTTTTGTGCGAAGAATTGAGTGCTTAATTGGGCCCGAGGATGATGGCCGCCAGGTTGGTTCGGTGCTGAAGGCGCGACTCAATATGGGGCGTCAGGGTATTCGTGCGGCAAAGTTCATTGAGAACGGCATAATGCTGGATGATCGCCGTGTGAAGACAAATGAACGCGTTTCCGCAGGTCAAACCCTTAGCATTGTAGTTGGCGACACGCCCGCGGCGCTGGAAGGGTCGGGTGTTGAGCCCACAGAAGGCCCGCTGGATATTGTGCTCGAAGATGACGACCTGGTGGTGCTCAACAAGCCGGCGGGAGTTTCTACGCACCCGGGCCCTGAGCACGCCACGGACACCCTGGGTAATTTTCTCATGGCGCATTTTGTGCGCACGGGACAGCAGTGTTTGCTGCATCCGGTGCAGCGTTTGGATTGGGGAACCAGCGGACTGATTGTGTTCGCCAAGAATGCGCATGCGCAAGATTTTCTGCAGCGGCGTTTGCATACGGGTGAGTTTTGCCGCGAGTACCTGGCCTTTTGTGCGGGGGAGTTCGATTTGCCTGCGGGCACGGTTGATGCTCCTATTGGGCGCGTGGGAAAGAGTTGGCAGACTTCCGCGGTGGTTGACGGTGGTAAGTTCGCGCGCACCCATTATGCGCTGGAGCGCTGTGGCCAGCTAGATGACGAGGGGCCTGTTTCCCTGGTGCGCCTGCAATTGGAAACGGGGCGTACACATCAAATTCGCATTCACATGAGCCACATTGGGCATCCGCTTTTGGGTGATCCGTATCATGGCGGCAGCGACAGAAAAATCGGACGGCCGGCGCTTCATTCGGCGTTTCTGCAGGTGGAGCATCCAGTTACCCACGAAACGCTGCGTTTTGAAGCGCCTTTTCCGCCCGATTTGCAGCAATTGAACGACGCGCTTATTTAATGGAAGCGCCCAGTTTGCGGCACTCTTCCAGCGCGGGCTTGCCGTTGACGGCGCCCTTTTCGTAGCTGTTGTTGCACAGCACAATGCCAAGAATTTCCTTCTTACAGTAATTCATGGCAATCTCAAAGCTCTTTACCAGGCCATCGGCGGTGGTGATGTCCTT
>JAQXTF010000071.1 GCA_029219345.1 Eggerthellales bacterium
CCGCCAAAAATGACCAGGTCATCGCCCTGAGAAATATAGGTGCAGGTGGGAATAGAGCCGAAGGGCACTACGTCAACGGTTCCCTTAGAGAGGGCGGGCATGATTTCAGGGAAGCCGCCGCCGAAGGGGTGCTGCTCAATAGCGAGTTTTTCCTGCTCGTAGTACCCTTTCTGCAAAGCAATACCGATGGGGGAAATCTTGGTGTCTTTCAAGTTCACGACAACGGCCAGCTGTTCCATGTCCTTATTGATTTCAATCACGGGCATGCCTACAGAGGTGGAAGCAGAGGCCGAAGCGGAAGTGGAGGTGGAAGTAGAGGCGCAGCCCGACAAACAGAAGCCTGCGAGGGTGGTTGCGGTTGCGGCAATGAAGCTGCGACGAGTAAGCGAGCGCATGGAGGGGTCCTTTCATTCCTAAAAGTTCTGGGAATATGTTTTCATCCATTAGTGGACAAGCACTAATAATAGTTAGATACCTACTAAATTTCAACCATATCTATCATTTTTAATAAAGAATGAGAAAGATAGGGGTAAAATGCGTAGCATTAAATACACTGGAAGGACTGCGCAATGAACAAACCTGCCTATATGGTTGTGACGGGCTTTTTGGGTGCTGGCAAAACCACCAGCATGATTGCTATGGCCCGCGTCATCAATAAAAAGTACGGCAAGGGCGGTATTATCGCCAACGATTTGGGTGCGAAGAATCTGGTGGATGCCGATTTAACCCGTATGGCCGATGTGGAAATCTCCGAAATTACTGGCGACTGCATTTGCTATGTTACTGAAGACCTGGTGTTTCGCATTGATGGTCTGGTTGATCATGGCTGTACCGTGGTTATGTCCGACATCCCTGGCTCTGGTTTGGGCTCTCTTGATCATGTTGTTATTAAAATCAAGGAAGACTATCCTGAAAAATATGAGCTGCTGCCTCTGACTTGCATTGTTGATCCCGAGCGCCTGCGCATGATTTTGCCCGAGCGTGCCAATATCAACCTGCCTGAGGAAATGCGCTTCTTGTTAAATGCCCAGATTGCAGAGGCTGATCTTATCGTCCTCAATAAGACTGATATGCTTTATGAAGAGGAACTGGCCGCAGACCTGGAGTTTATTCGCACGGCATACCCTGACATTCCTGTTATGTGCATGAGCGCCCGCACCGGTGAAGGCGTGGAAGAAGTGGTTGATTACCTTATGGAACATCGTGCCGCCGCCGTTCATCGCGAGATTGGCTATGGCTCTGATGAGATGGACCAGGCTGAGCGTCAGATGTGCTGGTACAATCGCCGCTTCTTCGCCAAGGAGAAGAATGGCGCAAATATTGATTTCAACCAGGTGGTTGATGATTTCTTCGAATCCATTCGCGACGGCCTCATTGATGCCAAGCGCAACGTGCCTCATCTGAAGCTTTTCGCTTCGGGCGAGGGGGAAGACTACGTGAAGGCTTCCCTTATTGGCGTTGATTACGATATCGAATACGATCACAAGCTTCAGCAGGACTATACCGCTATGGCCATCATCGTGAACGCTCGCGCGCTTTGCGAATCTGACACTATGGCTGAAATCGTTGACGATGCCATTGATGCCATCAAGGAGCGCCATAACTTGAAGTGCCAGACCATTTTTACCGAATGCTTTGGCTTTTACGACGAGGGCCGTCGCAATGGTGGTCGCGCCAGCAAGTTCTAGTAAGGTAGAAAGATGATTCCAACCACCATCCACGAAGAGGTTCAGGCCTATTACGGTAAGCATCTGGCGGGTTCTGATGACCTGAAAACAGATGCCACCTGCTGCACCACCAGCGCGCCTCCGCGTTATGTGGCCGAGGTTATGCCTCTTATTGCTGATGAAATCATTGCGCGTTTTTATGGCTGCGGTTCGCCTATTCCTCCTGCTCTGGAGGGTGCGACCGTGCTTGACCTGGGCTGCGGCACTGGACGCGACGTGTACGTGCTGTCCAAATTGGTAGGCCCCACGGGTCGTGTTATTGGCGTAGACATGACTCCCTCTCAAATTGAGCTGGCTCAGAAATATCAAGACGAGCAGCGCGAACGTTTTGGCTTTGAAGAGAGCAATGTTGAGTTCCGTCTGGGGTACATTGAAGATTTGAAGGCCTGCGGCATTGAAGATAACAGCATTGACCTGGTGGTTTCCAATTGTGTGGTGAACCTTTCCCCCTTTAAGGATTTGGTTCTTTCCGAGGTTTATCGCGTGCTGAAGCCGGGTGGCGAGCTGTATTTCTCGGACGTGTATTCCGACCGCCGTATGACCGATGAGCTGCGCAACGACCCTGTTTTGGTGGGCGAGTGCCTGGGCGGTGCCTTGTACGAAAAAGACTTCCGCGATCTTATGGCTCAGGTGGGATGGCCAACTTTTGTGCATACGGTTGTGGACGACATGCACGTAGGCGCCCTTGACCTTCAGACCAAGCTGGGATTTATGTCCTTCAAGTCATGCACGGTGCGCGCCATCAAGACCGACGGATTGGAAACCGAAGAAGAAGATTACGGCCAGGTTGCCACCTATTTGGGCGGCATGCCTGAGATGCCCCGTTATTTCGATTACTCCAACGAGATTCGATTCAAGAAGGGCAAAGCGGTTGCCATCAGCGGAAATACCGCTCGTATGCTGAAGGCTTCACGTTATGGCAAGTTCTTCGACATCACTGAGCCTGGTATTCATCGTGGTAGCTTTGATGCCTTGCGCGCTCAGCAGGCTCTGGATGTGCATGCTGGTACTTGCAAGATCAACAAGAAATTCTTGGAAGACGCCTATGAGCGCATGGGCTATAAGACTTTTGAAGACCGCGTGGGCGAGCCTTCGCTTCTTGAGAGCCGTCAGCAGCAGCAAACCATGCAGGTGAATATTACCTACAAGTGCAATTTGGCCTGCAAGCATTGCTATCTTGATTGCGGGCCCGCTAATACCGAATGCATGAGCAGGGAAACCATGGAGGCCGTTCTGGCCGCCTTTAAGGCGGGCGGCTTCGCGATTATGGACATTACGGGCGGTTCTCCGGAGCTGCATCCAGATTTTGAGTGGTTCTTGCGCGAATCGGCAAAGCTTGCCCAAGAGGTGATTGTGCGTTCTAACTTGACCCTTTTGGAAATTCCCCGCTATCAGCATCTGATGGATGTTTTTGCCGAAACGGGCGTCCATGTTGTGGCCAGCTTGCCTTTCTATACGGAAGACATGGCAGATAGCCAGCGCGGTAAGGGCGTGTTTGAGAAAGTTTGCCATATGGCAAAGCAGCTGAACCAACGAGGTTATGGCATGGGCAACGGGCTCGTGCTTGACCTGGTCTTTAATGTTGCTGGCCCCTTCTTACCGCCTCCTCAGTACATGATTGAAGATGCCTATCGCGTTAAGCTGGAGCAGGAGCAGGGCATTCATTTTGACAACCTGTTCGCCTTCAACAACTATGCCATTGGCCGCTTTGCCGAGGACTTGCTTGACTCTGGTATGTTCGATACCTACCTGGCGCTTCTGGCTGACAATTTCAATGCCATGGCGGTAACGCGCATAATGTGCCTTGATCAAGTGAACGTCGACTACGACGGTCATCTTTATGATTGTGAAGTCAATCATGTTTTGGGATTGCCACTTCAACATGACCAACGTGATGCTACAATTTTTGATATGATAAATGGGCAGCTGCCTGCGCGTTGCGTGCGGACGCACCCCATCTGTTACAGCTGTGCTGCCGGTTTTGGCTCCAGCTGTGGAGGTGCTTTGGTATAACAGGAAACGCTGGAGAGGGAGCGGATCTTGAAACGTATAGTTGTGGCCGATTCTTCGTCCAATGTTTTCTCGTTGCCGGGCGTTCAGTACGCATGCGTTCCTCTAAAGATATACGTTGACGGTGTTGAGTACGTTGACGATGAATCCCTCAATGTGCCTGAGCTCATTGAGGCCCTTGAAGCTTACCAGGGGCCTTCTACTACATCATGTCCTAATGTTGTCGATTGGTTGACGGCATTTGGCCAGGCAGATGAGGTGTTTGCTGTTGCACTGACAAGCGGCATCTCGGGCGGATACAACGCCGCCTGCGCTGCGGCGCGCGAGTACATGGAAGATTATCCAGGCCGCAAAGCGTATGTGCTTGATTCAAAAACCACTGGTGCCGAGCTTGAAGTCATCGTGGAAGAGTATGCCCGTCTGTGCCAAACCGATGCCACCTTTGAAGAAATCGTTGAAGCCATCGAGGAATTTTCTACGCGAAGCCATCTGATGTTTGCCTTGAAAAAGGTGGAGAATTTTGCGAAGAACGGTCGTGTGAACCCCTTGGTTGCCCGTTTGGCAACCGCTTTGGATATTCGTATAGTTGGTCAGGCAAGCGACGGGGGAGAGCTTCAGCTGCTGCAGAAAGTCCATGGCGAAAAACGTGCTTTGCGCCAACTTCTGAAGAATATGATTGCTGCAGGATTTGCTGGCGACATGGTTCGTTTGCGTCATACCGCCAACCCTGAAGCTGCCCAGAAACTGGCTGATGAAATCAAGAAAAGCTTCCCCGATTGCAATATTCGCATCAGCGAGAACCGAGGCTTATGCTCCTATTATTGCGAGCGGGGCGGCATTTTGGTTGGCTTTGTTGTCCCAAAAACGCAAAAATAGGGTCTGAACAGCCCAAACAATCAAAAAAAATCGAATATTGATAGATGCACTACCTTATATGTCGGGGTAAAATTCGGATTGAGTTTCTACGTCTGCGAACATACATACTATTGGTCGCAGCATACGTACTAAAGAAGGAGACAGTTGGGGGCTGTGCTGGGCATATCGGTTCTTACCGTGGTAGCGTATGGGCTGTTTTTCGCCTATGACGTTTTCACGGTGAAGCGCCCTGATTTTTCGCGCTCTGGCGTGCTTTTTACCGCGGGCTGTTTGCTCGTGGTGATTGCTGCACTCATTCTTGCCGTTTCTCAAGTGACGGCTTGTCCTCGCGATGCTTTTGCTTTGATCTTCGCCCTCATGGCCCTTGCCGCTTTTGCCCTTATGATCAAGGCGCTGTTTTTCAGCTTGCCCGCGGGCACCTATTCAGACCCCCAGCAGGGAAGGCATGCGTACCAAGGGGGCATGTACGCCCTGTGCCGCCATCCTGGCGTTTTATGGTATTGCATGTTCTTCCTGTTTATGGCCCTTGCTTTGCGCACCAACATCGCCTTTGTTTGCTGCGCCATTTTGTGCGCTGGCAACGTTGCCTATATGTTCTTTCAGGACAAATGGAGCTTTCCCCGCACCTTTTGCGACTACGGTGAATATCAGCAGCGTGTGCCCTTTTTCTGGCCCACTGCAGCCAGCTTTCGTGCCGCCTTCTTATCAAGGGAAGGGGGTAGAGCATGAGATTTTTGAAGAAATCCCACGATAAAGATTTCGATCTTTACAATGGCGATGATCTGTCAAAGCCTCAAGAGGCATGGGATGAATACTGCGGTTTCCTGGGTCTTTCCCTTGATGAGTACATGCGTATTCAGCGCCGCTTGATGGAAGAGCAGCTTTCTTTGTGGGTGCCAAGTGGCATTGGCCAGCAAATTTTGCGTGGCGAGAAGCCTGCGACCATTCAGGATTTCATGCAAAAAGTGCCCCTGACCACCTATGAAGACTATGCAGACATTTTGCTTGCTCGTCGCGAGGACATGCTGCCTGCCCCTACGGTTACTTGGGTTGAGACAACATGGGAAGGCGGAAAGCGTCCCATCAAGCTGGTACCTTATACCCAAGGCATCCTGGACGCCTTCAAGCGCAACGGCAAGGCCATCATTATGTTGGCAAGCGCCAGCGACTGGGGCAAGTACAGCGTGGGCACCAATGTGCTTTCGGGCCTAGCTCCGCTGCCGTTCCTTACGGGCCTTATGGGCATTATCCTGGATCAGGAATTCCATTTCCGTTTCATGCCCCCTCATAAGACCACCGACACCATGGGCTTTTCGGACCGCGTGAAATACGGCTTCAAGCTGGCCCTGAACAGCGGTATCGATTACTTCCTTACCATGGGATCCGTGGGCTATTTTATGAGCAAGAAGCTCACCAAGGCCGTTTCCGGCGGAGGCACGGGCTCTTCTGGCTCCAACGGTCTGCCTTCTCTTACCATGACGCGTCGCGTTTTGAAGGCCCGCAAGAAGGCTAAGGACGAAGGCCGCGAGATGTTGCCAAAAGACCTTTTTGACCTGCGCGGATTCGTCATCGCCGGTACCGATAACAATTGCTATAAAGACGATTTGGAAAAGCAATGGGGCATTCGTCCCATGGAGCTTTTCGCGGGCACTGAATGCGGCTTGGTGGGTACTGAAACCTGGAACCGCTCAAGCTTGTATTTCTTCCCTGACGCCTGCTTCTACGAATTCCTGCCTGAGGAATACGTGCGCAGCACCGAGCGTCGCCTGCCCACCATCACCATCGACCAGGTGGAAAACGGCAAGATGTATGAACTGGTCATCACCTCATTGCGCGGTGGTGCTTTTGCCCGTTATCGCACGGGTGACATGTATCGCTGCGTTGGCATTGGCGACGCAGCCGATCATTCCCGTTTGCCTCGCTTCAACTACGTTGACCGCGTCCCCGGCGTCATTGACATCGCCGGCTTTACGCGCATCACTGAAAACTCCATCAAGGAGGTAGTGCGTCTTTCCCGTTTGCCCATTGCCGGTTGGTGCGCTGCCAAGGAATTCGATCGCCAGACGGGCCATCCCTTCTTGCACATGTATGTGGAACTTGACCCCAAAAGCCTGGAAAGCCTGGCGGTAAGCGAATCCATCATTCGCAGCCATCTTGAGATTTACTTCAAGTACCTGGATACTGACTATGACAGTTTGCGCACCATCTTGGAGATGGAGCCTCTACAAATCACCTTCCTTCAGAATGGCTCTTTTGAGGCCTTTGAGAAGTTGGAAGGCGAGCCTATTGCGGCCATCAATCCTAGCCAGCGCCAGATTTCTCAGCTGAAAAGCGTGCTCAGCGAGCAGTGGCCTTATACCGATAAGGGACAGGTGATGCCTCTATGATGCATGGCTTCGCCTTTGTGCCTTTGACGGCTCTGTTCATTTACCTGTTTGAATTCTGCACCTTGGCTGTTGCCAAGAAGAATGCCCTGGTCACCCGCTTCCTCATTATGCTGGTGTTCCTGATTGTGTGGTCGGGCGGATCCGCCCTCATGCGCCTTCAGTTCTTCGGCTTGGTTTCGCCATGGTTTCATATGTCGTTGGTGGGCATCTGGTTTGCGTGCCTTACCCTGGACGAATTGCTGGCATGCTTCGCCGGCAAGCACATCAGCCTGCCCGAAAAGGTTTTGGGCGCTGTGCTTATGGTGTTTATGGTTGTCAACGTGGCCACGGAATGGTTCTTGGCGCCTCCCCAGCTAGTGGAGGGCGCCGATGGCGCGCTGTCCTTTGTCTACGGCTCCTTCACCATTGGCACCTACCTTATGTATGGCGTGTATGCCGTGTATAGCGTCATGATTTTGCTGCGCGTTATTGACTGCGTGCGTTGCCGCGCCTTTTCCCGTCATCAGGCGCTGCCCATTTCCATTGGCTCTGTATTCATTATTCTGGGCCAGGTTATCATCATGTTGCCACCTTTCAAGGGCATTCCTCTGGACCTTGCCATGGGCATCGTGTTTGCCGTATGCTGCTTCGTCAGCTTGTACAACAAGCACCTGTTCTCTCTGACCCTTGCTTTGTCTCATGGTACTTACGCCCTGATTACTTTTGTGGTCATCTTTATTTTCAGCCTTCAGCTGATTAAGCCCCTTGAGAGCTTCGTATCCACCTTGCCTGATCCCTTGGGCAGCAACAGCACGGTAGCTGTGGTTTTGCTGTGCGTGGCATTCGCCTTCTTGTTGTATGCGCTTATCCGCAAGCTGAGCAATGTGCTGTTCCTGAAAGACCAGACCAGCCGTCGCACCGGCCTGAAGGAATACCAGGAGCAGGTTTCTCGATCCTTGAGCGTTGCCGAGATTAGCGAAGCTTACTGCCAGCGAGTATGCAGCGATCTACGTTCCGTGCGTACGGTGCGCGTGTGTTTGAGCGATTCCGATGGCTCCATGGTCATTAAGGGCTCAAGTATTCCCTTTGAGGCGGGCGGCGTTATGTTCAATGCCAACAGCGCTGTTATGGAATGGCTTACCGCCCATGGTGATGTTCTGACTCCTGCCGAATTCGCGCGCAGCGTTGAGTATCGCGCTATGTGGGAATCTGAACGCCAGAAATTGCAGCTTATGAACATGAACTGCATTGTGCCGCTTAGCGTGAACCAGGAGCTTATCGGCATGGCTGTCATCAGCCTGAAGGACGCCCGTGGCTCCCTTACCATGAATGATATGGACCATTTGCTGGCCCTTTCTGCTGTTACGGCAATTGGTGTCAAGAACAGTCAGCTGTACGAGCAGGCTGCCTACGAAGCGCGCACCGATGAATTGACAGGCCTTCTGAACCGCAAACACTTCTATCAGGAGCTTGAGCGCATTCACGAAGAAGACCCGCAGCGCATCATGAGCGTCATTATGCTGAATCTGGATGACTTCAAGCTGTATAACCAGCTGTATGGCGAGCGCGAAGCAGATGACGTGCTGCGTCGCGTTGCTGGTGTGCTTCAGATGACGGTGGGCGAAACCAACCTTGCCGCCCGCCTTAACGGCAAGGAGTTTGCAGTTCTGATGCCCGGCCAAGACATCAGCGCAGCAAAACGCTTGGCCGAAAATCTGCGCACTCAGATCTATCAGCTGAACCGCGGTGACCGCGATGAGGCTTTGAAGGTGCTTACCTGCAGTATCGGTATTTGCGGCATGCCCTTTGATGCCCATAACACTCGTCAGCTTATGGATAACGCGAATATGGCTGTTTATCAGGTTAAACAGCGCGGTAAGAACGCCATTATGGTTTATTCAACGGGCACTGAGGGAGATAAGCTGGCAGTTGATCAGATTGATCACCATGGCATCTTCTCAAGCTATGCTGATACGATTTATGCTTTGACGGCCGCTATTGACGCTAAGGACCATTACACCTTTACCCACTCCAACAACGTTGCGTATTATGCCTCGGTGCTGGCAAGCTGTGTGGGCCTGAACGCTGATACG
Source organism: Eggerthellales bacterium (assembly GCA_029219345.1). Taxonomy (GTDB): domain Bacteria; phylum Actinomycetota; class Coriobacteriia; order Coriobacteriales; family Eggerthellaceae; genus CAKUOV01. Next base: position 9,073 of record JAQXTF010000071.1, read on the forward strand.
GTTGAAATCGTGCGCGAAGCAGGTCTGTTGCACGATGTTGGCAAGATTGGCATTCCTGAAGCTATTCTGCAGAAGCCTTCTTCGCTGACGGCTGATGAATACGAGATCATCAAGAAGCATCCTGAAAATGCTGTATCCATCATTCGTCACCTGCCAAGCCTGGACTATGTAATTCCCGCCGTGGTGGGGCATCACGAGCGCTGGGATGGCAAGGGATATCCTCGTCGCCTGGCGGGGGAGGATATTCCTCTGACGGCGCGCATCCTGTGCGTTGCCGACGTTTTTGACGCCATTACCACCAAGCGCTGCTACCAAGATCTTCGCGAGATTGAAAAGGCTCTTCAGATTATCGAAAACGGTGCAGGAACTCAGTTCGATCCTCAGCTGGCTACTTTGTTCGTGGAGAAATTCAAGGAAGGCGTCATCGAGCTTCAGTCAGGCCGTGCCGCTGAATAGCTTACTGCTTATATATTTAGCAAAAAATTAATCCGTAAAAAATTCTACTGCGTACTGGTCGCCTATGGTAAGACAGCAAGTGAGAGTCTGGGGTGGCGGATTGTCGCGGTGCGCAAACAAGCGTATGCAAATACGTGATGTCGTCACGCAAGTGAAGCGTCAAGAGAGCAAGGCGACCCCAGCTTCCAAGTAGCGGCAACAAAAAAGCCGTTCGTTGGAACGGCTCTTGAAATCAAATGGCGGGATGTGCGGGACTCGAACCCGTGACCTCCGGCGTGACAGGCCGGCGCTCTAACCAACTGAGCTAACACCCCATTGCCTTAGCAGCAGGGAGTATATTACGGGTTTGTTGTGGTTAATGCAAGCGTTATTTTGAAAAATTTTTAAATTGCTTCCATTTTTCTTTTTCACGTATCTTCACTAACCGCCGTTAAAAGTTGCCAACTCAGCAACAAGGCGCATTTCGAATTCCCTACATGGCTACAATATATTGCGTAAAAAGAAAAAGGAATGTAGTCATGCGAATCTTTACATATCTTATGGAGCACAAACTTGCTTTTGTGGCGGTTGTGCTGTGCTTCGTCATACAGGCTTGCTGTGAGCTTGCCCTGCCGCGCTATACCTCAGATATTGTGGACGTTGGTATTCAACAAAGCGGCATTGAGAATCCGTCGCCGGAGGTTCTCTCACAGAGCACTTACGGCCTGGTAACTATGATTGCTCCTTCGGAAGACGAGACTCTTATTGAAAGCCGCTATTCTTTTGATGAGGCTCGTGGCTGTTATGTGCTTCAGGCTGTCTCTAATGAGGAACGGCAGGCTCTCGACAAAGCCATTGCTCTTCCTTTGGTGTGCGCGCACTATGGTGCCGCATTGGGTCAGATTGACCTACAGCAGCTGCTGGCCGCCTATCAGTCGGGAGCTGTTACCAAGGAGCAGATTTCTCAGGGCGTTACGCAGGCTATGGCGGTCATGGGCTCTCTTAACGATGATCTTTTGGCCCAGCAGGCCGTTGAGGCCTCGAAGGCCGAATATGAAGCCTGCGGCGTTAGCTTGGCTGATATGCAGATGGGTTATCTGATGCGCGTTGGCCTCATTATGGCTTTCCTCGCCTTTATGGCTTGCTTCATTCATTGCATTATGAACTGGTTTGCGACGCGCACCTCGGCGCAGATTGGCCGAGACCTGCGTTCTCGGTTCTTTAAGCGCGTGGTGGAGTTTTCAGATGCCGAGGTTGATCGGTTCTCCACCGCTTCGTTGGTGACCCGTGGCACCAACGATGTGCAGCAGATTCAAAACGTGAGCCTCATGGCTCAGCGCATGGTTATCTACACCGCAGTTATTAGCATTGGCGCCATCATCATGGTGGCCCAGACAAACGTTTCCATGAGCTGGATTATCGGATTGGCCATTGCGGTTATCTTCGTGGCAATCTGCATTTTGTTTGCCATTACCATGCCAAAGTTCAAGCTGGTGCAAAAGCTGGTAGACAAGGTGAATCAAGTGTCCCGTGAGATTCTGACGGGCCTTCCCGTCATTCGCGCCTTCAATAGGGAAGAGTTTGAGTTGGAACGCTTCCAGAAGGCAAACGAGAGCCTTACAGCAACAATGCTGTTCACCCAGCGTGCTATGGCTTTCATGATGCCCGTTATGATGCTGGTCATGAACCTGGTTTCCGTGGCTATCGTGTGGGTTGGCAGCCATTATGTTGATTTGGGAACCGTGCAAACTGGTGACCTGATTGCCTTCATCACCTACTCCATGATCATTGTGGTCAGCTTCCTTATGGTGGGTATGATTGCTGTCATTCTGCCTCGTGCCAATGTGGCGGCGGCTCGTATCGATGAGGTTATCAACACCTCGTCCAGCATCCAGGATGCTCTTGAGGTTTTCGATGAAGATCTTGCCACCGACAAAGGTGCTCAGATTAGCTTCAACGACGTTTGCTTCCGCTACTCCGAAGATAGCGAGAACGTGCTTGATCATGTAAGCTTTACGGCTGAGGCGGGCAAGACAACGGCCATCATCGGTTCCACCGGTTGCGGCAAGTCCACCATTATTCGCCTCATAGAGCGTTTCTACGACGTGAATGAGGGCAGTGTCACCATTGATGGCATTGACGTGCGCCAGCTGTCCCAGAAGGCTCTGCGCCGCACCTTTGGCTATGTTCCCCAGAAGGCATTCCTCTTTAGCGGGACCATTGAGTCCAACGTGGCCTACGGCATGGACGAAGAATCCGATGAGCGTGTTGAGCAGGCGCTGGAAATTGCACAGGCCAGCCAATTCGTGGCCGAGAAACCTGAAGGTGTCAATGAGCCCATCGCGCAGGGCGGCGGTAACGTCTCCGGCGGTCAGCGACAGCGCCTTGCCATTGCTCGTGCTCTAGCAACTGATGCCCGCGCTTACCTGTTTGACGATAGCTTTTCCGCTCTTGACTACAAGACCGACGCCCGGTTGCGCCAGGAGCTCCAGACCCGCCTGGCTGACAAGACGGTTGTCATTGTGGCCCAGCGCATTTCCACCATTATGAGTGCCGATCGCATTGTGGTCATCGATGATGGTCGCGTGGTTGGTCAAGGTACTCATCAGCAGCTGATGGAAGGCTGTGAAGCGTATCGAGAAATTGCCTACTCGCAGCTGTCGGCGGCGGAACTTGCGAAAGGAGGTGTTGCCTAATGGCTGAGCAGACTAATCGTAGACGTCCTCATGGTCATGGCCATGGTCGCCATCTGATGCCCGATGAGAAGGCTAAAGATTTCAAGGGAACGCTTCGAAAAATCATTGCTTACCTGGGCGCTTACAAAATCGCTTTGGTGTTCGTGGTCATCTTTGCCCTGGGCGGCACCATTTTCAACATCATCGGTCCCAAAGTTTTGTCTCAGGCAACCACGGAGCTCTTTACAGGCCTGGTGGCAAAGGTCAATGGAACGGGCGGCATCAATTTTGACGCTATTCTTTCCATACTTCTTGTCACGCTGGCAATCTATTGCGTGTCGGCCCTGTGTTCTTTGGTGCAGAGCTGGGTAATGTCGGGCGTCACCCAGCGCATCAGCTACAAGATGCGCCAGGATATTGCGGAAAAGATCAACCGCATGCCCTTCGGCTTCTTTGATAAGAACTCCTTGGGCGACACCCTTTCTCGCATTACCAACGACGTTGATACCTTGGGCATGAGTCTTAACCAAAGTCTGACTCAAATGATCACCTCGGTGGCTACCATCATCGGTGTTTTGGTCATGATGCTTTCCATCAACGTTGTCATGACTTTGGTGACTTTGCTTTTGCTGCCAATTTCCGGCTGCCTGATTGTGTTCTTCGTGAAAAGGTCCCAGAAGCATTTTGTTGCCCAGCAGAACCTTTTGGGCGAGGTAAACGGTGTGGTTGAAGAGGCAATTTCGGGCCACACCATCGTAAAGGCCTTTAACAGGCAAGAAGAGACCATCAAGAACTTCGATGAGTCTAATGAGCGTCTGTACAACGCGGCTCGCCAGTCGCTGTTCATTTCCAGCTTCATGAAGCCCATCATGGACTTTATTGGCAACGTCGGCTACGTGGCAGTTGCTATTTTGGGTAGTGTTTTTGCTGTTCAGGGCATTATCACTGTTGGCGACATTCAGGCATTCATTCAGTATGTAAAGAATTTCACCCAGCCTTTGAGCCAACTTACCCAAATCAGCACCGTCATTCAGCAGCTTGCTGCCTCGGCGGAGCGCATCTTCGAATTCCTTGCCGAAGATGAAGAACCATTGGAAACCTATGAGGCAACCCCCGATAGGGGCGATGGCGTCATTGAGTTTGACCATGTGAAGTTTGGCTACGAATCTGACAAGATTGTCATCAACGACTTCTCTACGGTGGTGGAAAAGGGCCAGACCGTGGCTTTGGTAGGCCCCACTGGCGCTGGCAAGACTACCATTGTGAAGCTGCTCATGCGATTCTACGACGTAACTGAGGGCTCTATTCGCATTGGCGGGCGAGACTTGCGCGAATTCAACCGCGCCGATATTCGCAATCGCTTTGGCATGGTCTTGCAGGACACGTGGCTGTTCAGTGGATCCATTCGCGAGAATATTCGCTATGGCCGTTTGGATGCCACTGATGAGGAAGTGGAGGCCGCTGCAAAGGCAGGCTGCGCTCATCACTTCATTCAGACTCTCCCTGGTGGATATGATTTCGTGATTAACGAAGATGCCAGCAATATCAGCCAAGGTCAGCGACAGCTCTTGACCATCGCCCGTGCTATATTGGCCAACCGCGATATCTTGATTTTGGATGAAGCCACAAGTTCTGTTGACACCCGCACCGAGGAGCACATACAGCGCGCTATGGACACGCTTATGGAGGGCCGCACCAGCTTCGTCATCGCTCATCGTTTGTCCACCATTCGCAACGCTGACTTGATTCTGGTGGTAAACAAGGGCGACATCATTGAGCAAGGCACTCACGAAGAACTGCTTGCGCTTAATGGCTTCTATGCTGACTTGTACAATTCCCAATTCGCAGATTGCGATGATAGTGTTGAGCCTGCTTAAGTTTGAGAATATTTTGGTAAAATAAGGATTTCTAATCTATGGAAGGCCTCATTTTGATCGAACAAGACGAACATAGGCAGTTATCTTTGCAGCAGACCCAGCGCGGACGCTTGGTTGTGTTTGACTTCGATGGCACCAGCATCTCGGCTAATTCCCCTGTTAAACTGGTGAAATACCTTACCATCAAAGGCATGCTGGGCCCCACTTATGTAGCTCGAATCATTGCTTGGGCGGTTGCGTATGCGTTGCATATTCCCCAGAATGAGGCATGGGTTCGCGGTTTGGTTTTTTCTGCTTTCGAGGGTTGGAAAAAAGAGAAGGCTGATGCATTTCTTCGCGACTTCTACGATGAGGAGATTGAGCCTTTGTTCAGGCCGGTGGCTGATCAGATGATGAAGGCCCACATGGCAAAGGGCGATACGGTGGTGGTGATTTCCGCAACTTTTGAACCCATCATCCTTCGTGCTATGGAAAAGCATGCGTTCAAGAATCAGGTTTCGGTTTGCATGGTGGTTGACCAGAAGGGCTGCTACACCCGACAGGTTGATGGCACTCCTGTGGAGGGCGAAGAGAAGGTTCGATGCGTTGAGCGTTTTGGCAACCAAATGTTCGGTGAGGGTAATTGGGATTTGGTTTGCGCCTATGCAGACCATTATTCAGATATTCCGCTGCTTGAAATGGCGCAGCATCCAATAGCCGTTTCGCCTGGTCCCGCTCTTGCTCGTGAAGCAAAGAAGCGTGGATGGGAAATACTTGATTGGTAATTTGCACGAGTCGTTGATGGCGACCGTTTAAGAAAGAAGGCGTTTGCTGTGTTTGAGGAAAACTTCGAGAATAGGGACGGCGAGCGCTCCACTATGAAGTCCTACGAGTATCTGGAGCGCGCCCGCATAGCCCATGCGGAAGGGGAGGAGTCCCTGGCCGCGTCTTTGTATTTGGCGGCGTTTGACTGCGCGCAGCGTGAAGACGTTGGCCCTCTGGATGATTTTGTGGAGGGACTGAAGCAGGCGTGGTTTATTGCGGCCGTTCAGAAGCGTCGCACTTTGGCTGAACACGTGTTTGAGCTTATGGAGCCCTTCCTTACTTCTGAAGAAGTTGAACGCTATGCTCTGCGACTGCAGGATCTAGCTATGGACAAGCTGGAAGAGTATGGTGTTGACCGCGGTGAGCTGGAGGAGATCTTGGACGCAGTTCCCCAAGAGATTGCCAATATGCGGGCAATGAAAGCCGAGACCCCAGCTCCCTTCAATATGCCTTTCTTCGGTCTTGACTTTGTTTCCATTTTGCCTTCTGCTGATGAAGTGAAGCGGATGGTTGAAGAGAACGCCGCCGCTTTTGAGCGCTCTATGGGACAGGAGCATGCTTGCCAATGCCATGAGGCGGATGACGGGGATGATGCCGAATGCCCTGAGTGCGATTGCGACGGAGCTTGCGACTGCCATGAGGAAAAAGATGAACAGGCAGTGGAGCCTAAGAAGACTGCACCTGCTGGCGGCCCTCAAATAAATCTTACGGCATTTAATAGCGCGCAGAATGTGCCGCCGTTTTTGAACCATTTGTTGCAGGGCGCCGGAAATGCCATGGCTGGTTTTGGTTTTCCGCCCATGGGGCAGCAACGTCCCGCCATTGAAGAAGATCGTCTGACCTATGATGATATGGCTGGATTTGAGCGCGTCATTGAAAAGATGCAGGCTTTTGGCATTGGCGTTGACCGCGACCCTGAATTCAAGGAATTTATCGCCTTGCTTAACGAAAAGCATGGTCTTCATGGTATGCCCATCTGCGATACCCTCATTTTCCGCTCTCCCGCCCGCGAGGATGCCAGCCACTTTATGGATGCCACCTTTGGTGAGCTGGGGACTCCTGGTTTGCGCGTTCATGTTGAAGAAGGGTCTCAGGGCAATCTGGTGCTTTGCGTGTTCGCCCAGACCCGCCAAGGTCTTCGTTTGAACGCAGCGAAAAACGAGATTGAGGGCCAAGGCGTCTTGGTTCTGGAGGATATTGACCTGTGGGGCCATCTGCTTGCCCAGGAAGAAGGTTGCAAAGGCTGCGGCCAAGGCAACGATCAACACAGCAATAAGGGCGTCCGCGAGGCTATTCGCCTAATTCGATCAGCGGTGGAAAACCCTGAGGTGTACGTGCTGGCCTCGTGCTCTGCCGATGGCGCTATTGATGGCTTCCTTTTGGATTTGTTGGATCCCTTCACCATGGTTGATATCGAGTATCCCACCGAAGCCGAGCGCGCCTCTCAGTGGAAGGCCTTGATGGTGGAGCATCCCTCCCTTGCAGAAGCCGACCTTGACACCCTGGTTGCCTATTCTAAGGGTTTGCCCCGTTTTGACATCTATATGGCGGCCCGTGAAGCCATTGATACCTGCTACAAAGCCTCGCTGGTCTCCCGCGTGTACGAACCGGTACATACGGGTCTGATTTGCGAGAAGCTCGCTGCCTATCAGCCCCTTGAGTCCGATGAGTATAAGAATCTGGAGAACAAGGCAGTTGAAGACTTCCGTCATGAGCTGGATGATCTTGATGCGCTGCTGAGCTTCGAAGGGGCGCAAAATGTGGCCGATTTGCTGGGGGAGGACTTTGATGAGCTGGAGCCAGGCGAATCTGCCCCTGAGTAAAGAGGACTTCTGCAGCCTTATACGGAAAAAAGGCGAAGAGCTGTACCGTGATTTGCCTTGGCGTAACACGCGCGATGCTTATGAGATTTTGGTCTCAGAGGTCATGCTGCAGCAAACTCAGGTGGCCCGTGTACTTACCCGATGGGAACGGTTTTTACATCGTTTTCCCACGGTTGATGCTTTGGCTAGTGCTTCAACTAGCGATATCGTTGATGAGTGGCAGGGCATGGGATACAATCGTCGTGCCTTGGCCCTAAAGCGCTGCGCTGATACCTGTGCGGCTAACTACGATGGATGTATTCCCCGTCAGCTGGATGCCCTGTTAGCGTTGCCGGGAATTGGGCCTGCCACGGCAGCGGGCGTGCGTGCCTTTGCCTACAATGAGCCGGGTTTGTACCTGGAAACCAATGTGCGCACAGTGTTTCTCCATGAGCTTTTCCCCGACGAAGAAGGGGTATCCGATAAGGTGATTGCCCCACTGGTGCAAGAGTCGTGCCCGCAGCAAAACGTTCGCAGCTGGTATTACGCCTTGCTGGATTATGGCGCGCATCTGAAAGCTACGGTTTCTAATCCCAGCCGCCGAAGCAAGGAGTACAATCGCCAGAGCAAGTTCGAGGGCTCTCGCCGACAAAAGCGCGCCGAGATTGTGCGCTTGGTTCTGGCATGCCCTGGTGTTTCTGTCCGGGAAGTGCTTGATGGCCTCAATGCTTTTGAAGCTGCTGCTGGCCGTGATGCCGTTGATAGCGAATACTTTAAGGGCTTGCTTTTTGATTTGCAAAAGGAGGGCTTCTTCACCCTCGAGGAAGACCGGCTAATACCGTAGAGGTTTTTGATATGGCGTTTTTTGAGCTGTTTTTGATAGGCGTGGGCTTGTCTATGGACGCATTTGCCGTCTCTGTGTGCAAGGGCCTTGCTATGCCCAAGCTGAGTATGAAGCATGCAGCGATCATTGCCCTGTTCTTTGGCGGCTTTCAGGCTCTTATGCCGACGCTGGGATGGGCTTTGGGCACTCAATTCGCCAGCTTGGTTGCATCGTATAGCCATTGGATTGCCTTTTCCTTGCTGGCCTTTATCGGCGGCAAGATGCTTTGGGACGTTATCCGCGGCGAAGAGGATGAAGAAGACGATGACTCCTTCAAGCTGGATTTCAAGGAGCTTCTCATGCTGGCAATTGCTACCAGCATTGATGCTCTAGCAGTAGGTATAACGTTTGCATTCTTGCAGGTAGATGTGGCGCCAGCGGTATCGCTTATCGGTGTAACCACGTTCGTTATCTCTTTGGCGGGTGTTGCCATCGGACACACCTTTGGTAGTCGCTATGAGCGTCCGGCCACTGTTGTGGGCGGCATCGTGCTCATTTGCATTGGTCTCAAAATCTTGCTGGAAGGCTTAGGCGTTCTTTAAAAAGGTAGACATCCTGAGATGCTGATCTCTGTGTTTATTCAAGTGTTTGAACCTGTCCGTTCGATGCTATGTAATCAGCCATGCTTTCGTACATGGAGTCCATAAGCTCCTTCATGCTTGATATGTCCATTGCTTGGTATTGGTCGGTGTATGAATCGTAGTGCTGGTAATACATGTCGTAATAATAAGCATAGTATTCCAGATTAAGACCAACCTGCTCCCACTCGTGGTCCTGATAGGTGCTGGTGATATCGATGCCTTCGCTCCATCCATATCGCTGAATGATTTTGCCTGTGGCGGTAAAGGTCATAAAGCAGAAAATAGCAATAATGATCGCCATGACAATGTGGACAGCCCAATGGGCAAGGGTGTTAGGCTTCGCCTTCATGTCAACCAAGGTGTAAATGGCGTTATATTCTTGCGGGTGTTTTCTTTTGGTGCTCTCTATTGCATTGGGCTCAATATTTTCACTTTCGTTGGCCACACGAAATCCTTTCAGCTTTATTTGTACGTAATCTATGGTACAGAAAAGTCTGAAAACACCCTGAAAGCATGTAGTGCAAATAGGCGGCGTTCTATTGTTTTGGAGCGTTCGGGCACAGTCCGTGGGCTGCTAGGGGGCAATTATCGCATTGGGGACGGCGTGCGATGCAGATTTCGCGCCCAAACAGCACCCAGCGGCGGTTTATGTTAGCCCACATTTCTTGAGGATAGAGCGCGCAAAGATCTTTTTCGACGGCAATGGGGTCGTCTCCCTTGGAAAAGCCAAGCACGTGGGCAATGCGGAATACGTGAGTGTCCACGGCAATGCCTTCAGCGATATTGAAGGCTTCTGCAAGCACCACGTTGGCAGTTTTGCGGCCAACGCCGGGCAGCTTGGTAAGCTCCTTGATGGTACGAGGCACCTGACCATCGTAGAGGTCCAGCACTCCCTGGGCGCACTTGATGCAATTGGCCGCTTTGCTACGGAAGAACCCAAGGGAATGGATGATTTCTTCAACGTCGGAAAGCTGCGCAGATGCTAATGCTTCAATAGTGGGGTAGCGTCGCCACAGCTCTGGGGTCACTTTGTTCACATTTTTGTCGGTTGTTTGGGCCGAAAGCAGGGTGGCAATGGTTAGACGGAAAGGGTCTCCGCCAAAGTCCAAGGCACACTGCGCATCTGCGTAGCGCTCTTCCATCTGCTGGTAAACTGCAAGGGCTCGTGCCTTTTTATTTGCTTTTGATTCTCTTGCCATGGGTCCCCCGTGCCTAGTGTTGCTGTCTTTGGTAGAATACCGCAATGAGAAAATCTCGCCGCAAAAATTTTGCGGCTATTCGTGTTTTAAGTGAAAACCTGCCAAATTACCCCATCATTTGGCAGGTTTACGGCAACGGGAAGGTTCGCGCGTGCTTATTGATTCGCTGGTGTTTCGCTTTGAGCGAACGGAGGCCTTGAAGGGCTTTTGGGACAAACTGGATAGAGGCGAAGATGCTACCTTAGGCGTGGCTTCTTCGGCGCGCCCGCTTATGGTTGCTATGCAGTTTGCTCGTAAGCCCCAGTCAACCTTGGTGGTTATTGCCGGTGAAGAGGCCGCTCTTGGCTTTGCGCGCTCGGTTGCATCGTATTTGGGTGAAGACAAAGTTCTGCGCTTTATGGAGCGTAGCGATTATCCAGGGAGCGCAAAAGGCCCTGACCTGGCTCTTTGCGCTCGACGTATGGAGGCAGCCTATGCTTTGCGCACCGCCAAGCCTTGCGTTGTGGTGGCTTCTGCACGCGCTCTGACGCGCTTGCTTCCACCCGCAAATGCCCACGCCTGTGATCCTTTGGTGTTGCGTTGCGGCGACGACTTGTCCGATGGTGTTGTGGCCGGCCTGGAAAGCTATGAAGATGTGCCGCGCTATCTGGTTGAGCGCGGATACGAGAACGCGGGAGATCAGTTGGACGGCAAGGGTACCTTCGCGGTTCATGGTGGCACTATTGACATCTATCCCGGCAATTTGCAGTATCCCGTGCGCGTTGACTTTTTTGGCGATGAGATTGATGAAATTCGCCGCATTGTTCCCACCACAGGTCAAACCATATCTTCATTAAGAGCGGTTGAAATTTTCCCCGTCATTGAATATGCCGCCGATGCTAAGGCATTTCGTCGCGCGCGGAAAGCTCTGGAATCGCTGGCGAAGACGAATTCCCAGATGAGAGAGCTGCTGGGATACCTGGAAAACATGGAAAGCGGTGTGCGCTTTCCCCATTCCGACTTGTTGCTGCCTTTTCTGTATGAAGAGACGTCTACTCTGGGCGATTACGCGGGCCCCGATACCCTTACGGCGTTGGTTGAGCCCAAATCGCTGTTTGATGACTCATCACATGCCTACGATGAGGCATGCGCCAAAGTGGATGGCTGCGGTGTTGCGGTTGACAATCTCTTTGCGCCGCCTACGCAACTGAACTTTGGAGCGGGTTTGCGCGCCACCTATCTATCGCTCATGGGTATTGGCAAGTCGGTTGATGAAGAGCTGCCCGTAAAGCGCACCGATGTGGCGGGCAAGGGCGGCAGGCTTATGGGGCGTCTGCGCAATTTCCTGGACGCTGATTTCATGGTAGTGTTTGCGGCTGCAAATGCCCAGGTGAGAAAAGAGATGGAACTTGACTTCGTGGATGAAGGCCTTCCTATCCATGAGGTGCTGGAGTGGCAACTTGATGGGGAAGAGCAGGCAAAGCGCCGCTTGCGTGCTGGTGTGGTGAACATTATTGACGCAGAAATTCCCCTTGGCATGGTGTTTCCCAAGGCCAAGCTTGCGCTGGTTTCTATTGCTGACACCCAGGGCGCTCGTTCGGTAAGCTCTGCGGCGCGAAAAATTGACATTACCGAAATCACGTTTCCTTATAAGCCGGGCGACTACGTTGTGCATGCGGTGCACGGTGTGGCATTGTTTTCTGAATTGACCCGCCGCGAAATTGACGGTAGCGTGCGCGACTACTTGCTGTTGGAATACGCTGAGGGCGACAAACTGTACGTGCCCGTGGAGCAGCTTGACCGCGTGACCCGCTACGTGGGCCCTGAAGGAAGCACGCCGCGTCCCACCCGCCTGAACACCAGCGACTGGTCGCGCGCGCTGCGCAAAGCCAGCAAGGCAACGAAAAAGTTGGCTTTTGACCTGGTGGATGTGTATGCGCGCCGTGCTGCTACACCGGGCTTCCGCTTTGGCGCTGATACACCGTGGCAGCAAGAGATGGAAGATTCCTTCCCCTATACTGAGACTCCCGACCAGCTAGCTGCTATCCAAGACGTGAAGACCGACATGATGAGCGGGCGACCCATGGACCGCCTGATCTGCGGCGATGTGGGCTTTGGCAAAACCGAGGTGGCCCTCCGTGCGGCCTTTAAGGCGACTCAAGATAAAAAGCAAGTCATGGTGCTGTGTCCCACAACCATTTTGGCGCAGCAACACTACACTAACTTTAGGGAGCGATTTGAGCCCTTTGGCATTACCGTTGAGGTACTTTCCCGATTCCGCACGGCTGCGCAGCAACGTGAGGCTCTGAAGGGCTTTGCCGATGGCACTGTGGAGGTGCTGGTGGGAACCCATCGCCTGCTTTCTCGCGATGTAAACCCCTACGACCTGGGACTGGTAATCATCGATGAGGAGCAGCGCTTCGGCGTGGGTCACAAGGAGCAGTTCAAGAACCTGCGCGAATCGGTTGACGTGCTTACCCTTTCTGCAACGCCCATTCCCCGTACTATGCAGATGAGCATGAGCGGCGTGCGCGATATGAGCGTTATCCTCACGCCTCCTGATGACCGCCGGCCCGTGAAGGTGCACGTGGGCGAATGGGATCCTGATGTGGTTTCTGGAGCAATTCGCTATGAATTGGCTCGCGGTGGTCAGGTGTACTACGTAAGCAACCGCGTGCGCACCATTGACGATGCAGTGGAGCGCGTACGCGAAGCCGCAGGTGAGGCCCGTGTTGGCGTGGCTCATGGCCAGATGACCAAGGAGCAGCTGGAAAGCGTCATGGAGGAATTTGCCGCAGGAGAGCTGGACGTATTGGTGGCAACCACCATCATCGAAAGCGGCATCGACAATCCCCATACCAACACCCTCATCATCGAGGATTCCCAGCGTTTGGGCTTGGCTCAAATGTATCAGCTAAAGGGCCGCGTGGGTCGTTCGAGCGTTCAGGCGTTCGCCTACTTCATGTACCCTGAGAAAGTGGTGCTTACAGAAGAGGCAACAGCGCGCTTGCTGGCAATTAACGAGCATCAGGAACTGGGCAGCGGTATGCGCATTGCCATGCGTGACCTGGAGATTCGCGGCGCTGGTGACATTTTGGGCGCGGAACAAAGCGGCCAAATGAGCGCCGTGGGTTTCGACCTGTTTGCCCAGATGCTGGGCCAGGCGGTGCTTGAGGCTCGCACGGGAACCGCAAGCGACGGGGGAGAGGTGGTTTTGCCTCCGGCCCTTAGCGATATTACCGTGAATATTCCTGGCAAAACGTATTTGTCTGACGATTATCTTCCTAATGTGGATGAGCGCGTGCTGTGGTACAGGCGCATTGCCAGTGCGGCTACCGTTGAGCAGGCTCAGGCCATTCAGGAAGACCTGGAAGGTAAGCACCCCGATATGCCCGTTGAGGCGCGCAACCTGTTCTTGAAGACGCGGGTGAAGGCATATTGCAATGAACACGATATTAAGAGCATTGTTGTTGCCGGTGGCAAGTTGACCATTGAGCCCGTGGCGGTGACCAGGGAAAAGTCCCTTGAATTGCGCCGCGCTGGGGGCAAATATATCCCCGAGAAGAAGCGCCTTTCGGTTCCTATGAAATACTTCAAGCTTGGTGATGAAGATACGCCGTTGGGCGTGCTGAGCGCGTTTTTGGAGTCGCTTGAGCTTCAAGAAGGCGAAAAGCCTGCTCCAAAGCCCAAGGCTGCTCCTGTAACGCCGAGGCCAACCACCCGCGCAAAGGAAGGTGTTGGTCATAATTCCTTTGCTCGGAAGAGCTCGTCCAGCTCAAGCACCAGCTCAAGCCGCACTAGCGCTAGCCGTACGGCAGCTGAGCGACGTAATATGACCACCCGTACCATTCATCGTAGACACAACTGGTAGGAGGCGTTTCCGTGGAATATTTGCTGGCCTTGCAAGAAGCGCGTGAAGCAGCTCCTGATTTTATGAATACATTCATAATGTTGGTGTCTGATTTCATCGCCAGCCCGCTGCCCATCTTCATTGGCGTGATCATTTTCTGGTCCATTAGCAAGCGTGGCGGCTACCTGGTCATGAGCTGCTATATTGCGTGCGCGGCTATAAACCAGATGGTGAAAAACATACTGTGCGTGTATCGGCCGTGGATTCTGGATGCGCGCATTCACCCCTATGAGGCGGCGTTGCCTACGGCTACTGGTTATTCCATGCCTAGCGGCCATACCGCTATTGCAACGGGCTTTTTTGGCGGTTTCGCCATTTGGTTCAAGAAGAGAAAAGGCCTGGTAGCAGCATGTGTCTTCGCCATTTTGCTGGTTGCTTTTTCGCGCAATTGGTTGGGCTGCCACACTCCTTATGACGTTTTGCTCTCAATGGCGCTCGGCGTAGTAACTATGCTGACTACCAACTGGGTGCTGCATGTGGTTGAGAAAAAGCCTCACTATGACCTGATAGCGTCGGCGGTTTTCTTTGCTGCTAGCATCGGTTTTATGATAATTTGCTACTTCAAGTCGTATCCCGTTGATTACGATGCAGCCGGAAATATCCTGGTCAACGGCCACGAAATGCTCAAAGATTGTTACGAGAGCTTTGGCGCGCTTTTTGGCTTCAGCATCGCATGGCCCCTTGAGCGGCACTTGATAAGGTTCTCTGTTGAGGGATCGGTGAAAACTCGCGTGCTGCGCGTGGTGGTTGGCTGCGTCTTGCTGGGCGCCGCTTATGCTTTTGGAACCTTCCTGCTGCAGCCGCTTTTGGGCGAGGGCTTGGGCCGCTATTTCAAATACGCCCTCATTGTGCTGGTGGGCGTGGTGGGATATCCCGCGCTTTTCACCTGGTGGGAAAGGCGCCATTAGGCGAATTGTGCTGAAGTTTAGAGTGTAGCCGCTATCGGACCATCAGCTTCATGAGATAGCCGATGAGGGCGTACACGATGTATGCGTGGTGTGCCCTGGCTCTGTTGCCGATAATCTGGAAATCGCCATTGAGGTGGATATAGACCTGCGTCATATTTTCCGACTGGTTTGCGGTAATGACCAGGTTGCTTTACCTATGCGCCCGCGCTGGGCACCAATCCCGGCCTTATCCAAGCATTGGCTGGTGCTATCGTTTCTTATAATCTGTTAAATTGCCAGGTAATTGAGCATAAAAAAGGCCGCCAATAATGGCGGCCTTTGTTTTGTACGGGAACGAATTAGCGGCTGCAGGTGGCAACCATGCGAGCGATGCTTTTACCCAGGTCATCCTTGATGTCTACCGTATAGAAGCCAACCTTGCGGCCCGACTTGTCAACGTTGCACTCGGCAATGAGTTTGGTACCACGAGAAGAGCTCAGATACTCAATAGTATTGCTGATGCTCACCGTGGGAGCTTCGCCGATGTTGCAGGCAATGGCCAAGGTGAAGTCTGCCAGAGTAAAAATGGCACCGCCCATAACGGCGCCAAAACCGTTGCGATGAACGTCTTCGATAGTGAATTCGCAAACTGCATGACCCTTGGAAGCTTCCAATACAACGCACTTGCATGCTTCGGTGGCAAACTTGTCAGCAGCAAAGGCCTCGGCCACTTCTTCCAGGGTGGGTTCAGCGGAAAGATCGGTAACCAGCATTACTGTTCGTCTCCAAAGACGGTAGCCAGGGTGTAATCAATGCGAGCCACGATATCTTCGCGCTTCATCATCTCAATGCACTCGAACAGCGGGGGGGAAACCTGGGTGCCAGTGACGGCTACGCGCACAGGCTGGAAGACGAACTTGTTCTTCAGCTCCAGCTTTTCGGCCAGAGTGCCAACGGTGTCCTGCAAGGGGTCGCAGGCCCATTCAATGCTCTCATCAGCCATAATGGCGCGAACTTCGCGCAGGACTTCATCGGCTCGGCAGCCTTCCTTCAGCAGGTTCTTCTGCACTGACTTCTCGTCCAAGGTCACCTTGGCGCCATCGAACATGAAGGCAATCTTCTCGGGAACCTCAGAGAAGCGCTTCACGCGTTCGGCTAAAATGGGGTACAGCTTCTCGTACCACTCATGACGGGCGGCAATGTCTTCAGCGGTGACGAAGCCGGCTTCAATCATGAAGGGGGCGATTGCATCAACGAAGGCGGCAGCGCCCATGGTCTTGATATATTCGCCGTTCATCCAGTCCAGCTTGGTTTCATCGAACACGGCATTCTTCTTGGTGATGCGGTCCAGGCTGAACTTCTCGCAGAGCATGTCGCGGGGGATAATGGTGGTTTCGCCGTCCAGGGACCAGCCTAGCAGAGCCAGGAAGTTCACCATGGTGTCGGGCAGATAACCGCGATCGCGATACTCCTCAACGCTGGTGGCCCCGTGGCGCTTAGACAGCTTTTGACCGTCGGCGCCCAAGATCATGCTCAGGTGAGCGAACTGGGGAATAGGCTTTCCCAATGCCTCGTAGATGAGGATTTGCTTGGGGGTGTTGTTCAGATGGTCGGCGCCGCGAACAACATGGGTAATCTTCATGTTGGAGTCATCAACCACGCAAGCGAAGTTGTAGGTGGGGGAGCCGTCGGTGCGCACCAAAATCAGGTCGTCGACGAAGTCGCCGGGGAAGCTGCAGTGGCCGAAGGCGGCGTCATCAAACTCGATGGGGCCGTGATTCTCGGGCACAGCAAGGCGCCATACATGGGGCTCACCTGCGGCGATGCGTGCAGCGGCAACCTCAGGGTCAAGGGAGCGGCAGGTGCGGTCGTAGCCGTCGTAGCCGCCCTGCTCAGCCTTGGCAGCCTCGCGTTTGGCATCCAGCTCCTCCTTGGTGCAGAAGCAGGGGTAGGCAGCGCCTGCGGCCTTCAGCTGCTCCAAGGCCTCGGTGTAGGTGTCCATGCGCTGCATTTGGGTGTAGGGGCCGTAAGGACCGCCTACTTCGGGACCTTCATCCCAATCAAGGCCCAGCCAACGCATGGCGCGAAGGATGACCTGGGTGTTCTCTTCCGTAGAGCGCTCGGGGTCGGTGTCCTCAATGCGCAGGATGAACTTGCCGCCGTTGGCGCGGGCGAAGGCCCAGTTGTAAATGGCGGTACGGGCGCCGCCAATGTGCAGGCGGCCGGTGGGCGAAGGCGCAAAGCGCACACGCACTTCCTTGGGAGTTTCAGTCATGCTAGTTCCTTATCTATTGAAGCGAACGCTGGAAGCGTTATTTCTACGACGGGGCTTGCGAAGACGCAAACCAACGCAAACAGACAGTATAGAGAGAAGAAGGGTAGTTGCGAACCAGATAGTGCCCATTCCCACCCAAAAACCTTCTGGAAGGCTGCAAATGAGCAGGCTCTTGTACCAGAACACCCAGTTTCCCTGGGGGAAGAACAACTGATGGAACTGGCCGAAGAAGCCTTCGAAATCCATGAGGGCAGCGCCGCCTGCTACGAGAAAGGCAGCAATCAGAAAAGCGCTAGTGGTCACGAGGACGGTGCCCAAGGCTTTGCGACTTATGCGCACGCGCACGTGAGCTGCGGCGGCAATGGCCAGCACGGCAATGACGATGAGCGGGATGCGCACCATTTCCAGGATGTGGTAGCAGTCATCCAAGTGGCTGATGGCTGCAGCGTCCAGGCGATACTCCTCGCCGCGTGCGTTTTGAGGCGCGCGTCCATCGGCTTGAGCTTGGGCTAGCAGCTGATCCATCTTGGCGTCAAGCGCTTCCGCGTTGTGGCTTCCGAAGGAGTAGTCGCGAATCTCCACTGCCATTTCCACGAGCTCGTTGTGGGTGTAGGGGGAGATGCCGTCAGTCACCGTGGCGTTAGCCAGAAGACGTGTGGGAAGCGAAGTTCCCGCGCACGCCAAAAACCCGGCCGCCACAAAAGTGATAGCCAGGCAAATAATTGCCACAATAGTGGCTCCTGCGTTGATTAGTTTCTTCATTGTTCACGAATTAACTGGTCGTTTATTAACAATTAGCAGCAGCTACCGTCGCAGCCGCAACCGCGGTCGGGTAGTTCGGGCGCAAAAATGTCGCCGCAATCAACCCAAATGGTGGCGCTGGTGATGCCGGCCTGGTCCTTGGAAATGGTGGCGCGGGGTCCCAGACGGCTGAAGACGCCCATGAACTGTCCGTTGTACAAGTACAGGCCGTTCAGGTTGTTGTACCAGGCGGGCTCGAAAGCGGTCTTGCCGCCCTCCAGGTCTTCGGGGGTTTCGGGAGGCAGCGTCAGGGTCTTAAACTGGGTAACGTAGCTCTGGATGATGAAGGGCTGACCTGCGGCGTTGTTTGCGAACTTTGCTAGCAGCTCTTCCCAGCGCTCCTGGGTCTGGCCGCAACCGGCATATACGTCCTGTGCGCCATAAGCGTCGGTGGGCTTGATAATCCAAGCGTCCTTGTTGGCGCGAACTTCCTCCAGGTTGATGTGCTCATCGTCCAGGAAAGTGGTCATGGGAACGGTACGCTTTACAAATTCGTTTTCCTCGTCGGTAAGGAATGCCTGAGTGCGCGTATCGTACAGTGCGCTGAAAATTTGCTTGTCGTGCACCACGTGGCCGGCGAAGCTGCCAATGAGGCATACCTTTTGGGCGCGCACGGCGTTAATGAGGTCCTGGGACTGATCCCAGTATTCAATGACATCGTTAGTCACGCAACGGCGCCAAATGGCGTCAATGCGATTACCTTCCTTGTCGCGCAGCACTTCGCCATCGAACTTCAGGTCGCGCACATCGGCAACAACGCAGGGATAACCCTTGCGGGTGAATTGGTCGGCAAACAGGTGGAACTCGTCAACAACGCCGTTCTCAAGGTAGTCACAAATGGCGAAGCGAGGCTTACTCACGGCCAGCTCGGAGTTTTCGTAGATGTCGATGAAGCGATGAATCCAGTTTTGGAACAGCTCGCAGGTTTCAATGCGGTGACCATTGGCGATGAACTGCTTAAAAGCGGGGGTGCGGGTGATGGACAGGGTGATTTCGCGGTTTTCGTTCATGCCCGAGGAGCCATCGCCATTGAACTCGCAGAAGCGAATCTCGCCCGTATCTTCGTTCAGGAAGGTGTCCACGCGGGCAAAGGGAAGCAGGTCTTTGTAGCCGCGAGGCAAAAGGATAAGGTCAACTAGGCGCGGGTCGAAATCGAACACCTGGCGATAATCAGGGTCGTCCAGATAACGCTGGATAACCTTGCACAGAATACGGTGGGCGGTTTCCGAGGTGCTCTTCATGACATCGTAGGTCTCGCGGTTAAACAGGCGGGGCACATAAGAGCAAGCTACATGCTGGTGATGCACGATGGCGGTGCTTTGGGCCATGTACTCGGCTGCTACTTTGCGGCCCTCAACGTCACCGTCAAGGTCGCGGATGATCTGCAAATACTCGTCGGTTAGCTGGGCGTTTGTTGCCATGGGATGCTCCTTTTACAGGGTATTTTAAGCGATTTTTGATAAGAGCTATTTTACGCGAAAAGCCTTGTCGACAGGGGTAAAAGGCCCCATGCGGTGCAGTAATTGGGCAACGGTACATATGCTCATGGGCTTTTTGTGGGTTAGTGTTCAGGCGAGTTGAAAAACTTGAGTTCAATGAACATAGAATATATATTGCACTATGAACAATCGTGTGCATGTATCAGGAAAGGATATGCATTCATGGTTACCTTTAACGAGTTTCGTGTGCTTAATGAGCTTCGTCAAGGTTTGGTTCAGACTCAAAGGCAGATCGCACAGGCTATTGGATTGTCGCTGGGAACCGTCAACGGCGTGATTAAGGGTCTGAAAACTAAAGGACTGCTTTCACAGGATATGCAGGTGACCCAGGAAGGCATGCAGGATTTAGAGCCCTATCGCGTTCAAAATGCCGTAATTCTTGCGGCGGGTATGGCGTCGCGCTTTGCACCGCTGTCTTTCGAAAAGCCCAAGGCAATGTTTGAAGTGCGAGGTGAAGTGCTCATTGAACGCCTCATCCGTCAGCTCAAAGAGGCGGGCATCAGCGACATCACGGTGGTTGTTGGCTACATGAAGGAGACCTTCTTCTATTTGGAAGATGAGCTGGGCGTAAAAATTGTGGTGAACCCCCTCTACGCCGAGCGCGGCAACCACGCTTCTTTGTATTGCGCCAAAGAAGTTTTGGGCAATACCTACGTCTGCTGCTCCGACGAGTATTACACCGAAAACCCCTTCAATGCTTATGTATATCGCCCCTATCTTTCCGCAGTGCCCGGCGAAAGCGTCAAAAAGAAGTACGTGCTTACCGCAGACTCTTCCCGCAAGATTACTAAAATTTCTCGCTCTGGCGAAAACTGCTTGTATTTCGTGGGCCCCGCCTACTTTGATAAGGGGCTTTCTCAGCAGATTCTCGGGTTTATCCAGGACGAATACGATGAGCCCTCCATTAAGGGCAAGCTATGGGACGATATTATGTCCGACCATATTGGCGAACTGGATATCCACGTGAAAGCCTACCCGAAAGAGACCATCTACGAATTTGATTACGTGACCGACCTGGTGGCCTTCGATCGCGACTTCTTCGCCAACGTGGACAGCCACATCCTGGACAACATCTGCAACACCTTGAGCTGCACCCGCGATGACATCTCCGATGTAGAGCCGGTGAAGGCGGGCCTCACCAATCTGAGCACCCTGTTCTCCGCCAAGGGCGTGAAGTACATCTACCGCCACCCCGGCACGGGCACCGATGAGATTGTTAACCGCAAGGCCGAGGCCTTCGCCCTGCAGGTGGCCAAGGAGCTGGGATTGGACGACACCTTCATCTACGAAGACCCCCAGGAGGGCTGGAAGATCAGCCGCTACATCGAGGGCTGCGCCGAGCTGGACTACGGCAACCGCCAGCAGGTAGCTCGCGCCCTGCAGATGGCGCGCCAGCTGCACACCTCCGGCAAGCAGAGTCCGTACTCCTTTGACTTCTACCACGAGGGCCTGAGCATTATCCGCATCCTCCGCGAGATGAAATACCCGCTGCCCCGCGATTTCGACTCCCTGGCCGCCCGCGTGGGCGACATCGCCGACAAGATGCACCAGGAGGCGGGGGAGCCCGTGCTGTGCCACAACGACTTCTACGGCCCCAACTTCCTGGTGAAGGGCGACGAGATGCGCCTCATCGACTGGGAGTATGCGGCCATGGGCGACGCCGCCTGCGACCTGGGCAACTTCGTGGCCCAGGGAAGCGGCTACACCATTGAGGAGACCCTGGACATCCTGCCCCTGTACTACGGGCGCCCCGCCACGGAGCAGGAGCAGAGGCACTGCCTGGCTGCCGTGGGCCTGGTGGGCTGGTACTGGTACGTGTGGGCCATGTATAAGGGGGCCATGGGAAACCCTGTGGGAGAGTGGCTTTACATTTGGTATCGCGCTGCCAAGCAGTTCACTGAGGCTGCTGAGAAAATGTACTAAATCCACCTTCTTCGTGGACATGGTTGCGGCCTGCACCGTTTTGGGTGTATAAACCTGCCAAATTACCCCATCATTTGGCAGGATTTTTGAAAGGAATTTGTTGTGTCTTTGACTTTTGAGCAGTTCGAAGAGCTAAACGCAAAATACGAAAACGGCAGCGCCACCGCCGAAGATCTGGAGGCCTTGGAGCCCTATCGCGCCAAGCGCGCCGTGCTTTTGGCCAGCGGTTTTGGCAGCCGCATGCTTCCTATTACCCTGAATACGCCCAAGCCTTTGGTAAACGTGAACGGACGCCGCATCATCACCACCATTCTTGATGCGTTGCTGGCCATTGATGTGCAAGAAATCTATATTGTTACGGGCTACCTGAAGGAATGTTTTCAGCTTCTGAAGGCTGACTATCCTATGATCACGCTTCTGGAAAACCCTATCTATGATTCCACCAACAATATCTCGTCTGCCTGCGTGGCCAAGGAATGCTTCCAGAACGCCTATGTGTTCGAGAGCGATTTGTTCTTGAGCAACCCGAGCCTTCTGAAGAAGTATCGCTATCAGTCGTGCTACATGGGCGTGTCGGTGGAGCAGACCCCTGACTGGTGTTTTGACGTGACCGATGGCCGCATAATGGACCTGCACAAGGGCGGCACCAACTGCTATCACATGTACGGTATTAGCTATTGGACTGCGGAAGATGGCGCAAAACTAGCTGTTGACCTGCCTGAATGCTTTGATGCCGACGACGCCACCAAGCAGCGCTTCTGGGATGATGTGCCCTGCTGCATTCGCCACGATAATTACCATTTGGCCATTGTGCCTTGCACCTTCGATGACGTGGCTGAGATTGATTCTTTTGTCGAGCTGCAGGAGATAGATCCTCGTTATCGCATTTAAAGGTTGTTTTACGAATTATCAGGGGCGTCTTGCGGGCGCCCCTTGCTTTTCGCTCTCTAAATGCTATTATTCTCAAGCTGTATAGTCGCGTATCAAGCGACATCCATTATCCAGAGTCGGGGGAGAGAGTTGGCTCCGTGATCCCGACACCAACCAGGCAAGAGCTATGGTGGTCCGGCCAACACCGATGAAGGAGGTTTTCTCATGACTGAAGAACACTCATCTTATCTTTTCACGTCTGAAAGCGTGACCGAAGGTCATCCTGACAAGATTTGCGACCAGATTTCCGACGCAATTCTGGATGCCATTCTGGAAAAGGAAATCGAGCTGCAGGCTCAGGGCTACATTTCTCCTACGGGCGTTCCTGCCAACGTTGACAACGTGCGTTGCGCTTGCGAGACCATGACTTCCACCGGTTTGGTGGTTGTGACCGGCGAAATTCGCACCGAGGCCTACGTTGATGTGCAGCAGATTGTGCGCGAAACCGTGCGCGAGATTGGCTACGACCGTGCCAAGTACGGCTTTGACTGTGACACTTGTGGCGTTATCAACGCCATTCATGAGCAGTCCGCCGACATTGCTATGGGCGTTGACCAGAGCTACGAAGCCCAGCATGGCGAAGGCGTTGACGAAATTGACAAGGTTGGCGCTGGCGACCAGGGTATGGTATTTGGCTACGCTTGCAATGAGACCAGCACCCTGATGCCCATGCCCATCTACCTGGCTCATCGTTTGTCTGAGCGTCTGACCGAGGTGCGCAAGAACGGCACTTTGGATTACCTGCGCCCTGATGGCAAGACTCAGGTTTCCGTGCGCTACGTTGACGGCAAGCCCACCCAGGTGGAAAAGGTGCTCATTTCCACGCAGCATGCCGAAGAGGTTGAAGTGCTGCAAATCATGGAAGATCTGATTGCCAACGTTATTAATCCCGTGTTTGAGGCCGAGAACGTTACGGTGGCCGATAATCTTGAGATTTACGTGAACCCCACTGGCCGCTTTGTGGTGGGTGGCCCTATGGGCGACTCCGGCCTGACGGGTCGCAAGATCATTGTTGATACCTATGGTGGCATGGGTCGTCACGGCGGCGGCGCCTTCAGCGGTAAGGACTGCACCAAAGTTGACCGTTCTGCAGCATATGCTGCTCGTTGGGTTGCCAAGAACGTTGTTGCTGCTGAGCTGGCTGATCGCTGCGAAGTTCAGATTGCTTATGCCATTGGTGTTGCACATCCCATCTCCGTTATGGTGGACACTTTCGGCACCAACCATGTGCCTGTTGCCGCTATCGAAGAAGCAGTGAGCAAGGTGTTCGACCTGCGTCCCGGAGCAATCATTCGCGACCTCGACCTGCGTCGTCCCATCTACAAGAAGACCGCTGCTTATGGCCACTTCGGTCGTGAGCTGCCTGAATTTACTTGGGAAAAGACCGACCGCGTTGACGCTCTGCGCGCAGCTTGCGGTCTATAGGATCGTCCGGCATTGTTTGCCTCCGTTGTCCTAGATATCCCCACTCAATCGCTGGACGCAGCATTTACCTACGCTGTGCCTGCAGAAATTGAAGAACTTGACCTTATCGGGCGTGCCGTTGTGGTTCCTTTTGGACCCCGGCGCGCCCTGGGTTTTGTTTTGGACGTCTTCGGAGAAGAGGATCCTCGCGCCTCTGAGCTGAACCCGACAAAGATAAAAGAGATCTTCGAGGTGGCGAGCCAGTCCTTCTTTGATTCAGACGGTGCAGCCTGTGCCCAGTTTATGGCCCATTATTACATTGCGCCCCTCTCTTCATGCGTGCGCCTGTTCACGCCGCCGGGCGGTGTTCCCAAGGTGGTGCAGCGTAAGGGGGCCTGGGTGTTGGAGCAGCCGGTTATCGGCGAGGTGGATGACCGCTGGGCCACTCTTGGCCCCAAGGCAGAAGGTTTCGTGCCTCGTAAGGGTTCCTATAAGCAGGAGGCCGTGCTGGCAGCCGTGCGCAAAGGCGACGTGCGCGTGGCCGAGCTCACCGCCGAGTTCGGTGCGGTGAATTCGGCCCTTTCCGCTCTTGAGAAGAAGGGCGTGGTGCGGGTTGAGAACAGACGCCGCATGCGTGGCGTAAGCGATGCCTCCGAAAGTTCAGTTTTTCGCGTTGATATCGAAAAACCCCAGCTCAACGAAGAGCAACAAAACGCATTGGATGTGATTACCGCTGCCTTTAACCGTCGCTCGGGCGAAGTGGTGCTGGTTGATGGCGTTACCGGTTCGGGCAAAACTGAGGTGTACCTGCGGATTATCGAAGAGGTGCTCAATCAGGGAAAGAACGCCATTGTGCTAGTCCCTGAAATTTCCCTGACTCCTCAGACGGTGGCCCGTTTTCGCGGCCGATTTGGCAATCAGGTTGCGGTTATGCATTCGCGCATGAGCCAAGGCGAGCGCTACGATCAGTGGGATTTCATCCGCAGCGGCGCCGCCCGTGTGGTGGTGGGCGCTCGAAGCGCTCTGTTCACGCCTCTTCCTAATGTGGGCGCCATAATCATAGACGAAGAGCACGAAGGTTCCTACAAGCAGGATAGCCAGCCGCGCTACCATGCTCGCGATATTGCCTGCTGGCAGGCGCGGCGCAAAGGTGCCGTGGTAGTGCTGGGCTCGGCCACGCCGTCTTTGGAAGCGCTGCATGCCTGCGAAGCTAATGCCCACTGGCATCAGGTGACGCTGAAGAATCGAGCAAACCAAAAGCCACTGCCTAAGATTGCAGTGGTGGATATGGCCCATGAGTTCAACGTGGGTCATAAATCTATGTTTTCGCGCCCCCTTATTGAGGCTTTGAAAAACGAGCTTTCTGCTGGTCGCAAGGCGGTTCTTATGCTTAATCAGCGCGGATTCGCCAAATTTTTGCTCTGCCGTGATTGCGGTTTCGTGCCTACCTGTGATTCGTGTTCGACCTCGCTGACGTATCACGAAAATGGCGGTAAAATCGTGTGCCATCACTGCGGTCATACTGAGCTGGCTCCCGCTGCGTGCTCCAAGTGCGGCAGCCCCTATCTGAAGAAATTTGGTGCGGGCACTCAACGCGTAGAAGCGGAACTTAAGGCCCTTATCAGCGGTTTCGGGGAAGATTTCTCTGACGTGGCCATCATTCGCATGGATGCTGACACAACAAAAACCAAAGGAGCCCATCAAAAGCTGCTGGAAGAATTTGTGCAGGCTTCTCGCGCAGTGCTCTTGGGCACCCAGATGATTGCCAAGGGCTTGGACTTCGATGACGTGACCTTGGTGGGGGTCATCAACGCAGACACCACACTTCATCTGCCTGATTATCGTGCAGGCGAGCGAACCTTTGACCTCATTGAGCAAGTTGCCGGTCGTGCGGGCCGAGCAGATCTGCCGGGCCGTGTAATCGTTCAAACCTATGATGCAACGGTGCCCGCCATTCAGGCAGCCAAAAACTATGATCGATCTCTGCTTCTTGAGGATGAGCTTCCCAAGCGCGAACTTCTGGGGTATCCGCCTTATGTGCGTATGGCAAACATTCTGGTGTGGGGCGAAGACGAATCTCAGGTAAAAGCTGCAGCTCAAGAGCTATATATTCAGCTTGATCAGGCTTTGGGGCTTTTGGATAGGGAAGAGGTTACAGTGCTGCCTGCAACCCCGTGCGTGCTTTCGAAGCTTAAGAAGATGCATCGCTGGCACATCGTGCTTTCGTGTAGTCCCGAATACGATCTTCCAGGCCTGCTTGAACCCTTCTTCCGCAGCAGAAAAACCAGCGATAGCGTTCGTGTTTCCATTGACGTTGACCCGCAAAACTTGCTATAATTCAAAATTCGAATAAGTAGGTCTATAACTAGGCCTATATTGCTGTGCACATTTCTCAATGAAAGGACGCGAGCGTGGCAAGAGTTTCAAAAAAAGCAGCAAAGCCCGTTGAGGAAGTTGAAGCAGAAAATGCAATCGTCAATGTTGAGGAGAACGTTGACGATGAGGCAAATGCAGGCGCCGACATCATGCCTGTAGACGACGACATTCTTGCCGTTGCATCAGAAGTTGACAAATCCGATGGTCCCACCCCCGGTGAAGAAACCGATGAAGAGCTGCTGGAAGGCATCCCTGAGGAAGAGCTGAAGGCAGTGGCGGAAGTTGCTTTGCCCAAGGTTGGCGGCCGTACTCGTCGCGTGGTGAAGGCCCGCAACCACCGCAGCGGCGATGGTGGCGTTACCATGCTTACCGGTGACCCCGTTCGTATGTACTTGAAGGAAATTGGCCGCGTTCAGCTGCTGACTGGTCCTCAGGAAATTGACCTTGCAATGAAGATTGAGGCTGGCGTTGCAGCTACCGCCGAACTGGACAAGGCTGAAGAAGAGGGCATTGAGCTTGATCGTCGCGAAAAGCGCCGCTTGAGCCGTATTGAGCAGGTTGGTCTGGACGCTAAGCAGCAGCTCATTGAGGCAAATCTTCGTCTGGTTGTTTCCATTGCAAAGCGTTATGTTGGCCGCGGCATGCTGTTCCTTGACCTGATTCAGGAAGGCAACCTGGGTCTTATCCGCGCTGTTGAGAAGTTCGATTACAAGAAGGGCTTCAAATTCTCCACCTATGCTACGTGGTGGATTCGCCAGGCTATCACCCGCGCTATCGCTGATCAGGCACGCACCATCCGCATTCCTGTGCATATGGTTGAAACCATCAACAAGCTGGTGCGCATCCAGCGCCAGCTGCTGCAGGAGCTGGGTCATGAGCCTACTGCCGAGGAAATTGCAGAGCGTATGGAAATGACTCCCGAGCGCGTTCTTGAGATTCAGAAGATTTCTCAGGAGCCCGTTTCTCTGGAAACTCCCATTGGCGAAGAGGAAGATAGCCAGCTGGGCGACTTCATTGAAGATGATGCGGCTGTTGCTCCCCCTGATGCTGCTAGCTATGTGCTTATGAAGGAAAAACTCAACGAGGTCTTGGATGAGCTTGCTGAGCGCGAGCGCAAAGTTATCAGCCTGCGTTTTGGTCTGGAAGATGGCCATCCCCATACCTTGGAGGAAGTGGGCCGCGAGTTTGGCGTTACCCGCGAGCGTATTCGCCAGATTGAGAGCAAGACTTTGGCTAAGCTTCGCCACCCTTCCCGTTCCAGCTCTTTGAAGGGCTTTTTGGAGGAGTAAAGCGTGGCGGAAAACCTCATTACCGAGAAACCGCAATTCACGATTGGCGTTCCCAGCTTGGATGGGGGCGCCAATTGCTCTATTGAGGTTTACGACAAGCAGTCTGAGCAGTTTGCGGCGCGGTTGCGCAAGGTGTTCAAGGAGCGCCGGAAGTGGGCCGCTAAAGAGGGCGTGTCCTGCTATCGCATCTACGATGCCGATCTGCCCGATTATGCCGTAGCCATCGACCTGTACCAGTGCACTGGCAGTCTAGTCGACCCTTTCCGAAACTTTGCCGAAGAGGGGGAGAGCTTCCTCTACATTGCTGAGTACAAAGCTCCTAAAAACATCGACGAGAACAAAGCGCGTCGCCGCTTTGCGGACGTGTGCGCAATTGCTCCCGCGGTATGCGGTGTTCTTCCCGAGGATGTATTCGCCAAGGTGCGCCAGCAGGCTAAAGGCGGCGCCCAGTATGCCGAAAACGACGAATCTTTCACCTTTGCCTCATCTGAGTATGGTCTTTCCTTTGAAATCGACCTGGGAGCCTATCTTGATACGGGATTGTTTTTGGATCACCGTATGACCCGTCGCATGGTGGGGCAGCTGTGCAAGGGGAAAACCTTTTTGAACCTGTTTGCTTACACCGGATCTTGCAGTGTTCATGCGGCCGCCGGTGGCGCTTTCACCACTACAACGGTTGACCTTTCTCAGACCTATTTGGACTGGGCGCAACGCAACATGCAGCTGAACGGCTTTGAGGGCGGCAATCACTCCTTTGAGCGCGGTGACACCATGGCTTGGTTGCGCGAGGCCTCCAAGAAGGGCCGAAAGTTTGACGTGGTTTTCGTTGATCCGCCTACGTTTTCCAATTCAAAAGCCATGAGGGGCACTTGGGACGTCCAGCGCGATCATGTGGGTCTTTTGCGGTTGGTAAACGGCGTTTTGGCGGAAGACGGTGTGGTTTTTTTCTCCTGCAACTTGCGCTCCTTTAAGATTGACGCTGAAGCCCTTGAATCCCTGGGTTTGGTGGTTGAAGATATCAGCGCAAAGACCATTCCCGCCGACTTCCAGAGAAATGGCAAAATCCATCAATGCTTCTTGTTGAAAAGGAGCAAATAATTTCAAAAAGTTGGAAATTCCTCTTGCGTCATTTTTGGATTCCTCTATAATACTTCCTTGCGCAAAGGGAAAAGCGCAATGCATTCCTCGATAGCTCAATTGGCAGAGCATTCGGCTGTTAACCGAAGGGTTGTAGGTTCGAGTCCTACTCGAGGAGCCACGAACTTCCACGGCCGCCTCTTTGGCGGCTGTTTTCATGATAGAATGCTTTAAGCAACGGGCCTGTAGCTCAACGGTGGAGCAGGGGACTCATAATCCTTTGGTTCTCGGTTCGAATCCGGGTGGGCCCACCATTTACCAAGCGTAGCCAGGCCATCCTGGCTATTTTTCGTTAAGGAGCCGCCATGAGCGCTAAGGGACATGCCTATGAATTGATGACCCCCGAGCTTATCCAACAATGCTCGGGCATTCAGTTGGGAGATACCCTTGTGAAGTCGTTGGTGTTCTCAACCGATATGGCGGTTATTCGAAATTGCGACGCAGATGCTGTTCTGTGCGTATATCCCTTCGCTTGCGATGAGGAAATCAATCGCTCGGTGATTCAGGGGGCGGGCAAGCCCGTTCTGAATGGCGTTGCAGGAGCTATTACCGCTGGTCAACGTTGCGTTTGCCTAGCTCAAGCCGCACAGAAGGATGGTGCTGCTGCGGTTGTCGCTAATATGATGACTGATCCTGCAGATATTCGGGCCCTCACTGAAGCAGTGAGCATTCCCGTGGTGCTTACCGTTGCCACCCTCGACGATGATACGCGCCTTCGTATTGAGGCTGGTGCCTCTATTATCAATGTTGCGGCGGGGCACAAAACCGCCCGCGTCGTTACGGCCGTTCGCGCCGAGTTTCCCCATATGTCCCTCATTGCAACCAGCGGTAAGAGCTATGAAGCCCTGAAACGCACTATAGAGGCTGGAGCCGATGCTATTACTTGGACTCCCCCCAGCATTCAGGAGATTGAGAGGCAGGTAATGTTGGGCCATCGAATCAGAGCAAACGCATAGGCGATTTGGGCGGGCACCTTGGCGCTCCAAGAACCCGCTCGCTCGCACGCGGCGCGAAGGCCGCTTAGCTCGTCTCGCGGAACCTTTCCCGCCAATCTGCTCCGCCGAAATCGCCTAACGGGCTCCCCCTGGGCGGGCACCTTGGCGCTCCAAGAACCCGCTCGCTCGCACGCGGCGCGAAGGCCGCTAATCACTCTGAATACAAAAATTGAAGAGGCCTACTTTTGTTGGCCTCTTCGTAATGATGAAATATGAAGGAGCGACCGCTACAACCGAAGGTTGCGAGGGCAGCGGGTGATTAAGGGGCTCCACCCACTATCGCCGCTGAAAGAGTAAGCAATCTATTCCTTGCCGCTCCAGCAGTAGGTGCAAACCTTCTCGGGGGGCAAGCCGATGGCTTCCAGAAGGCCATCCAGGCTCTGATAGCGCAAAGAATCGAACTTCATCTCGTCGCAGATGCTCTTCAGCAGGCACTTGCCGCGCTCGGTCTTAGCGTCTGCGTACTCGTCCAGATGCTTCTGACCCTCATCGCCTTCCAGCTCCTGAACCTTGCGGCGTGCAATCAGGTCCATGTCGCTCTTGTTGGTGGAGAAGCTCAGGTACTTGCAGCCATACATGATAGGCGGGCAAGCGGAGCGCATGTGTACTTCTTTGGCGCCGTTGTTGTACAGGAACTCAACGGTTTCGCGCAGTTGGGTGCCACGAACGATGGAGTCGTCCACGAACAGTAGCTTCTTGTCCTTGATCAAATCCTGAACAGGAACCTGCTTCATGTGAGCAACCTTGTTGCGCAACTCCTGATTACCCGGCATGAAGGAGCGAGGCCAGGTGGGGGTGTATTTCACGAAAGGACGGCCAAAGGGCATGCCCGAATCATGGGCGTAGCCAATAGCGTGGGGCAGACCGGAGTCGGGAATGCCGGCCACGTAATCAACCTGGGGACGAACGCCGGCTTCTTCTTCATCACGGGACATGATAGCGCCGTTGCGATAACGCATGACCTCAACGTTAACGCCTTCGTAGGTGGAGTTGGGATAGCCGTAGTAGCTCCACAGGAAGGCGCAGATCTTCATCTCTTCGCCAGCTTCCTTGAGGGTTTCATAGCCATCGGGGGTTACTTTCACAATTTCGCCAGAGCCCAGCTCGTACTCGTCAACGTAGCCCAGCTTCTGATAAGCGAAAGACTCGAAAGAAATAGCGTAGCCTTCATCGTCCTTGCCAATGAGGATGGGCAAACGACCCTTGGCGTCGCGGGCACAGATGATGTTGCCGTCTTCCTGCAGGATGATAAGGGTAACGGTGCCCTCTACAACGTCCTGCACGTGCTGAATGCCATCAACCAGGGTTTCCTTCTGGTTGATGATTGCTGCAATGAGCTCAACGTCGTTAATGCCGCCGTCGCTCATAGCGGTGAACTGATGGCTCTTGTCGGACAGGTACTCATCGGTGAGAGCTCGCTTATTGTTGATGATGCCCGTGAAAGCCAAAGCGAATACGCCCAGGTGAGAGCGGACAATCAGAGGCTGAGGGTCCTTATCGGAGATGCAACCGATGCAAGCGGAGCCAGAAAAACGGTCAAGGTCTGCTTCGAATTTGGTGCGGAACGGGGTATTCTCAATAGAGTGAATCTCACGCTCAAAGCCGCCTTCGAAAAGTCGGCTGCACATACCGGCACGCTTGGTGCCCAGGTGGGAATGATAGTCAACGCCAAAGAAGACGTCCAAGCTTACGTCGCGATGAGACGTTGCTCCGAAAAAACCGCCCATGAATAATCCTCTCGATAAATAGGGGAGTTCCAAAAATGAACCTAAAAATACATCCTCAGTATAGGCTTTGCCATGCATAAATACGGGGGTGACAAGTTGTATTTTTCATAAGGGAAACATAGTATTGGTCAACGGTTGTGACACAATTGCTCTATGAGAGACAAGAACTAGGAGCGCTTATGAAAAATGTAACCCCGCTTACCATTCGTTATGCCGAAACCGACATGATGGGCGTTGTGTATCACGCCAATTACCTGCTTTACATGGAAGATGCTCGTACGGCATTCTTGGAGGCCCTGGGCATTCCTTATCAGACCATGGAAGATGCAGGATTCATGTCGCCGGTTTTGTCTTTGGAGGTTAATTACGGCTCTCCTTTGCGATATGGCGATAAAGCGGTGATGGTCACTTGGGTTTCCCGATCGACGGCTGTGAAAACCGTATATAACTATGCCATTTTCCGTGAAGGCGATGACATTGAGAATTCGAAGCCTTTATTCACGGGTAGCAGCACTCATTGCGTAGTACGACGTGACTCCTTTGAACCGGTAAGCATAAAAAGAGAGTTTCCCCAGCTCTTCGAGGCCTATAAACAGGTTTTGGAAGAATAGATTTCGCTAATGTTAAGAAAATATGCAGTAATCGAAATATGCTCCACTCGCTCTTGACATAAAGTTTACTTCAGGGATTAATGTTCGAAATATACTATTAATGCACAAAAAAATGAACAGGAGTCCCGTCTATGTCCCTATCAAAGCGCGATTTCTTAGTTTTGAAGGAATGTCTGCTTGAAGGCCCTCAATCTCAGCGCCAATACGCCTCTGCTACGGGTTTTAGCCTGGGATCCGTTAACGACGCCTTGAAGAGCCTTGCCGAACAGGGATATGTCGAAGCGGGTGCGATTACTCAGGCAGGCAAGGATGCCCTTGCTCCTTACAAGGTGCAAAATGCCATCATTATGGCGGCCGGCATGTCCACGCGATTTGCTCCCTTTTCCTACGAGCGTCCTAAAGGCCTTTTGAGAGTCAAGGGCGAAGTGCTGGTGGAGCGGCAGATTCGCCAGCTGCAGGAAGCGGGCATCACCGATATCACCTTGGTAGTGGGCTACCTGAAGGAAGCGTTCTTCTATCTGGAAGATAAATTTGGCGTGAAGATTCGCGTCAATGCCGAATATGCAACGCGCAACAATAATTCCACTTTGATGCTGGTTCGCGAAAAGCTGGGAAATACGTACATCTGCTCTTCGGACGATTATTTCACCGAAAATGTGTTTGAGCCTTACGTATACCATGCCTATTATTCTGCAAATTATTTTGAAGGCGAAACCGATGAGTATTGCTTGACCACAGGCTCCCATGACCGCATTACCGCGGTTACCATTGGCGGTCGTGATTCTTATGCAATGCTGGGCCATGTATATTTTGACCAGGCTTTTTCTAAGAAATTCGTCTCCATTCTTGAGACCGAATACGATAAGCCTGAAACCTATGGCAAGCTGTGGGAAGACATCTACATCGATCATATCAAAGAGCTGGATATGAGCATGCGGGCCTATGAGCCGGGCATCATCTATGAGTTCGACTCTCTGAATGACCTGCGAGATTTCGATCAGGATTTCATTCGCAATGTTGATTCCGCCATCATTGACAACATCTGCGCTACGCTTGACTGCCAGCGCGAAGAAATTGTGAATATTGTTCCCATCAAGGCTGGTCTTACTAATTTGAGCTTCCGTTTTGATGTAGCGGGTACGAGCTATGTCTATCGCCACCCGGGTGCTGGAACTGATGGGATTATCTGCAGAGAATCCGAGGCTTTCTCTCAGAAGGTCGCTCGTGATCTGGGCATTGATGAGACTTATATTTATCAAGATCCGAAAGAGGGATGGAAAATCTCCAAGTTTATCGATGGATGCGATGAACTTGACTATCACAATGACGCTCAGGTTGACCAGGCCCTCGCTATGGGCCGCAAGCTCCACCAGTGCGGTGTTTCCAGCCAGTGGACCTTCAACGTGTTTGAGAAGGCCGTGGAAATCATCGAGCTTCTAAAGCAGGGGCGTTCCTTTCCCCAGTTTGAAGACTTTGGCACCCTCTACGAGAGCGCCAACAAGCTTGCTGCATATGTTGCCCAGGATAACGTGCCTTTGTGCCTATGCCACAACGATTTTTACGCCCCTAACTTCTTGGTGAAAGATGGCTATATGGCCCTTATTGACTGGGAATACTCGGCGATGTCAGACTACGCTTCTGACCTGGGAACTTTTATTTGCTGTTCCGACTATGATGTTGAGCAGGCAAAAGATATTGTTGCTCGCTATTTTGGCCGTAAGCCCACCCTTGAAGAAGAACGCCACTGTTTGGCATATGTGGCTATTTCCGGCTACTACTGGTTTGTCTGGGCTTTGTACAAGGAGTCCGAGGGAGATTCGGTAGGCGAGTGGCTGTATTTGTGGTATCGATACGCGCGCGATTTTTCGCGAGCTGCGTTGGCTCTATACGAATAAAGAAGCATTGGAAAACTGCTAAACAAAAAACGAAGGGAAATCAATGGAAATCATCGGAACCGCAGTGGTTTACATCATTATGGCTTGCGCCTTAGTGGGATGCGTGGCATCAATTATTAAGCCCGAAAGCGAACTGGGTCAGGAATTTGTGGCTGGCATTGACTCTATCGGTCCCATCTTCTTGCCCGTTGCAGGCATCATGGCTGCAGCCCCTTATCTGACCGCTTTTGTAAGCAATGTATTTGGCCCTCTGTACGGCTTGGTAGGTGCTGACCCCGCAATGGCCGCCACCACCATTATCGCTGTTGACATGGGCGGCTATCAGCTGGCTGATGCCCTAGCATCTACCCGTGAAAGCTGGATCATGGCTATGACTACTGGCTATATGGCTGGTGCAACCATCGTGTTCACCATTCCCGTAGCCCTGAAAATGCTGGAAGTAAAAGATCGCAAGTACCTGGCTTTGGGCGTTATGAGCGGCCTTCTTGCTATTCCTATTGGCGTTTTGGTGTCCAGCGCCATTATCGCTGTTTCCAACCCTATGATTCGCGATTACTGCTCCACCAATGCTGATGCCACCTATCAGCTGGCTCTTCAGTGGGGCACCATTGGCGCAAACCTGATTCCTCTGATTATCTTCTGTGTTGTATTGGCCTTGGGCCTGAAGTTCAAGCCCGACGCCATGATCAAGGGCTTCATCGTGTTCGGTCGTGTTATGGAAGGCGCCCTGAAGCTCATCTTCGTGCTGGTGGTCATCGAGTACTTCACCGGCCTGTTCTCCACCATCTTCGGCAGCTTCGGCTTCGAGCCCATCATTGCCATCGAGGGTGATCCCGACGTTATGCGTGCTCTGGAAGTTTCCGGCGCTATTGGCATGATGCTGTGCGGTGCTTTCCCCATGGTATGGCTCATCAAGACCTATCTGGCAAAGCCCCTGGGTGCGCTGGGCAAGCTCTTTGGCCTGTCTTCCGATGCCACCGCTGGCCTGCTGGCCGCATCCGCAAACGTTTTGGCTGCTCTGGCCATGGTCAAGGATCTGAAGGCTCGCGACAAGGTAATCGTCATGGCCTTCGCCGTGTGCTGCGCCTTCCTGTTTGGCGACCACTTGTCCTTCACTGCTAACTGGCAGCCTTCTTTGATTATTCCCGTTATGGTGGGCAAGCTGGTAGCAGGCGTTTGCGCAATTTGCTTTGTAATGGTTCTGGGTGTAAAGAAAGCTGAAGAGCTTGAAGCCGCCGACCTGGCAGCCGAAAGCGCCGAAAACGCCTAGCAGCAAAAAACCTGCCAAATTACCCCATCATTTGGCAGGTTTTGCGAACATACAAATTTTGAGCGGCTCTGCGGGGCCGCTCTATTTTGCGTTAAAATGCGTACGTTACGTTGAGCCCCTCAGAGAGGAATGCTTTCATGCTGAAAAAGTGGGAAGATCTTCCCGAAGATATGAAATGCCCCGCCGTGCGCGAGTACTATGACATTTTGGCGGGCAGGAAGGCAAGCCTCTTTGCAAAGCGTGTATTTGACCTGATCGTTGGCTTGATTCTGCTTATTATCCTGGCTATTCCTATGGCAATTCTGGCCATTATGATCAAGCTTGATTCTGAAGGCCCGGTGTTTTATCGCCAAGAACGCGTAACCACCTACGGCAAGAAGTTCCGCATCCATAAGTTTCGCACCATGGTGGCCAACGCCGACAAAATTGGCACGGCGGTAACCGTTGGCGGCGATAGCCGCATCACCAAGGTTGGCGCCAAACTGCGCGATCATCGTTTGGATGAGTTTCCCCAGGTGTTTGATGTGCTAAGCGGCGACATGAGCTTTGTGGGAACGCGCCCCGAAGCCTCCAAGTATGTTGCTGACTACACTGACGAAATGAAGGCAACCCTACTTTTGCCAGCCGGCATTACTTCAGAGGCAAGCATCCGATACAAGGATGAAGCAGAGTTGCTGGATGCCGCATCCGACGTGGATAAAACCTATATGGAAGTGGTGCTTCCCGGCAAGATGAAGTACAACCTGGACAGCATTCGCAACTTTAGCTTCTTTGGCGATATTGCCACCATGTTCCGTACCGTTTTCGCCGTTTTGGGCAAGGACTATGACTAAATTTGCGGGTTTTTACCCCTTTGTCCAAATTTCATCCTACAAATTATTGTAAAACCCCAGCTTATTGGCTTAATATACGCTTATCTGCTATGACGAGGATAGCGGAGTGCGTTTTTGCGTGCCCAGTGCGGGCGGCAAAAACGGCTCGCACGCCCCTTTGAGCAGTTTGGTTGAACGCCTCGCTTGCACGCGAATGACCTTCGCGGCAGGTAAGTGCCAGTAAGCTGAACCGGTGACTTCCGTAAAAAGCACAGGTGCCCCAATAGGGCTCTGTTCCTTCTTGCCTGTCCTGGCGCAGCTTATCTGTGCGGGGCTTTTTTATTGCCCAAAACAGGCTGTAAACAGGCGTTTTGGGAAGATAGAAAGGAACTGGTTTGGAAAACGAAGTTCGCAACGCTCTCACTGTTGGAGCTGCAAAGGGCGCTGGCTGCCATTCGTCCTACGAAGGGCAGACCATGACCGGCGCACAGTCTATTATCGCTGCTCTGGAATGCGAAGGGGTATCTCATGTTTTCGGCTACCCGGGTGCTCAGGCTATTGCAATTTATGACGCCCTTTACGATTCAAAGCAAATAACCCATGTGCTTGCCCGTCATGAGCAGGCCGCCGTGCACGAGGCTGATGGTTTTGCCCGAAGCACAGGCTGCGTAGGCGTAGCCTTGGTGACCAGCGGCCCTGGAGCAACCAATACCGTAACGGGCATCGCTAACGCGTATTTGGATAGCATTCCCCTGGTGGTTATCACGGGTCAGGTTCCAAGCCATGTCATTGGCACCGATGCCTTTCAGGAATCCGACACCATCAGCATTACCATGCCTGTAGTAAAGCACAGCTACTTGGCTCAAAGCGCGGAAGACTTGCCCCGCATTATTCGCGAGGCCTTCCACATTGCCATTACGGGACGCCCCGGCCCCGTGGTCATTGACGTTCCTTCTGATGTTGCTGGTCAAACTCTGGTTTTCAAGTACCCTGAAAAGGTGAACATTCCTTCCTACAAGCCCACCTACAAATGCAACGCAAAGCAGGTGAAAGCGGCTTGCGCCCTAATCGAACAAAGCGAAAAGCCTGTTATTATCGCAGGTGGCGGCGTGATTTCTTCCGGAGCCGAAAGAGAGCTTGCCGCGCTGGCGCAAACCGTTGACGCTCCTGTGGCTGTTACCCTTATGGGCAAAGGCGCATTCCCCAACAACGATATGCGCTGTCTTGGCGCTGTGGGCATGCATGGCTCCGATCGCTCCAATGCGGCTTTAATGGAGTCGGATTTGCTTATTGCGGTTGGCTCCCGCCTTTCTGACCGCGTAACGGGGAATATGGAGAAATTCGCGCCTGGCGCAAAGCTTATCCATATTGACATAGACCCTGCGGAAATTGGAAAGCTGCGCGAAGCCGATGTGCCCATCGTTGGTGATGCCGGCGCCGTTTTGGCGGGCATGTTGTCCCAGCTTCAAAAGGATGAATATACTGGCGACCACACCGCATGGTGGAAGCAAATAAATGGCAAAAACGGTTTGGTTGCTCCCGCTGAGCAGGGTGACGCCATTGACGCCTGTGCATGCATGGAGGCATTGGGTGTCCGTCTTGCAGAGGCGGAAAAGGCCGGCAAGCGCACCATTGTCACCACCGAAGTGGGCCAACATCAGATGTGGGCCGCGCAGTATCTGCCTCGCAACGCCTCCCGCAGCTTTCTTTCCAGCGGTGGCCTGGGAGCCATGGGTTTTGGTTTTCCTGCGGCAATCGGCGCTAGCTTGGCGTGTCCCGAGGCCCAGGTGATTTGCGTGGCTGGTGATGGATCGCTTCAGATGAACATTCAGGAAATGGCCACGGCCCGTGCGTATAACGCTCCCGTGAAAGTGCTTCTTATGAACAACGGCTGCCTTGGCATGGTCCATCAGTGGCAGCAATATTTCTATGACGGCCGCTACTCTCAAACGGAATTGGATTTCAACCCTGACTTTATAGCACTTGCTGCGGCATATGGCTGGAAGGGGAGGCGGGTGGAAACTTCCAAGCAGTTTGGCGAGGCTCTTGATGAGATGCTGGCGTGCGATGGCCCCTACTTGCTGGATGTTGCCATTCCCGTCAATAAGACCGTATTGCCTATGGTTCAGCCGGGAAGCGGCTTGCTCGACCGCGTGAAGACCGATTTGGTGGAAGGGGAGTAGCATGGAACAGACAAAACACGTCCTTACCTTGCTGGTTGACAACAAGCCCGGCGTTTTGCAGCGTGTGGTTGGCTTGATTTCTCGCCGCGGCTTCAACATTGAGAGCTTGTCGGTAGGTCCTACTGAAAATCCAGCGTTGTCCCATATCACCCTGGTTGCCCTGGGCGATCAAGTGGCTTTCGAGCAAATCATTAAGCAGTTGCACAAGCTGGTGCCCGTGCATAAGATCACCGACTTGTCTGCCGGTGGTGCCATTGTGCGTGAGCTGGCCCTTTTCAAAGTGAAGGCTCCTGCCGATAAACGCGGGGAAATCATCGAGATTTGCAACATCTTCCGTGCGAAAATCGCCGATCTGGGCACCGATTCTTTGACCATCGAGATTACAGGCGATGAGGGAAAGCTGCAGGGTTTGGAAGATTTGCTGCGCGTATACGGCATCAAAGAAATTGTACGCACGGGCAAAATCGCTCAGGCTCGCAACCATAAGTAAACACTGTCTGCTTTTTGAACAGGCTGCTTTATCAACCCCCAACAACGCTAATTTGCGCCGTTGGGGGTTGTTGCATAAGTGGTGCCTATTGGGTGGCGTAAAATAAATTTGAAGGAACCAATTGGTTTTTGTTAAGGAGAAAAATATGGCACGTGTTTACAATTTTGCTGCTGGTCCGGCAAATCTTCCCGAAGAAGTGCTAAAGGAAGCTGCCGAAGAAATGCTCGATTACAAGGGCACGGGCATGTCCGTTATGGAGATGAGCCATCGCTCTAAGGCATTTGATGCCATCATCAAGGAAGCTGAGCAAGACCTGCGCGACCTGTACGGCATTTCCGATGATTACGCTGTCATGTTCTTGCAGGGCGGTGCTTCTACCCAGTTTGCCGCTATTCCTATGAACCTGATGAAGTCTGGCAAGGCTGATTACATTGTTACCGGCAACTGGTCCAACAAGGCTTACAAGGAAGCTCAGATGTATGGTGATATCACCCTGGTTGCCAACACCAAGGACAAGAATTACACCTACATCCCTGATTTGGATTCCCTGGAATACTCCGACGATGCCGATTACCTGTATGTGTGCTGGAATGAGACCATTCACGGTACCACCTATCGTCAGATTCCTCCCACCAAGGCAAACATCGTTGCCGACGTTTCTTCTTGCTTTTTGTCTGAGCCCATGGACATCAGCAAGTTCGGCGTTGTTTACGGCGGCGCTCAGAAGAACATTGGCCCTGCTGGCGTCGTTGTCGCTATCGTTCGCAAGGACCTCATCTCCGATGAAGTGATGGCTGGCACCCCCACCATGCTGAAGTGGAAGACCCAGATGGAAAACGACTCCATGTACAACACTCCTCCTTGCTACGCCATCTACATTTGCGGCAAGGTATTCAAGTGGATCAAGTCCATTGGCGGCCTTGAGGCCATGAAGGAGCGCAACGAGAAGAAGGCTGCAATCCTGTACGACTTCCTGGATAAGAGCGAAATGTTCAAATCCACCGTTGAGAAGAAGGACCGCTCTCTCATGAACGTCCCCTTCGTCACTGGCGACGATGCTTTAGATAAGGAATTCATCGCTGCTGCAACCGCTGCTGGCCTGGTGGAGCTGAAGGGCCATCGTTCCGTAGGCGGCATGCGCGCCTCCATCTACAACGCAATGCCCATCGAGGGTGTTGAGAAGCTGGTTGCTTTCATGGAGGAATTCGAGAAGGCTCACAAATAATCTGAGTGCGTTACAATAGAGAAGTCTCCGCATGTCGGGGGCTTCTCTTTAGTGTTTTTGAAGAAGGGACAAGCAAGACATGTCGTTGAAGGTTCTTGTTACCGATAAGATTGCCGAGTGCGGCATTGACTATTTGCGCGAGAAGGCGCTGGAAGTGGATGTTCGACTGAACTTGTCCACCCAGGAGCTTATTGAGCTGGTGCCTCGCTATGATGCTCTCATTGTGCGCTCGCGCACCAAGGTGACCCGCGAGGTTATTGAAGCAGGCGTTAATCTGAAGGTTATCGGCCGCGCAGGTTTGAGCACCGACGATATCGATATTGAGGCGGCGTCTGAACACGGCATCATCGTGTGCAATGTTCCTGAATCCAATATCACCTCTGTTGCTGAAATGGCCATGTGCTTGATGCTTATGTGCGCTCGCAAAGCTGGTCAGGCATACGTTGGTATGCAAAACGGACAGTGGAACCGCGAGCAGTACACTGGCATTGAACTTTTCGGCAAGACGTTGCTCATCGTTGGCCTTGGTCGTTACGGCGGCAAGGTTGCTTCTCGTGCACGAGCCTTTGGTATGAATGTAATTGCCTACGACCCCTATTGCAGTACCGATCGCGCGACTCAGCTGGGCGTAAAACTGTGCAGCACGCTGCATGAGGGCATTCCTCAGGCCGACGTTATCTCCCTGCATCTTCCCAAGACGGCTGAGACGACGGGCATGATTGGCCCCAACGAGTTCGCCCTTATGAAGACCGGCGTGATCTTGCTGAACGTGTCTTATGCGGGCACCTACAACGTGAAGTCTATGGCCGATTTCATAGCTGCTGGCAAGATTGCATCTGTGGGCATTGACGTGTACGACGATGAGCCTTGCACCGATTCCGCTCTGTTGGAGTTCCCTCAGGCGGTTCTCATGCCCCATCTGGGCCCCGAAACCGAGGATGCTCATAACGAATGCTCCATCCAGATTGCAAAGTATGTATATGATGGGCTTTCCGGTCGATTGGTTCCCACGGCGGTGAATCTCTCTCAGGTTCCCGCCGAAATAGTTGACGCCATTGGCCCTTATATTCACGCTTGCGAGGCCGCAGGTACCGTTCTGGGCCAGCTGCTTCCGTCCATTCCGCGCCAGCTATGCCTGAATACCGCGGGCGACCTGGCCAAAAACGACACTACTTCTTTGATGGCAGCCACCTTGAAGGGCCTGCTTTCCTCCAAGGAGGTAGAGTCCATCACCACCACCAATTATGAGGTTATGGCTCGCTGCCACGGCATCAGTATGCATTCCACCACCAGCATCACCCGTTTGGGATATTCCTCTTTGGTTGACGTTTCCGCAGATGATGCCAGCATTTCCATGGTGGTACCCGAGCATGGCTCAGCTATGCGCCTGGTTTCCTTCCTGGGTTACGACATCGATATTGTTCCCACTCGCAATTCCCTTGTTCTGGAATACGTTGATGCTCCCGGTAGAATTGGCGTCATTGGCACGGTGCTGGGCAACGCGGGCGTGAATATCACTACCATGCAAATTGGCACCAAGCCCGCTGAGAAGCTTGCTCTGGTTTATCTGAACGTTGATGACCAGGTGCCTGCTGAGGCTGTGGAAGAAATCGCTCAAAAGATTGAGCTGACCCGCAGCTGGCAGATTTCGCTGTAGGGAGGTAGGCTCCGAAAGCTTATATGGAGGACTTGTGCCATCTGCAGTTTTGTGTTACAATTCATTAGCACATTTTGCGAAGACGTATGTCTTTGCACCATACTTTCGATTACTGAGAAAGTGGGCCTTGCCCGCTTTCTTTGTTTATCAGGGCAAAAACGAAAAAGGAGGAACAGTGCTGTCTCATAAAGAACAATCGCTGCTTGACGCGCTTGTACCTCACGCGCAGGAAAAAGGGGTAGAGATTGTCACCGTTGAAGTGATGGGGTCCAAGAAGTCTCCCACCATTCGTGTGTATATCGACACCGACCACGGCGTGGGTTTCGATGAGCTTTCTGAAGCTCAGAGCTGGATAAACGACGTCATGGAGCGCATTGACCCCTTCCCGGGCGCTTACATGCTTGAGGTGTCTTCCCCGGGCATCGATCGCCCCTTGCGCACGCCCCAGCATTTCGCTCGCTTTACCGGCGGGACTGCTGTGGTGAAGACGTCTAAGGGTATTGATGGACGTTCTCAATTTACAGCGACCATCGTTTCCGCAGATGAAAATACTCTTGTCCTGAACGATAACGGTACCAATATTGATATTCCCTTTGAGCTTATCAAGAAGGCTCACTTGAAGGGCATCATCGATTTCAACGCAAAAAAAGAACTGTAGAACAGAAAGGATATATTGTGGCAACTTCTGAACTTATCGAGGCTTTGCAGGCCTTAGCTCACGAGCGCAAGATAGATGAGCTGTACCTGATTGAGCGCTTGGAGGACTCTTTGGCCAAGAGCTACCAGCGTATTTTGAACCTGGAATGGGATGCTAGCGTTACCATCGACCGTAACACTGGCAAGATTTACGTGTACGAGATGGTTCCCACTGATGAGCCCGACGAAGAAGGCGAGTACCACGAGTTTGAGCCTCGCGACGTAACTCCTTCCGACGTAAGCCGCATTGCAGCGCAAAACGCCAAGAGCGTTATTTCCTCCATCGTGCGTGATGCCGGCCGTCAATCCATTTACCAGGAATTCCGCAATCGTCGCGGCGACTTGGTAACGGGCACCGTGCTGCAGGGCACCAATGATTTCACCATCATCAAGATTCGCGATGGCGTTGAGGCCGAGCTGCCCCATTACGACCTGAAGAAGAATCCCGGCGAGCGCAACGAGCGCCCTGCCAATGAGCGCTATCGCCACAATATGCGCCTGAAGGTGCTGATCATCGACGTGCGCGACCCCAATGCCGAAGAGCCCAAGACTAAGGGTGAGCAGGGTCGTCCCTCTATCGTTGTTTCCCGTACCCATCCTGATTTGATCCGCCGTCTTTTCGAGATTGAAGTTCCTGAAATCTATGATGGCTTGGTAGAGATCAAGTCCATTGCTCGCGAGCCCGGCGAGCGCTCGAAGGTTGCCGTATACTCCCGTGAAGCCAACCTTGATCCCGTAGGCGCCTGCGTTGGCCCTAAGGGAAGCCGCGTTCGCATGGTTGTTGAAGAGCTGCGCAACGAGCGTGTGGACGTTATCCAGTGGAGCCCCGATCCTGCTGTATACGTTGCCAAGGCCCTTTCTCCCGCCAAGGTTTCCCGCGTTACCGTTGACGAAGAGAACAACTACGCAACCGTTATCGTTCCTGATGATCAGCTGTCTTTGGCCATTGGCAAGGCTGGCCAGAATGCTCGTCTGGCTGCTCGCCTGACTGGCTGGCACATTGACA
This sequence comes from Eggerthellales bacterium, assembly GCA_029219345.1. Taxonomy (GTDB): domain Bacteria; phylum Actinomycetota; class Coriobacteriia; order Coriobacteriales; family Eggerthellaceae; genus CAKUOV01. Next base: position 52,306 of record JAQXTF010000071.1, read on the forward strand.
TCAAGAGCGCTTCTTACTCTGGTGAGCCCCTGGTTACCGAGAACGTGCTCATTGACGAGGAAGAAGAGCGGGGCGATGGCTTTTGCACTTATGTAAACGAAGAGGGCGTACGTTGCCGTAACCATGCTCGTCCGGGCAGCCAGTTCTGCGGCATTCACGCTTCTGAGGCATAACGCTCATGGGCTTCGATGGACAGAAAGAGGCGCCTAAGCGCCAGCGCACCTGCATCGGTTGCGCTAACAAGGACAACAAGATGACGCTGTATCGCGTTGTTCGAACCCCTGATGGCTCCATTGCCTTCGATGAAGGGGGACGCCGTCCTGGCCGCGGTGCTTACGTTTGTTCTGTTGCTTGCTTGGAAAAGGCCAACAAGCACGGCAAGCTGGCTCGCAGCCTGAAATGCTCCATTGAAGCATCTGCTTACCAGAATGTCCATGATGAGCTTCAGCGTCACATCGCTGAAAGCTCCCTACAGTAAGGAGGCAAGAATGCGCGTACATGAACTTGCTAAAGAATTCAATATGTCCAGCAAGGAGATGCTGGATTTTCTGGCAGAGATGGGCATCTCCGCCAAGACTCACGCAACTCCTTTGAAAGATGATGCTGTGGAGGAGGTCCGCAAGAAGCTTTCTCCCGAAATCAAGCAGCGTGCAGGCCAGATTGACGATGCTGAAGCAGCAGAGCTTGCTAAGAAGCAGGCCGAAGAAGAGGCCAAGAAGCAGGCCGAAGAGGCTGAGCGCCGTGCAGCTGTTGAAGCCGAACGTAAGCAGCGCGAGGCTGAGCGCAAAAAGCGCGAGGGCCAGGATGGGGATGGCGAAGCCGCTCCTCGCAAGCAGGCTCCCAAGACCTCTGCATTTGCAAGCTTGGCTGAGCAGCTTGAGGCTGAGCGCGCCCGTCTTGATCGCGAAAAAGCTGAAGCTGAGGCCCGTGCTCGCGCTGAAGCTGCAGCTGCCGAGGTTGCTAAGAAGCAGCGTGTAGAAGAGGGCCTTCGTGCCCGCGATAATCGCCGTTCCAACAAGGGAGCTCAGCAGCAGGCTGAGCAGCCCAAGCGTCCGGCTCCCGCACCTTCCACCGCTAAGAACTCCAACAAATTCAGCTCCCTGCTCGATCAGATTGAAGCAGAGAAGCAACGTATGTCCCAGGCCTCAAAAGAGCTGGCCAAGGCCAAGGACGCCAAGCCCGCTAAGGGTGCTCAGCCCAATAACCGCAATGACAAGAAGAAGGGCCGCAAGAATGCTTCCGAGCCTCAGGTCCCCGAATTGACCCAGGCTCCTGCTGAGGAAGGTCCCGATCGTTACGCACAGATGGCCGTTCAGGCAGAGAAGTTACAGCGCGATAAGGTTTTGGCCGAAGCACGTGCTGCTGTTGCTGCCGCTTCCTCTGAAGGTGAAGGCCGTCGTAAGAAGCGTAAGGAGAAGCGTGCTCAGGAGGCTCGCGAGAAGGCTGAAAAGCATGCTATCGAGCGCGGTCTTGATCCCTCGCTGGTTTTGGACGAGTCTGTTGTGGAAATTCCTCAGGGCGCTACCGTTCAGAAGTTTGCTGAGCTGATCAGCGTACAGCCCAACGAGGTCATCAAGCGCCTGTTCATGCTGGGCCAGATGATGACCCTTACCCAGTCTATGTCTGATGAGCTGATTGAGCTCATTGCCGACGATATGGGCAAGAAGTGCCGCGTTGTATCTCCTGAAGAGGAATACGCTGTTGTATACAACGATACCGACGAAGATTTGAAGCCTCGTCCTCCCGTTGTTACCGTTATGGGCCATGTTGACCACGGCAAGACCTCTTTGCTGGACGCCATCCGCGATACCGGCGTTGCTGCAGGTGAAGCAGGTGGCATTACCCAACACATTGGCGCTTCGGTGGTTAATTTGATGGATCACCAGATTACCTTTATCGATACCCCAGGTCACGAGGCATTTACCGCAATGCGCGCCCGTGGTGCTCAGGTAACCGATGTAATTATTCTGGTTGTTGCAGCAGACGACGGTGTAATGCCCCAGACCATTGAGGCTATCAACCATGCTAAGGCCGCAGGCGTTCCCATCGTCGTTGCCGTGAACAAGATCGATAAGGATGGCGCAAGCCCCGATCGCGTTCGCCAGGAACTGGTGCAATACGGCGTTATCCCCGAAGAGTGGGGCGGCGAGAACATGTTCGTTGACGTTTCTGCTAAGAAGCGCCTGAATGTTGACGAGCTGCTTGAAACTGTTTTGCTGCAGGCTGATGTTTTGGGCCTGCGTGCCAACCCCGACGCTTTGGCAAGCGGCTTCGTTATTGAGGCAAACCTGGACAAGGGTCGTGGTCCCGTTGCAACCGTTCTGGTTCAGCGTGGTACTCTGAAGCCTGGTGACACGGTTGTAGCAGGCACCTCTTATGGTCGTGTGCGCGCCCTGGTGAACCCCCATGGCGAGCATGTTAAGGCCGCTTACCCCTCCGATCCTGTTGAGATCCTGGGCCTGAATTCCGTGCCTACCGCCGGTGACGAGTTCCGCGTATTTGAAGATGAACGCGATGCTCGCAAGCTGGCTGAGGAACGTGCTCTGCGCGCCCGCGTGGCAGAGCAGGAAACCAAGAGCCATATGACCCTGGATGACCTGTTCAACCGCATTGAAGAGGGCAAGCAGACTGACCTGAACCTGATTATCAAGGCTGACGTACAGGGCTCTATCGAAGCTCTGCGTGATGCCTTTAGCAAGATGGACCAGAGCGAGGTTAAGATTAACGTCGTTCACGCTGCTGTTGGTGGTATTACCGAGACCGACGTTACCCTGGCTGCTGCTTCCGATGCTATCATCATCGGCTTCAACGTTCGTCCTACCGGTAAGTCTCGCCAGCAGGCCGAAAAGGAAAAAGTGGACATTCGCCTGTATCGCGTTATCTACCAGGCTCTGGAAGAAATCAACGCTGCACGTGTTGGCCTGTTGAAGCCCGAGATTGTGGAGAAAGACACCGGCATTGCCGAGGTTCGTGACGTATTCCGCGTTCCCAAGGTTGGCAACATTGCTGGTTGCTACATTGTGGAAGGCGAGCTGTCCCGTGACGACAAGGTTCGTGTGGTTCGCGAAGGTACCGTTATTTTCGAAGGCGTGCTGAGCTCCTTGAAGCGCTTCAAGGACGACGTGAAATCCGTCAAGCAGGGCTACGAATGCGGTATTGGCGTTAACGGTTACCAAGACATCAAGGTGGGCGACACCATTGAAGGCTATCGCAATATTGAAGTCGAGAGGACTGAGTAACTTTTGAAGCAGAATTCATCTAGTCGCAAGCTAAACGCCCAGGCTCAGCAGAATATCGCCAGCATCATGCTGTTCGATATCACTGACCCGCGTTTGAGCATGGTGACCATCACCGGTTGCGAAGTGAGCTTTGATCGCAGCTTCTGCAACGTGTTCTATACGGCTCCCGAAGGGGAGTACGAAGATGCCCAAGCGGCATTCGAAAAGGCAAAGGGTCGTATTCGTTCTTTGCTGGCCAAGCGTTTGAGCTGGCGCGTTGCCCCCGAGCTTCGCTTCTTGCTTGACAAGAGCGTGGACGAGGCGCAAAAGATTGCCGTTGCCCTGGCAAAGGAGGAAAGCCGTCCGGCTTATATTCCCCAGGAAGACGACGAAGAGTAATTCACCGAGAGTGCGGGCAGCGATGTCCGCACTTTTTGGAAGGTTTTGAAATGACGGTAACACCCCAAACCAACGCTACGTTAAAAGAGATCGCCCAGGCGCTGTTGGAGCATGACAACTATGTCATTGTGGGCCATGTGAGCCCTGACGGTGACTGCATTGGTTCTCAGCTTGCCCTCTGGCATGCGTTGCATCGCGCTGGCAAGAAGGCCACCTGCGCTTTTGCCACTGATGAAACCAGCCTGGAAAAGTCATTGCAGTTCTTGCCGGGCTCCGAGAGCATTGTTCCCGCTGCCTCTATCGAGCAGGCCGAATGCGTCATTTGCGTAGACGTTCCCAATGAGAGCCGTATGGGTGAGGCTGCTGCTGCCCTTCATGCTGGTGCATCTTTTACGGTAACTCTTGACCATCACGCAAATCCCCAGCGCGTTTCAGACTTGTCGTACACCGACCCCGATGCTGCCGCTAGCGCTCTTATCGTATGGGAGCTGGCTAAAGGGATGGGCGTTGATCGCGGGGGAGAGCTGGCCCTTTGCGCCTTTACGGGCTTGGTTACCGATACGGGTCGCTTCCAGTACCAAAACACCGATGCCTACGCTTTTGCCTGCGCAGCCGAAATGCGCCAGTTGGGCGTTGATCTTGCTCTTGTGTGCAACCAGCTGTTCCAACGCCGCAGCCTGAGCGCTTTAAAGCTTGAAAATGCGGCAACGAATCGTATGGAGCTTCTCATGGATGGCTCCCTTGCGCTTACCTATGTTACGCTCAATGATTTTAAAACGACTGGTGCGGCGAAGGCCGATGCCGACAATATCGTGAACGTGCTGCGTTCCTTGGACGGCGTGCGCGTTGCCTGTACCCTGCGCGAAACAGAGGACAATCTTCGCGGAAGCCTCCGTTCCAAGGATGACACTGATATCTCCATTTTCGCCCGGGACCACAATGGCGGAGGCCATAAAGCAGCTTCGGGTTTTACCTTGTATGGAGACATTCAAAGTCAGTTTGACCAGCTCAAAGACGAGTTGGAAGAGTTTCTTAACGAACAATGGGGGCTTGTATAAATGAAGCGTGGAGAATCGGGCCTTTCCTTAGTGGTAGGCGTTGACAAGCCCACAGGCATGTCTTCCCATGATGTTGTATCTCGTTGTCGTCGCATATTTGGCGAAAAGCGCGTAGGCCACGCAGGCACCTTAGACCCTGAGGCTTCCGGCGTGCTCATTGTGTGCGTTGGTCCTGCCACTCGTTTGGATAAGTATTTAGTGGGCCACGATAAAACCTATTGCGTTGATGTTGCCTTTGGCGCTGCTACTGAAACGGATGACAAAGAAGGCCAGGTCATTGAAGAAGCACCTGTTCCTGCGGCGGTCTTTGACCGCGATTTCGCATCTTTGTATGTAAAGACCCTTACGGGAGTCATCATGCAGGTGCCGCCTTTGTATTCCGCCATTAAGAAAAACGGCAGGAAAGCGTGCGATGAGGCGCGCAAAGGCAATGAGATTGAGCTTGAACCCCGCCAGGTAGAAATTTACGATGTGGAGCTGGTGGATATTTTGCCTCCTGATGAGGCGTCTCCCTATGCTCGCTGGCGATTGAACGTTTCGGTTTCTAAAGGAACCTACATTCGATCTTTCGCCCGTGATTTGGGCAAAGCGCTGGGAACCGTAGCGCATGTTGGAGAGTTGCGCCGCATTCAATCGGGTTGCCTTTGGGCAAAAGATTGCGCAAGCCTTGAGTCCCTTGCGGAGCTTACCACGCAAGCGGCTTTGGACCCTCTTTGCTTGCTGGGTTACCGCTTTACGTATATCGATGATGCCAACGCAAAGCGCTTGTCTAATGGCAACGCGCTGTATGCATCGCAGATATGCCTCATGGAAGAGCCCTGTGGAGCCTCTGATCATCATGGAACCTGCTGCTTTCCCACGTATCATGAGAGCACTGAGCCTCCTGTTCACGGTGAGCTTATTTCTGTAGTGCATGAGAATAAACTAGCAGCCATTTATCGCTATGATGAGCCCAGTAACCAGTGGAAGGCCGATTGCATTTTCAACCCGCCAATTATGAGGGAAGGACGTTAGCATGATTGTGCGTGTGGACGATACTTTCCAGAAATGTTTTGTCCTGGAGGGTGCCGTGTGCGCTTTTGGCGTATTCGATGGTTTGCATTTAGGGCACCAATACATAATTGAGCAGGCGCAAAAGCATGCACGCGCTATAAATGCCCCCCTGGCTATTATCACTTTTGCCCAGGACCCCGATGAGATGTTCAACCCACAAGGGCTTAAAAAGCTCATGTCCAATGAGCGACGATTGGCCCAGCTTGACGCTTTTACTTCTGCTACCGTATTGGTTTTGCCCTTTTCAAAGGCGTTTTTTGCTCTTGCTCCTGTGGTGTTTTTGGAAAAGGTCTTTGGGCAAAACGTTCCTGCGGCGCTTCACATTGGCTCTGATTTCCGTTTTGGCCAAAGGGCGTCGGGCACCATTGATGACTTGCGTCATTGGGGAGCCAGCCGTGGAATGGAAGTGCTGGGCTATGATCTGTTCTGCTACGAAGGAGAGCCGGTTACTGCAACGCGTATCCGAAAATTGCTTGCGGAAAATGCCATCAAAGAGGCAAATAAGCTATTGGGAGCTGCGTTCTGCCTTGAAGGGGAAGTGGAAGAAGGCCGCGGGGAAGGCCGCGACATGGGCTTTCGCACCGCAAACGTCACCATTCCCGCCCAGCTGTACTCCCTGGGAGAGGGCGTGTACGGTGCCTATGCCGTCACAGAGGCGGGCAAGCGTTACAAGGCGGCGGTGTCGGTAGGCGGCGCCCCAACCTTTGGCGAAGCATCCCATGCCAACATTGAGGCTCATATACTTGATTTTGACCAGGATATATACGGGCAAAAGCTTCGCCTGGAATTTGTCGAGTACTTACGGCCCATGATGGTCTTTCCGTCTGTCGATGTGCTCATTGAAACCGTAATGGGCAATATTCAATGGTGCAGGGATAACCTTTAACCCTCTGGTGATACCATTTACTCCGTTGTCGGGCAAAAACGCGGATTAACCCTTCAAAAATTCCATAAATTGTTTAAAATAGGCAGGCTATTTGCCTACGACCCCGAATGCCAGGCCGTAGGCAAATACAGATAGTATTAGTACGTTAAAGGAGGAATAGGTGAGTGCTTATATAGCAATCATGGCTCCCATTTGTGCCGCAATCGGCATCGCGGTAGCCGCTTACCTGGGCTCCTGGGTTCTGAAGCAGGATCCCGGTGCCGACAAGATGAACAGCATTTCGCTGAAGATTCAGCAGGGCGCTAAGGCCTTCCTGATGAGCGAATACAAGCTGCTCATCATCTTCATGGCTGTTGTAGCCGTGGTTATGGCCATCGCACTGTCCGTTTGGACTGCTCTGGCCTTCGTTACTGGTGGCGTTCTGTCCGCTGCCGCAGGTTACGTGGGCATGCACGTTGCAACTCGCGCTAACACCCGTACTACCCATGCAGCTGAGGAATCTGTTGCTAAGGCCCTGAACGTCAGCTTTAAGTCTGGCCTGACCATGGGTCTGTGCGTTGCTTCCTTCGCTCTGATGGGTCTGTCCCTGTGGCTCATCGCTCTGGTGTACAGCACTCTGTTTGGTCTGGATACTTCTGCCATCACCGTTAACCTGATGCAGACCTTGCATGACAACATCGGTATGGTTGAAGGCTTCGCTACCGGCGCTTCCGCTGTTGCTCTGTTCGCTCGTGTTGGCGGCGGCATTTACACCAAGGCTGCTGACGTAGGCGCTGACCTGGTTGGTAAGGTTGAAGCTGGCATCCCCGAAGACGACCCTCGCAATCCTGCTACCATCGCTGACAATGTTGGTGACAACGTAGGTGACGTTGCTGGCATGGGTGCTGACCTGTTCGAGTCCTACACCGGCTCCATCCTAGCTCCCATCATCCTGGCTGCAACCTTGGGTGCTCTGGGTGGTTACTTCGTAGGCGGTGATATGCTGTGGGCTATTCTGGCTCCCATCATGATCAGCTCCTGCGGTATCATCACTTCCATCATCGGTCTGTTCGCCGTTCGCACCAAGGAAGGCGGCGAGCTGCATAAGGCTCTGAACCGCGGTACCTATGTTGCTGCTGGTATTGAGATCTGCATCATCCTGGCTATGTTCTTCATCTGGAACGGCCAGAGCACCGATGCTCAGCCCATCTACCTGTTCGGTTCCGTTATCTGCGGTCTGGTAGCTGGCCTGGCTATCGGCAAGATCACTGAGTACTTCTGCTCCGACAAGTACAGCCCCGTACATAAAATTGCTCAGTCCGCTGAGACCGGCGCTGCTACTGTTATCATCGAGGGCCTGGGCACTGGTATGCTGTCCACCATCGCCCCCATCGTTCTGCTGGCTCTGGCTATCATCGGTGCTTTCACCTTTGGTAACATGGCATTCCCCAACGCTGCTGGCGACGGCATTGCTGTTGGTCTGTATGGCGTTGGCCTGGCTGCTACTGGTATGCTTTCTAACACCGCTATTACCATTGGTGTTGACGCTTATGGCCCCGTTGCCGACAACGCTGGCGGTATTGCTGAGATGGCTGGTCTGCCCGAGGAAATCCGCGATCGTACCGACTCCCTGGACGCTGTGGGTAATACCACTGCTGCCATCGCAAAGGGCTTCGCAATTTCTTCCGCTGGCTTGGCTGCTATCTCCCTGTTCGTTTCTTATCAGGCAACCATGAGCCACATGCTCCCCGGCTTCAGCCTGACCCTGACCAACCCCATCATTGTTGCTGGTATCTTCATCGGCGCTATGATGCCCTTCATGTTCGCTGCCTTGACCATGGGCGCTGTTTCCCGCGCTGCTCACGCAATGGTTGAAGAGGTTCGTCGTCAGTTCCGCGAGATCCCCGGCATCATGGAGTATGAGAATGAGCCCGACTACGACAAGTGCGTTGGCATTTCCACCACTTCCGCTCTGAAGGAAATGATGCTTCCTGGTTGCTTGGCTGTTGTTGTTCCTATTGCTATTGGCTGCTTTAGCCCCGAGATGCTGGGTGGTTTCCTGGCTGGCGCTGTTGCTACTGGTATGCTGTTGGCCATGTTCATGTCCAATGCTGGTGGCGCTTGGGACAACGCCAAGAAGTACATCGAGCAGGGCAACAACGGCGGCAAGGGCTCTGAGGCTCACAAGGCTGCTGTTGTTGGCGACACCGTTGGTGACCCCTTCAAGGATACTTCTGGTCCTTCCATGAACATTCTGATCAACCTGATGACCATTATCGCGCTGACCTTCAGCCCCCTGTTCATCGCTGTTCAGACTCTGCTCTAATTTTTTCTTCATCTTTGTGGCATTCAATGCGCCGTCCTTCGGGGCGGCGCATTTCTTTTACCTCAGCAGTTGTATACTGGAAAGACGATTGATATTGAAAGGACTCTTCATGGCTACGCCTCTTCATCTTGAAAAGCTTCCAAAATCACTGGAGCTTGTATTCTCAGACGACCATGCAAAACTGCGTTACTTGGATCAGCGATATTTGCCTAATGAGTGCAGGATGGTGGAAACAGAAGACTGGCATGATGTATGTGATGCTATAGCTGTTTTAGGCGTCCGTGGTGCTCCCGCTATTGGCATTGCTGGTGCGTCCGCGATTGCGATGTGGGTGGAAAACCAGGCTGTAATTATTGATGACAACGATTTTTCAGAGGCGCTGCAATTAGTTGCCAATGACGTGATTGCGGTACGACCTACGGCAGTTAATCTAAAGTGGGCGGTAGACCGTACGGTGGCTTATGCGCTTGATTTGCTGGATAACGGATGCCCCTTTGAGCAAATGGGTTCAAAGGTGTGCTCTTTTGTGCAAGAGCTGGCGGCAAATGACGAATCTTGCAATCGTGCAATTGGGGCTGCTGGAGCAGCTGTGATTCCCGGTGATGCAAAAATCTTGACTCATTGCAATGCCGGCAGTTTGGCAACATATTTTTATGGAACTGCACTAGGTGTTATTTATTGCGCCGCGGAGCAGGGTAAAGTGCAGCGCGTGTACGCTGATGAGACGCGCCCGCTCGGCCAAGGTGCTCGCTTGACTGTTTGGGAGCTTGCTCAGGTTGGTGTTCCTACTACGCTCATTTGCGATAATATGGCTGCTAGCCTTATGGCTAAAGGTGAAATTGATTGCGTTGTTGTTGGCGCCGATCGCATTACTTCAAATGGTGATACGGCAAATAAGATTGGAACATATGGTGTAGCTATTTTGGCAAAGCATCATGGCATTCCCTTCTATGTGGCTGCGCCCTCTTCCACCTTTGATTTTGCCCTAAAAACAGGGAATGAAATACCTATTGAGCAGCGTGCTGATTGTGAGGTGCTTCCTGAGCCTATTGCTGGAGTGGATATATATAACCCTGCATTTGATGTAACCCCAGCTGAGCTTATTACTGCCATCATTACTGAAAAGGGTGTTTTTGCCCCGAGCGAGCTGAGCAAACTTAAAGAATTGTTGTAAGGGAGTCATATGAATATCGTTTCCAGCAAACAATATGAGTCATGCCTTCTGCCCATTAGGTCTAAGGAGGCTGCTCAGGAATGCATAACTGAGGATTGGCTGAGAAACGATTATCAAAAAGATCGCGACAAAATACTTCACTCTAAGGCATTCAGGCGTTTGTCCCACAAAACCCAGGTGTTTTTAGCGGTTGAGGGCGATCATTTTCGCACACGATTAACCCATACTTTGGAGGTTTCTCAAATAGCTCGCACCATTGCGCGTGGTTTGGGTCTTAATGAGGATCTAACCGAGGCAATAGCCTTAGGTCATGACCTTGGTCACACGCCCTTTGGCCATACAGGAGAAGAGGCTCTGCGCCATTGTGTCGCTGCAACCCTTCGTATTGATCCCGCTTCAGATAAGGCAAAAGAACTGTATCGTCATAATGTGCAAAGCGTGCGTGTTGTGGAGGTCATTGAAAAAGGCGGCCGGGGCCTTGGTCTTAGCAACCAAACGAAGAATGGCATTCTCTGTCATACCGGAAGCGTAAAAGCCGATACTTTAGAAGGCAGAATTGTTGCAACGGCCGATCGCATTGCCTACGTGAATCACGACGTGGATGATGCCATTCGTGCTGGTATGATTTCCGAAAACATTCTGCCTGAAAACGTAAAGCAACTCCTAGGTACTTCCCATGCGGATCGCATTCAAACACTCGTTCATGATATGGTTAAAACCAGTGCTTCCTTGGGTGATATTGCTTTAAGTGCTCCCGTGGCAGATGCTATGAATGAATTACGTAGCTTCTTGTTTGTTAATGTATACCGGTCTCCTGAGGTTACGCAAGAGGTAGAGAAGGCCATGCGACTTATGAAGGGCCTTTACGGATACTATCTTGAGCATGTGGAAGACATTCCTGTTGAATATCGCGCGGTTTCTGATGGCAACGATATTCGCGCTGTGGTCGATTACCTCTCTGGCATGACGGACAGATACGCTACAAAGTTATTCACGGAAATATTTACGCCGCGTCCTTTGGGATAATGGGGCAAAAGCTCTTGACCCTAAAGCGGTTAATAGCGTTATAATCAACAAACTGTGCCTTTGACTGTCGACATAAAAGAAGCATTTCGCGCCGCCTTGCCTATTATGCTGGGCTACGTTGCTATTGGCATTCCCTGCGGTATTCTGAATGCCTCTATTGGTTTGGGCGTTATTCATGTTCTGATTCTCTCCACGCTGTTTTATTCTGGCGCAGGTCAATTTATGCTGCCCAATATGTATCTTGCTGGGGCGCCTCTGGCATCAATTATTGCTAGCATCTCTTTGGTGAATACCCGCCAAATGCTCTACTCTGCCTCATTCGCGCCGCAGTGCAAGAATGAGAAAAAGCGCCTTTCGTTTATTTTTGGTGCCACGGTAACCGATGAATCGTTTGGCGTGAACACTGAGAAGTTCGAGCAGGGGAACTGGAGCGTACGTCGCGCTCTGTGGGTGAACATTTTTAGTTGCAGCTCATGGACCCTTTCTAACATGTTGGGTGTAGTGCTGGGGGGTTTGCTGAACATTCCTCTTACTATTGCTGCCTTTGCTATGACCAGCATTTTTATTTGCCTTATGTGCAGTCAGAAAATGAATCTTGAGAATTTGGTTGCAATTGTGGTTGCTTTTGCTGGCGTATTTCTTTGCAAGGCAGTTGGCCTTACGGGTCCCGCTATTTTGTGCGGTGCT
>JAQXTF010000072.1 GCA_029219345.1 Eggerthellales bacterium
CGGCGAAGTGCTGCTGTGCCAGAACGGCGCTGGCGTGCCCTTCTCTGAGGAAGAGGCCAAGGAAGTGCTGGTCCAGGACGAGATTCAGATTCTGGTCGACCTGGGCGATGGCGACGGTTGCGCCACCGCGTGGGGCTGTGATCTGACGTATGAATATGTCAAGATCAACGGAGACTACCGAACCTAGTCGCTGTTTGGGCGAGCGCTTTGCCCCTTAGAACCCGCACTCGGCGTGCTCACGGCACCAAAGGCCGCTGCGCCGCCTTCGGCGGAACCTGCGGGGCAAATCATCTCGCCGAAACAGCTCCTATTAGCTACGGGGCCGTTTCGCCTAGTTCGAAACCCCTCCTGTGGGCGCTGCCGAAACAGCTCCTAAGGGGGTTTGGCGAGACATAATCGCCTGGGGCATTTTCGCCTCATTCCTTCAACACGAAAACGAGAAAGCAATGATCAAGGAACTTACCAACGAACAGCGCGCCGAGGTTTTGGCCACGGCGCTTCCGTATATTCGCATGCATAACGGCCAGATTGTGGTCATTAAATACGGTGGCAATGCCATGATTGACGAAACCCTGAAAGCCCAGGTCATGGAGGACATTGTGCTCCTGTGGCTGGTTGGCGTGAAGGTGGTTTTGGTGCATGGTGGCGGCCCCGAGATCAACACCCTCACCAAGAAGCTGGGCAAGGAAGTGCAGTTCATTGACGGTCAGCGCGTCACCGATGAGGAAATGGTCGACATTGTTCAGATGGTGCTCGCTGGCAAGATTAACAAGACGCTGGTGGGCATGCTCAGCCAGCACGGCGGCGACGCCGTGGGCCTGTCGGGCCTGGACAGCCGCCTTATCCAGGCGGTTCAGCGCGACCCCAAACTGGGTTTTGTGGGCGACGTGACCAACGTGAATGTGAAGCCCATCCTTGATTTGCTGGATGGCGGTTACATCCCCGTCATTTCCACACTGGGCAGTGGCCCCAACGGCGAGACCTTCAATATCAACGGCGACATTGCGGCGGCGGCCATCGCGGGCGCCCTGAACGCTCAGCGCCTGATCATGATGACCGACATTGCTGGCATTCTGCGCGACAAGGATGACCCTGAAAGCCTCATTGACTCCATTACGGTGGCGGAAGCTGCCACGCTGAAGGAGGAAGGTGTCATTTCCGGCGGCATGATTCCCAAGGTGGAATGCTGCGTGAACGCCATCGAGCGCGGCGTTGGCAACGTGGTCATTATGGACGGCCGCGTTCCCCATGCCATCTTGATGGAGCTTATGACTGACGAAGGCGCCGGTACCATGGTCACCCGCTAGGGGCGGCCGGCGAACCAAAATGTGACAAAAATGCCCCGGGCGCTTTTGTCATGTTCCTATGACAAGAAAGAGAAAAATCGTGAGTATTTCCGAAACTGACAAGCAGTATGTTGCCAACACTTACGCCCGCTTCCCCCTGGAGTTGGTGCGAGGCGAGGGTTGCCGCGCCTACGACGCCGAAGGCAAGAGCTATATTGATATGGGCTCCGGCATTGGTGTGAACGCTTTTGGCTACGCCGATGAAGTGTGGCAGCAGGCGGTGGCTGCTCAGCTGGGCACCTTGCAGCACACTTCCAACCTGTATTACACCGAGCCCTGCGCGCAGCTGGCTCAGCTGCTGTGCCAGCGCACTGGCATGAAGAAGGTGTTCTTCGGCAATTCCGGCGCCGAGGCCAATGAATGCGCCATCAAGGTGGCCCGCAAGTGGGCTGCTGACAACAAGGGTCCCGAGTACAACGTGATTGTGACCTTGGAAAACAGCTTCCATGGCCGTACTTTGACCACCCTTTCCGCTACGGGCCAAGACCACTACCATGAGCTGTTTCAGCCGCTGACTCCGGGCTTTGCGCATGTTCCGGCCAACGATGCCGATGCCCTGCGCGCCTGCCTGGAGGCCAACAAGGTGGCTGGCGTTTTGATTGAGACCATTCAGGGCGAAGGCGGCGTGCTGCCCATGGAGCCTGAATATGTGAAGGCCGTTGAGGCCCTGTGCCGCGAATTTGACTGCCTGTTCATGGTGGACGAGGTGCAAACCGGCAACGGCCGCACCGGCAAGCTGTACAGCTACATGAACTTCGACGTTACCCCTGATGTGGTTTCCACCGCAAAGGGTCTGGGCGGCGGCCTGCCCATTGGTGCTTGCCTCATTGGCCAGCGCGCCGAAACGGTGCTGGGCTTCGGCGATCACGGCTCCACCTTCGGCGGCAACCCTGTATGCTGTGCTGGTGCCCTGAGCATCCTTTCCCGCATCGATGACGACCTGCTGACTCAGGTGTGCCAGAAGGCCGTTTACCTGCGTGAACGTTTCGGGGGCGCCCCTGGCATTGAGGGCATTTCCGGCATGGGCCTCATGATGGGCCTGAAGACCACTCGCCCTGCTGGCGAGGTGGTTGCCGAGTGCATGCAGGAAGGGGTTATGTGCCTGACCGCGAAGGATAAGGTGCGTCTGCTGCCCCCGCTGACCATTTCCCAGGCTGACCTGGCCGAAGCCGCAGATGTCATCCTGCGCGTCGCTGCCTGTTAAACCGCTTTTATGACAAAAGCGCCCGGGGCAAAACTGTCATCTTTTACCGCGTGCGCGATGATGCCTCGGCCAATAGACGTAATGCGTTCGATTTGCCTTATTGAGAGCCCGCCATTATGGAGGGCTCTTAGTTTTTCGTTGCGCTCTGCCTTGGGAAGCGATCGAATGTCGTAAACGTTCAGGTTGCCAATAAGCGAGCGCGCGTGATCAATCAGCTGCTCCTGGATGAATTCCTCTTCGCTTATGGCTGATTTCCCCCGCTCGTGAAGGGAAAAGAACGCACCCTTTCCACCCAGCATGTTAAAAACGAAGGGAACGTTTACGGTGCGTCCCAAGGCGCTGTTTTCCCCGAAAAACTCGCGATAGCTGCTCCAAATGTAGCGGTTCCAATAGGTTCCTATGCTTTCGGCGGGGTTCTTGTGAATATAGCGCAGCGTTGCGGCGAATTGTTCGTCGCTTTTGATGGGCTTGCTAAAGAAGCGGTCCTGAAAGAGCGTACCTGTGCGCGTGTGCCTTTCGTTGAAGTAATGCGCGTAGGCAGAATTGATGCTACGCATGGCAATAGAGATGCTTGGCATTTCGCCCTGAACAAGCAGGTGGACATGGTTGTCCATAAAACACCAGGCCAGAAGGGAAATCTTCCCCTCTTTTGTGAGGCGAAGCAGCAAATTCCCAAAATGCTTTCGATCGAAATAATCCTCAAAAATGATTTGCTTGCCAACGCCGCGTTCGGTTATGTGGTAAATGCCCGCTTCGCTGAGGGCGCGTTTGGGGTGGCTCATGAAGGGTCCTTTCCGCTGGTGATGCTACTAGGTGGGGAAAGGATAGAAAACAAAGCTATCAAAAACGAGGTGAAAAGCTATCAAAAAGTTATCACCGCGTGCACAAAAAGTTATCACCGCGTGCACAAAAAGCTATCAAAAAACGTGACAGGATTGCCCCGGGCGCTTTTGTCATGTTTTACGTTAGGGGCGTGCGGGAACCAGGGCGGTGGGTAGGGTTTCTTGCATCTCGGTGAGGTTTTTCCACAAGCGCACGGGCATGTGCTGTCGGCGCAACTCGGGGTTGTAGCGGGCGTCAATGGAAAGGGTGCGATAAAACAGGCGCCAAGCTTCCTGCATCAGGTCTTCCTCGGAGGAATAGGCGGGGGCGGGAATATGATCAGTGCTCACCAGATACCAGGAGCGCCCTTCGTAAACGCCGGCAAGGTGGTGCACCTCATCGTAAATAGCGAAGGGCTGATCGTTGAAGCGCGCCACAAACCAGTTCATGACCAGGGGAATTACGTTGTCCCTGGGGTTGCAAACCGCAAACCAGCCGCCATTGTCCAAATGGGAAAAGCGCACAAACTGACGCATTTTCTCGCACTCGTTGTCCACGGCGCGCACCAGGCGGAAAAGCTCGCCCACCACGGGGTCGGAAAGCTGGTTCAGCAAATAACGGCGCTCCTTCATGAGCTTGCGCACAAAACGATACACGATGGTGCCCATTTGGGGGTCGCTGGAGGTGCTGGCTTTGCGCACGGCTTGGAAGCTGCCCTGCTTACCGGCGCTTATAATGCCTCGCGCCACCCGCTGAGCCCATTCTTGGTTGGTTTCTATGAAGCGCACTTCCTGCCCCAGGCGGGGTTGAAACACGCTTTCAGGGGCAACATCCAGGGGCTGCTCATGGTTAGCGTAGGTGGCGAAAATGGCGCTGAACAGGCCTTCCAAGGTGCCATCATAGGTGTAGGCCAGCTCTATGACGGGCTCTTCGATTATCATGCCAGGACCAATACGGGTTGGGGCTTTTGGGTGAGCAGGGGCTTCGCGGCGCCCACCACTTCGTCTCCGAACAGGCTCAGCTGGCCCGGCAGCGCCTTGTCGGCACGACGGCCGTGGCGGCCGCCTTTGATGGGGGCGGCTAGCATGGCATGAAGACCCTCGCGGGAAAAATCCACGCCGGTGCCACCATAGGAGCCGTTGCAGGTGATGAAATACCGCGCCCGTTTGTAGGCGATGCCCAGTTTGCGCAACTCGCTTTCTCCCAGCGCGTGGGTGCGGCGGGCTTTGATGATCATGCGAGCTCCCTTGGCGCCAATGCCAGGCACTCGCAGCAGCTCTTCTAGGGATGCCTTGTTCACCTCAACGGGGAAGAAATCCAGATGGTTCAAGGCCCAGTTGGCTTTGGGGTCAACATCGGTTTCCAGGAAGGGATGAGCCTGGTCGATGATTTCCGTCACATCGAACTTGTAGAAGCGCAAAAGCCAATCGGCCTGGTACAGGCGATGCTCGCGGTTCAGCTGGATGGCGTCGTTCTGGGGTAGACGGGCATCATCGTTCACCGGCAGGTATGCGCTGAAAAACACGCGCTTCAGGTTCATTTGCTGATACAGTGCTGCTGAAAGGGTCAGAATCTGAAAGTCGCTTTCAGGAGTGGCGCCAATAATCATTTGCGTGCTTTGACCTGCGGGAACGAAAGCGCGTTGCTTGCGGCGGGGTGCTTTCTGGGCCAGATAAGTGGTGTTGCGGCGTGCTAAGGAGCGGCTCTCGGCGTCTTCTGCCATGGAGTCGCGAATCTGGCGCATGGGAGACAAAATGGAATGCTTGCTTTTCTGAGGGCACAAAAGGGCCAGGCTTTTTTGGCTGGGCAGCTCCATGTTCACGCTCATGCGGTCGGCCAGGCGGCCCAGCTGATCCACCAGCTCGGGGGATGCGCCCGGCACGCCTTTGGCGTGAATATAGCCGTTGAAGCGGTATTCCTGCCGCAGAATCTGCAGGGTCTGAATCATGAGTTCGGTGGTGTAGTCGGCATTTTTGATGACGCCGGAGCTCAAAAACAGCCCTTCAATGTAGTTGCGGCGGTAGAAGGAAATGGTCAGATCGGCCAGTTCGCGCGGGGTGAAGGCGGCGCGGGGAACCTCGTTGGAACAGCGGCTGGCGCAATAGGCGCAGTCGTACACGCACACATTGGTCATGAGCACTTTCAATAAGGAAATGCAGCGACCGTCGGCGGTGAAGCTGTGACAGCAGCCAGCTGACAGGGCGTTGCCCAGCTGGCCCGCCTTGGCGCCGCGATTGACGCCCGAAGAGGTGCAGGCAACATCGTATTTAGCGGCATCTGCCAGTATTTCCAGCTTCTTCAGAACGTCCATGTTCGCCTTCCTGTAACCCTTATACGCCAAAGGAACACGAGCCCTAGCTGCGGTTATAGTAAAATAGGAACTTATGTTCGCTTTTGGCAAACTCCACTATAAACAAACGAATGTTCGCTGTCAAGGAGAAAAAGAGCGGGCTGTCGGGCGGGGGCGTGACAAAAATGCCCCGGGCGCTTTTGTCACAAAGAACCCGGGGCCAAAACGTTTAGTGCTGGCGTTGTTACAGGCTGAAGGTGTTGTGGTGGGCCATAACAGCCTCATGGGTGTTCATGTACTGCATCATGGCGAACTTGGTGATGTCAGAGCGATTGATAATGCCCACAACTTT
>JAQXTF010000073.1 GCA_029219345.1 Eggerthellales bacterium
CTGCGGAAGATGATACAATTGAGGCCGTCAAAGAGTTGTCTCAGGACGGCTTCTTCGCGCATTTTAGGAAGAACCGCTATGACCGAACGCCTGAGCAAGGCAGATTATTGCAACATCGATTTTGCCGATCCCGCTTCCCTACTCGAACACGCCAAGAAGCTGGAAGGTCACACCTTCCAAGATGTTCTTGACCTGGGCTAGAGCCAGAAGGCTCCGACTCAAAGCAGAGTTACGACGGCAAAAAGTTCAGGGGCGGCGATGGCTGCGATTGCCTGAGCCTGCTCTGTGAGCTCGTCCTCGTCAGCGCCTCTCAGCGTCGCCACGATCGCGCGGTCAAGACCCGTCGCCTTCGCGACGGAATCCACCAGCGCGGCTCGCGCCGATGCGGCCTTGAGGTCGCTGTTCTCCTTCTCGAGCGCGGCGATGCGCTCCTCGATCGTGGGGTCGGGCTTGCCCTGGGATTCCTTCAGGCCGTAGAGCTGGGCCAGGTTGTCCTTGCTGCGCTTCTCCCATTTGCGGGACTCCTTCACGGCCTCCTCGTAGAGGGCCTTGTAGTCCTTCTCCTGGTATTCGCCGGCTTCCTGCTGCCCTGCCTGCTCCGCAACGCCCCGATGTGGTAAAATACAGCTGCTTGGCGGTTCCGCCCTGGACTCGGTTCGGGGTTGGAACCGTCTTTTGTTATTCAATCAGCCTTACCGACCCGTTTTTAAGAATGAGAATGGCCTGCTTGAAAACGAACGTTCCTTTATCGGAAAGGTACGCCATAGATTTAGCCACCTGCTCCTCGGCTGCGGAGTCGGCAATCTTACCTTCATGCACCGGTACAGGTACGAGAGGATTTTGAAGGCAACCACCTCGAAATCATCCGATGCCATGCGAGCCTCCTGTGAAATCGCTCTTCATTCGTAGGCCTCCTCGGGAAGCTCGCCGTCGATGACCGCGTGCGAGAAGCCGTCTCGGTCTTCCCAGTTCGCACAGACGTAGTCGTAACCTTCTAGCTCCCTGTCATTGCCAGCCAGCCAAATCGGCTCGAAATCCTTGACGGTGTCATTCGGGACCACCCAGCCGAACATGTCCTCGCAATGCATGCCGCCGATGACCTGTTGGTCAACATCAACTGTGTCAAAAAAGAAGGCCAGATCACGATGCGCAAGCTGCGCGTTAAGGAGGTCAACCGAATCGATGATATATTCACTGAACTTATCGGTCAAATCGTTCTCGTATCTTATCCCAAAGTGCTCCATATCGGTTACTCCTTCCCTTCTCGTACTTAAACAGCGTGACTCTGATATTCTCCTCGATGTTGACGACTGCTATATCTATACCTCTAAAGTAAACTGCGCACACTTGGCCATTCTGGCCTCCTATGTCATCAACGAGAACAACCGAATCAGCAGCATCTATTACTTCGGACATGATGCCATTATATTCCTCTTGCCCAGCCTGCTCCTGGGTGGCGTCTTCCATGCCTTGCCTCCTTCTCGCGCCGTGCGGCGCCTCGCTTCCGCCCCGTGCGGGGCACGTCGCTGTATGAAAAAAGCCACCCGTGCGGATGGCTTGAATCAACGAAGGCCCAGAGACGGGGCCTTTACGGGTCGTCTTTTGCTTTATGTTTGCCTGCTTCTGCACCCGCGCGTCAGATGCGCGACGCGGCGGCCTTGACCGCTGCGGAGAGGGCGATGTCGAACGCGTGCCCGGCGAAGCTCACGTATATCGCCCCATCCATGGTGATCATGGGATCAGACATGGCAGCCAAGTTCGGCGAGTCGATGACGACGCCCGATAATCCGTCGAAAGCGAAGCCCTCGACGTACCCCTTCGACTGGAGGCCTCTCGCGACGGCGCCGAAATACGCCTCGTTGCACCCGACGAGCTGTCGAAGCGCTGCGATGTCCACCTTCTTTCCGCCCTTCATGCACCGGTACAGGTACGAGAGGATTTTGAAGGCCACTACCTCGAAATCATCTGATGCCATGCGTTCCTCCTTCGCAAGGCCCAACGGCCTTGGCCGTAATCGTTGGTCGGGGCGGCGGGATTCGAACCCGCACGGGCTATTCGCCCGCCAGCATCTGAAACTGGAGCGTCTGCCTGCTCCGCAACGCCCCGATGTGGTATGCTTCGTATTGAAAAGGGCCTTGTACCGCCGTAGCGGTATGAGCCCCTTTTCATTTCTGCGGGTAAAATATGGTTTCTATTTCACCTTCATGGTTAACCATCAACGCGCTCGACATAGAATGCCGGCGAAGACTGCTTGCTATCATCCGTCTTGCCTCTTCGTCTGTGAGGTTATCGTTCTCGCTAACATCGATGACGATTTGCTTGAACCCGCGTTTTTCTTCGCTGTCCCAATGTGCTTTCTTATGGTGTTCTCGCTCTTTGCTGCGGATACGTTTTTTATCTCAAGGCCAGTATCCAAATCAGGTAGTCCGACGATTTGAAAACGCCCTGCCTCTCCATTCAAAACCGCGACCTCATCATCAACGAACACGGTGCGAAACCCATGCACGCGTAGACGATTGGCAACTCTCACCTCCGCTGGGTGGCCTTTATCCTTGAGCTTCTTGGCCTCGGTTGTCGCATCCGCGTACCCTACCTTGGAGACCTTTCCTGTAAGCAGCCAATCTCGGTCATGGAGGGCGATAAGCTCACTCAACTTGCGAGACGCCTTACTGTCGGCGAAGCTGAGCCCCGTTTGCTTTTCAATGAGCGAGATTCGTTCGTACAGCTCCCTCGGCTTGACACCCTGCACCACCTCGGCATAGGGGTCGGGGTCGAAGCTGGGCACCACCTTGCAGTCGCATCCTCGGTGGAAGTGTTTCCATTCGCCTGCGGACTTCCTCGTGTGGTACACCGCCCCTCGGCTCGCCAGCATCAGGCAGAACGTGCAGGTCTCGAAGCCCGTCGGGACGCGGGCGAACCTCGCGCCCTTGTCCCTGTCGCGGCCCACGTTCGCGATGATCGTCTCGTTCAGGCTCCGGAAGGCGTCGTTTCGTGCGTATTCTCCGCAAGCCCTCGCGAACGCCGCATCATCTCCGTCGAGCAGCTTCTTCGCCTGGTATCGCGCCACATCGTCCACCGATTCGGGGCAGATTCAGATTCAGATTCAATCTGGACGGAGTATTAGTCCTCTAGCGGGCTGATCAAGTAGTCATAAATATCAGCGCGGACAGGATCATCCAACTCGTACCATATCTCAACGGCGGCCTTATCAGCGCCGGGCATAACAAACGGACGATACTTCTGAATAGGATGCATCTCACCAAGGAAATAGAATTCCTTGCCACCATCTGCGTCGTTCTTGTTCTTGCGCACAAACAGGTATGTCTTCATGCCATTCTCGGGCCAAGCTTGTAGGCGGCGAATCTCAGGCGACTCCATGGTGCGGGGCTGCTTCGAAATAGCAATAAGCTCGCGCTCAGACAAGAAGCGATCCTCATACTTAATAGAATCGCTAATATCCGGATCCTTTTCGTAGTTTATGAAAACGGGATACGTATTGGTAAAGCTATCGTATTTATAGCCGCCAATATTCTGGCCATTTACGTTCTTTTCCCAGTTCAGAAGCTTGCATACTTCCTCATACGTATATTTCGCATACAGCACAAGATTCGTATCGCGATAACAACGGGAGTAGTTCGCTTTCTGACGAGCAAGGCCAAACTCGATAGTCTCCAAGAGCAAACGCTTAAACTCATCATCCTTAAGCGCGGTCGCCAACAAATCGCTGGCCATATAGGCATTATCCACGCGACTAATCAAAGACAGATCCTCTGCCGCGGAAAAATATCCCGACAGCATTCGATATGCGGAATCGATGGTTTTCGTGCTCACCGAACGGCCGCTTATTCGAGAGGCAGCACTCTTAAGAGTAGCCGCTTCCACATAACCGGTTTCCACCAGCTGCTTTAAAAGAAGCAGGTCTTCCATTCGTTTGCCGTTAGCCAACTTCTGAGAAACCATCTTCAAAATGGAAACCTGGGTCTGACCTAGTTCATGAGCATAATCTTTGTCATATTTCTGAATGAAGGCGTAATAGGAGCCATATTTCGCAATGAACAGCAACGGATCAAGCGCTCCATTGGCATCAAAATCCAACAAACCGGGAATCCGACCCAACTCCTGCTTCAGGTTGTTGTATTCCGCCTTCAACAGCACGGCGTCACTGAATCTACCCCCATCGATTGCACGCATAACGCGCTTTTCGGAAATACGATCAAAGCTAATAGTTGAGCAACCCGGAATAACTACACTACCCTCTTTAACAAAGCGGCGGAGGTTATCCTTGTTAAAGGTTCGATCACCCGAAAGCGCAATAGGAACCAAGAAATTCTTTTGATAGTTACCAATGAAGTCGAGGACCAACGTGTACTCTTTGCTATCGTGTTTGCGCAGGCCACGGCCTAATTGCTGAACAAAAACAATAGCCGATTCCGTGCGGCGGAGCATGATGATTTGGTTCAGCGACGGAATGTCAATGCCTTCATTGAAAATGTCGACTGTAAAGATATACTGCAACTCCCCTGCTTCAAGACACGCAACCGCACGGTTCCTTTCCGCATCGGTATTATCACCGCTCAAAGCAATGGTTTTGTAGCCCAGCTCGTTAAAAGCACGCGAGAGTTGTGCGGCTTCCTCATTACGGCTGCAGAAAATTAAACCGCAACGATGTTCCTTATCGATCGAATACTCTTCGATTTTCTGGGTCACATGACGCACGCGCTCGGAGGACGTCAACTTGGCAAATAGCTTGCTGTCCACCACTTCATCATCGATTTCCAGATCAGCAATGCCAAAGTAATGGAACGGCACCAATAGATCGCTGTCAAGGGCGTCTTGCAGCGTAATACGGTAGGCAATGCAATGATTGAACAACGCAAATACATCGTAGCCATCGGTACGATTAGGGGTGGCAGTCATGCCCATACAGAAAGCGGGCTTGAAGTAGTCGAGAATCGCACGGTAGCCGCCCGCGCCCACATGATGGGCCTCATCCACAATGACGTAGTCGAATTCGGCAGGGTCGAACTCATTCAGATGCAACTGCAGGGTGCGAACCATCGCAAACACACAGCTAGCCTGGGGTTTCGTTGAACCAGCACCATAAATTTCATAGGTGTAGCGATCACCAAGAACCGTTTTGAAACTCTCAAGGGATGCTTCTAGAATTCGCTCGCGATGAGCAATAAATAGCACTCGAGCAGGCTTTGCCTGACGCACATCAAGAGCAGCCAAATATGTCTTGCCCGTACCGGTTGCAGAGATCAAAAGAGCGCGAGGCTCTTTCGCTTCATGAATTCGCGCAAGCTCGGCTAAAGCACCTTCCTGCATAAGATTAGGAACAATTTCGCCCGAACGGGTGCCGCTGGTTTCACTGGGCTTCCCCTGCACAAAAGCTGGCTTAACAGGCTTGGACGCAGGCCCTTTCTCTCTCAGATACTCCTCATATTGAGAAATCCATTCCTCAGAAAGCACCGCCGATTCAGGCGCATTCCACAGCCGCTCAAACTCATCACGTGTTTCTTTGAGCATCCGACCATCAGCATATGAGTGGAACAGTATGTTCCACTCCTTGTTAACCAAAAGAGCCTTCTGCGTCAGATTCGAGCTGCCAACAATAACGGTGCTCACGCCTTCTTTGTTGAAAAGATAGCCCTTCGCATGGAAGCCACCTTGGAAAACGCGCGCCTCATTGTTAGGTATTTCGAGCTGCTTTCGCAGAACCTCAGGATTGTTTAATTTGTTATAAGTGGTGGTCAGAATACGACCTTTAATACCACGACTTTTTAGCTCTTGCAACGACTCCAT
>JAQXTF010000074.1 GCA_029219345.1 Eggerthellales bacterium
GCCAGCACGGGCCTCCCCATCGCTCCCGATGCTCCCGTGATCTTCGCTCCCAACGTGGGCAGCTACGTAGGCGGCGACATCACTGCCGGCGTTTTGGCAACCCTTCTGTGGAACAGCGAAGAGATGAGCTTCTTCATTGACCTGGGCACCAACGGCGAAATGGTATACGGCAACGGCGACTTTATGCTCACCTGCGCCTGCTCCGCCGGCCCCGCTTTTGAAGGCGGCGACATCTCCTGCGGCATGCGCGCCACCACCGGCGCCATCACCAAGGTGGTCATTGATGAAGCCACCATGAACCCCACTTACGACGTCATCGGCGATGGCGCTCCCGTGGGCCTGTGCGGTTCGGGCATCATCGACACCGTGGCCGAGCTTTTCCGCACCGGCATCATCTCTGCCCGCGGTAAATTCGCTCGCGAGGGCGAGCGCGTACGCCCCCTGGACGGCGGCGGTTGCGAGTACGTTCTGGCTTTCGAGGGTGAAAACGGCGCCAAGCGCGACGTTACCATCAACGAAACCGACCTGGACAACTTCATCCGCGCCAAGGGCGCCATCTTCAGCGCTTTCCGCACCATGCTGAACTCCGTAGGCGCTGCTCCCGAGGATTTGAGCCGCGTCATGATTGCCGGCGGCATTGGCAGCGGCATCAACATGGAAAACGCCATGGCTATTGGCATGCTTCCCAAGATGCCCCTGGAGAAGTACCGCTACATTGGCAACAGCTCCCTGACGGGTTCTTGCGCCATGCTGGAGTCTGACGAAGCCACCGAAAAGGTTTTCGAGCTGAGCCAGTGCATGACCTACCTGGAGCTTTCCGTTGAACCGGGCTACATGGATGAATTCGTGGCAGCCTGCTTCATCCCCCATACGGACGCTTCTCTGTTCGCCTAAGGGACATCTATTCGTGGGGCAAGACGGCGCCGCTGTTTTGCCCCTTTCTTTTGCAAGGAACACTCATGGAAATTGTGAACAACAAAACCGAACGACCCCTGGCCCATTACCGCGATCTTTTCGCTGCAGCCGATCCTGTCAAAATGGCAGCGCAGTCATGCGCCGATTACAGCGAGCAGACCAAGAAATTCACTGTCATGGTCATGGGTCATCCCTTTTTTGTGAGCTGGCCCGATGCTTCTTTCCTTACCACGCCCATCTACTTTGCCCCTAAGGAGAAAACCGTCAGCGAAATTGACGCCCACTCCACGGCAAGCGCCATCGCCCGCCAAGCCAAAGCCCAGGCAGAAGCGGCCGAGCACGGCAATCTGATGGTGCCTATCATCTCTCCCGAGCTCACCATTTTGCTGCTGAGAATCCTGCTAGAAGGCTCTGCAATGCCTGCTAAGACCCACTTCATCGCTTACCAGGAAATCCCTAAGGGTGCGGCATATCTTCCCGCTTTCAACCGCCGCTGCACCCAGCGTCTGGCCAAGCAATTCGAAGAGGCCGACCAGCTGGCCGAAGCCTGCCAGGCCATGGGCGCCTCCCCTATTGACAGCAAGGCCGACACCGCCTGGCAATTCGAATTTCTGCCGGGCCTTTTCGTGCAGTTCCTGTTCTGGGAGGGCGATGACGAGTTCCCCGCTCAATCGCAAATCCTGTTCTCCAACAACATCACCAGCTTCTTCAGCTCCGAAGACGCCGTAGTCATCGCAGAGATCATCATCCGTGCCATTTCCCAGGGCTACGTATCGTGATCTCAGCAAAAATTATCGAAAACGGTACAAAAATGCACGTTTTCTACGCCTCGCGTTGAAAACGTGCATTTTTTTCAGCTTCAAGACATTCACGACCTGGGAAAATAGCGAGCCATATGCCCCGACAAGTTAAAGAGACGTAGAAAACGTGCATTTTTGTACACTATTAACCAAAAAGAGGCGGCCCAAAGGCCGCCTCTCAAGCATTTGATGTCCTCGCTTGGACTACTTGCCGAAGCTTCCGTAGTGAACGCACCACTGGATAGCGAAAGCATCGGCGGCATCGATGAAATCGTCATCGTTTACCAGAGCCGCCCAAGTAATAGTTGCCTTGGAGAGGCCAGGGATGACCAGTTTTGCCAGCTCATCGCCATCCTGAGCATACTTGCTTGCAGAGATATCGTATGCAATCTGGGCGTCAACAATGTTGATATTGCCGTTGCAGTTTACATCGCCCTTTTGAACTGCAGCAATAATCACCATGGGGTCAGAAGCAGTTACCGCGGGAGTAAACTCAGTCATAGGATCTCCCGTTGCGCTGATACTTCACCGGCCGAGGAGCATAAACTGCGGGCAGGGCCTCAATCAGAGCAGCCACCTCACGTGCTCTACCCTCGCAATCCAACTCGAAAGAGTAGGTGCGGCTATAGCCACCCTCGATGTAGGAAGCATCAACAAGAATAAAGCTATCCACGCCCGTAATGTCGATGTCGCTTACAGCGAAATCGATGCCCGGATTGGTGGCAACACCGCCCTCCACCAGGGTAATGGGGTCGCCCACCTGAACGCCATCAGCATAACGGGTCAGAACCAGGCGTCGGTGCAGTCAAAGAAAGAAGCGTCCGCAGCCAAGAAGCTACGGACGCATGAGCATCGTCTGAAACCCCTGGCGACAGCAGGTGCTTTACGCCGTCCGAGGATCCGACTTCTCCCTCTGCACGGGGGTTCACGGTGACCGACTCGCGGGGATTTTCATCCCATTCACTCGTCTGCGCTATGGCAGATAAACGGCGTATCTATGTATTTCGATTGCACACTCTTGAAAAACCCTGAAATGGCAAAGGGCACGCAACGTGACGGTGGCGCAACCAGGGTAAAATCGGCGCGCTTTCCACCCGCAAAAAAAAGAGGCGGCCCGAAGGTCGCCTCTTTTTTGTTTTACAGGTTCGCCAGGAAAGTCAGCGAAAAGCAGGTTTACTTCTTCTGTACGCCAAAACGGTCGTCGCGGTAAGCCTCGATGTACTCCATGCAGAACTCGTCGTTGCCCATCAGAGCAGATGCGCCGTAGATGCAGCCCATCATGTCGCGGTTCAGGGGGTCAACGATAGCGGAGTCCATGCCGCTGAACATGGAGAGAATCATGAAGGGGATGTTGATGTGCTTACGAGAAGGCATGTTGAAGGAGATGTTGGACAGACCAGAGGTGATGTGAGCCTCGGGAGCCTCGGCAACGATTGCGCGGCAGACCTCGGAGAAGCACACGAAGGACTGGTCGTTGGTGCCCAGGGTCTCAACCAGCGGATCGAAGAACAGCTGATCTGCGTCTACGCCGTACTCTTCAGCCTTCTGCATAACCTTGCGGAAGTTGTCAATGCGGCCTTCAGCGTTGGAAGGAATGCCACGAACGTCGTCGTCCAGCATAACAACGCACTTCCAGTCGGTGCCAGCGATAGCGGGGAACACCTTGTCAATCTTGCCTTCGCACAGAGATGCAGAGTTAATCATGCCGGGAACCTTGCACAGCTTCATGGCTTCCAGCAGAATGTCAACGTTGGGGCTGTCCAGGGTGATGGGGGTGTCGCAAACTTCCTGAATCAGGTTGATGAGCCAGGTCATGGTCTCCAGGTTGTCGCCGTAGCCATTGGTGGTTGCAGGGCTGCAGTCCAGGTAGTCAGCGCCAGCCTCGGTCTGGGCGATAGCGATTTCCTTGATGTACTCTGCGTCGCCTTCTTCGATGGCCTTACCAGAGCGGGGCACAAAGCCGTTGATCTTCTCAGCAATGATGTATACCGGGCGATCTGCTTCTTCACCGATCATGTGGTGTCCTCCCTTTTCCGCGCTTGAAGCGCTTGTTTCTTCTAATCTTTCTTACTCCAGCGACTTTCGCCGCTCGGGCAAAAATGCTTGTCTTGTATTTTATAACGAAACAGTGGCGCTAAGCACCACTGTTGCATTATTTTGACATTACCCCCCCAAAAGGAAAGCATTGGTCACTATTTGCTTCAATTTCCGAGAATAAGGCCTTATTCCGAGTAACGCTTGGGCGCATCGGCGGGCACCTTCGGGCCCTCTTTGAACTCCTTGTCGGGCTCCACGCCAGGCATCCATTCGCGGCGAGCGTAGCCGTCAATGCCCTTCACCGTGGCGCCCCAGGGGCTCTTCTGCCAGTTGGCCCAGTTGTTAGGCGGAACAATGTAGCTGGCCAGCGTCTCCTGCTCTCCGTAATGCTTCAGGCGCTGGTATGCCTTGTACCAAATGCAGTAGCGCTCGCCGGGGAATACCTCGCACCAGCCGTCCTTGCTACCGCCGCAAGCGCCGTTGCGCTGGCTCTTGGGGCACTGGCTCATGGGGCAGGTGTAACCACAGGCATACAAGCCGCAGTCGCCGCAGTCAATGCAGTCGTACAGGAACACCTTGCCCAAGTGCTCCAAGCCGTGATGGCGGTTGCGACCCTTGGTTTTCTCGCGGCGATCCTCCACCGCGCGGAAGATGCTGTTGATGGGCTTGCCCGGCACGAACACCGTGTGGTGGAAGGTGCGGGACAGGCGATAGTTGCCGCGAATGGCGCGCTTGCCAAACTCATCGGGGCCCAAGGGGTTACGCTCGCTGGTGTTCAGGCCCGTCTCGGGGTCTTCCTTATAGGCCCAGAAACAGCCCGGCTGGGCAAACATGACGTCGCGTGCAGCGGCTTGCCAATCTGCGGCGTATTCCTCGGCCTTGTCCAGCATGTAGCGGAGGGCTTCCGCCGTCACGCCCGAACCGCCAATATGAACGCCGGCGTAGCCCATGCCGCGGGCGGCGGCAATGATCTTGGCAGCACGGTCAAGACGCGCCTGGACACCCTTGTCTTCGGCGGTCTTTTCTGCCTGCAGGGTTGCCAACAGCTCGTCGGTCACGTCGCAACCAGGGATGCCGCCCTTGTTCATGAAGGCTGCCGTACCGGCGGTGAGCACGTAGATGTTGGCAATCAGCGGAACGTCAATGCCCTCGTCGCGCACCAGCATGAGCATCTCCTGCATCTTGCGGGTATCGTAGCCCACCTGGCTCACGATGAACTTGGCACCAGCGGCCACCTTCTTCTTCAGCTTGTACAGCTGGGTGAATACCTCGCCTTCGGTCCACTTGAAGGGAGAGACCACCGCGCCGGGGAAGAAGTTGGCGGGGGCGGTGCTCACCATCTTAGGGCCGCGAGGATAGGTCATGCCTTTGTTCATGTCGCTGACCAGCTGAATCATGGTCACGGGGTCAAGATCGAACACAGGGCGCGCCTGGCCCTGCCAGCCGTTGGTGGGGGCGTCGCCGGTCATGCACAGAAGGTTCTCAATGCCCGCGCGCTGCATGGCATACAGCTGCGCCTCAATCTGGTTGCGGTTGCGGTCCTTGCAGGTGAAGTGCACCAGGGGAACAACGCCGCGAGCCAGCAGGTCGCCGGCGAAAGCGTCGGCCAAAAGCGCCGGGGTGCCGCTGGGGGCGTCGGTAACGGAAATGGCATCCGCCAGACCGGAATCCCACACCTGACAGGCCTCTTCCATCATCTTCACCTGCGACGCTTCGCAAGCACCGCGACCTGGGAGGGCCTCAACGCTCACAACAAATCGCCCCGTTTCCAAAGCCTCACGGAAGCGGTTATGAATCATGCTCTCCTCCTTGCACGCAAGCGGCATCAGGCCGCACCGAAACCCCGCGTTACATTCATGGGGTAACGGTCAATTATCTTAGGGCCATTATGCCAAAAAAATGCCCCCCGAACTAGTCGGAGGACATTTCAA
Source organism: Eggerthellales bacterium (assembly GCA_029219345.1). GTDB lineage: Bacteria > Actinomycetota > Coriobacteriia > Coriobacteriales > Eggerthellaceae > CAKUOV01. The sequence goes on from JAQXTF010000074.1 coordinate 5,684, forward strand.
AAGCCTATTTAAGGGACTGGAATTAGCCCAGCATAACCTCAGCAGCCTTAGCAGCGCAAGCACCTGCGTCAACGGTGTAGTAGTCAGCACCAATTTCGTCGCAGAATGCCTGGGTGATGGGAGCGCCACCAACGAAGATGGTGCGGCCCTCGTCCAGACCCGCTTCCTTGATTGCTGCAACAGCGGAAGCCAGAGAAGGCATGGTAACGGTCAGCAGAGCGGACAGGCAAACCAGCTTGCACTCGGGATGCTCACGCAGGTAGTCGCAGATGGTCTCGTTAGAAACGTCAACGCCCAGGTCAGCCATTTCAAAGCCCTTGCCCTCAAGCATCATGCGAACCAGGTTCTTGCCGATGTCATGCATGTCGCCAGCAACGGTAGCGATCATGCCGTAGCATGCAGGCTCGGAACCAGCAGCGGACAGATGAGGCTTCAGGACGTCGGTGCAGGCAGCCATTGCGCGAGCAGCAACCAGCATTTCAGGAACAAACAGTTCGCCAGCGGAGAACTTCTCGCCAACGATGTCCAGAGCAGCGATCAGGCCCTCGTCCAGAATCTGCTGAGGAGCAACGCCCTCGGCGATGCACTGCTCAACCAGAGGAACAGCCTTCTTCTTCTTGCCCTTAATAACCATTTCTTTCAGTTCTTCAAGCGTAGACATGATGTGTCTCCCCTTTCTTAAAGATTCTCTTCAAATCCCAACAAGACGTACTATAACTAATCGATTTTGCAAGAAATTGCTCATTCTTTTTATTTATTGCACAATCTTGCCTACTTTAAAAATAGTACAAAAACTAGCAATTTTGTTCTACTTCAGGGGAGTTTAGCGCTGTGCACGCTCGTTCAAAGACACCATATCGGCGATGTCGGAAGCGTCGTTGATGTCGGTGAAAGCACAGCCCAGCATCTGGCCGCGACGGGAGCGATAATTGCCCGGGGTCATGCTGGTTTCGCGCTTGAACACGCGAATGAAATAGCTCACAGAATCAAAGCCTACGCTATCGGCAATTTCCGCAATATCCTTATCGGTGGAGATGAGCTCGCTCTTTGCCGCCTGAATGCGCACTTCGTTGACGTAGGTCACAAAGGTGCAACCCATGTGCTCCTTGAAGGTGCGGGAGAAGTACGAAGGCGAGAAGCCCAGCGAATCGGCCGCCTCATCCAAGGACACATGGCGGCGGTAATTCTCGTGGATGAAGGAAACCGCGCGATACTTGAAATCGTCGAATTCCACGTCATAGAGGTTTTGCACCAAGCTGATAACCTGCTCGGTGAAGTGGTGGGCGCGGCTGCACATCTGATCTTCGGAATTCATGAAGCGCATTTCGCCACGGCAGCGCTCAATGGCCGGGAACAGCACCTCGGCGGAAACGCCGGCGCGCAGAGCGGAGTGGGAAACCACCGACACCAATTCGTCAATGCGCTCGCGGAAGCGATAGCGGGAATCAACCAAGCTGGAAGAAAGCAGGAAGCCCAGCAGCTCGTTCAGAGCGTGGCTTGCCTCGGCCTTGTTGGCCTGGCGCACCGCATCAATGAGCTTGCGCTCGAATTCCACCGGGTATTCCTTCACATGAACCGACTTCAAACCCAGCAGCGGCGCATCGGCGCCATAGGGGCGCTGAGCCTGGGGGGCCGAGAGAGAAACGGCGCCTTCAGACACGCTGAAGCCAAACATTGCGGTGGAGAAAATCAGGGCCAGCTGCTGCAGATACTCGCCGGTACGCAGGGGCACGCCGTCATCTTCGTCAATGGAGCGGAAGACGTCGGGGGCTTCGTCGGTATCGGCGCTGGTCTCAATGCGCACGGGGCCGATGGTGGAAGCAGCCACCAAACGGCTGTCAACCACTACGGGAGCGCAGAAGAACATGTTGTCTTCGGGGCAGATGTACAGATAGCTGCTGTTGGCGTTGTCGGCAAAAATGGAGGCCAAACGATGAACGCGCTTGCATTCTTCGGGCCAACCCTCACCCGGCTGCAGATCCTTGGCGCGGGGGCACAATTCCTGGCACGAGCGGCGGGAGAAGCGCACTTCCACGCCAAAACGCTCAGAAGGACTGAACAGCGTTACGCCCAAACCACTGGCAACGCTGAATGCAGCCACTACGCTCGCAGCTCGCTCTTCATTGTAGAAAGCAGAGGTCATTTCATCCTTATCTCTTGTACGATAAGACAATCTTGCTCCTTGACAATTCTGAACGATAGCACGTTTCTGCACTGCTAAGCGTTTCACCTTCCGAAACGTTACATATGATACTCCATGGTTTAGCTGCCCATTAGCAAAATTGTCCAATTTTATGACAAAATCGGTCATGAACTTTTTTGCGAAAAGTGGTAGCACGTTTTTATGCTGCCAGTTTTGCCCTGATTGCTTTTACGCTCTACAATAAGCAAAACGCGCAACAAGAAAGGAACACCCATGGACACCACCATGTGCTATATCCAGCAAGATGGCAAATACCTCATGTTGTATCGCAACAAGAAAGAAAACGACGCCAATCAGGGCAAATGGATAGGCGTAGGGGGAAAATCGCTGCCCGGCGAGACCCCCGAGGAATGCATGCTGCGCGAGGTTGAGGAAGAAACCGGCTTCATGATGCTCAACTATCAAAGCCGCGGCATGGTGCGTTTCGTCTCCGACACCTGGGACGACGAGGACATGTACGTATTTACCGCCACCAATTTCGCCTTCCCTCCCCTGACGCCTTTGTCGGAGGGCCTCCCCCTGCCCGACTGCCCCGAGGGCACCTTAGCCTGGATTGCGGAAGAAGACGTGCTTGACCTGCCCCTTTGGGAAGGGGACAAGCTGTTTTTGCGCAAGCTCATGGATGGCGAGCGCGATGTTTCCATGACTCTGGTCTACGAAGGCGATACCCTGGTGCGCGCTGAGTAACTGCCGCGCCGCCACAGCAGTGATTTCCTTCGTGATTTCATGACTTCGGAGCGCTTTACAGCGCTCCCAGAACCGCCCAATCCAAAAACTTGCTCATATTTGGCAGAAAATCTCAGTTTTTCTAGTGGCGGACCCATCAATGGGGGCCCAAAAAGCCTATTTCGACACGCTAAATTTCTGCGACCTGGGAAAACACAGTTGCCACGCAGCTGTAATCCTGCAATGAACACGAAAAACTGAGATTTTCTGCCACTTTTAGGGCATTTTCAGGATTTGCCCCTCCAGGAGACGCCCAATTTGAGCCACAAAGGGCATTTGCCAGCAAACGACCGGGTAATTCGTCAACAAATTAGGCCCAGACACCATTAACGAAAACGGGCACCTCTTCCCCGTTGGCTTTGATGCCGGTGATGGTCAGGTCTGCCGTGCCAATCATGAAGTCCACATGGGTCATGGAGTCGTTGATGCCGCGCTCCTTCAGGGCCTCGGCATCCAGATCGCGGCCGCCTTCCACGCACTCCGCGAAGCCACGGCCCAAAGCCAGATGGCAGGCGGCGTTTTCGTCGTAGAGAGTGTTCAGGAACAGCACGCCCGTGCGCTGAATGGGGTTGCCATAGGGCACCAGCGCGCATTCGCCCAGATGGTGGGCGCCTTCGTCGGTTTCAATGATGGAGGTCAGGATATCTTCGCCCTCCGCTGCGCTCCAAGCGCACACGCGACCGTTTTTGAACTCCACGCGGAAGTCGCGCACCAGGGCGCCACCATGGTTCAGAGGCATGCTGGCCACCACCACGCCATCAACGCGGCGCCAGTCAGGAGTGGTGTAGATTTCTTCCGTAGGCATGTTGGGATAGAAGCGCTGACCGGAAACGGTGGTCTCGCCGCCGCCCGCCCACAGGCCGTCAGGATTCAAGCCAATGACCAGGTCAGTTCCTAGGGAATTGCGGTAGCGCAGGGCATCGAAGCGCTGCTGGTTGAGCCACGCCGTGCGGTCGCGGAAGCTCTCGTCATGGGCGCGCCAATCAGCCAGAGGGTCGTCGCCATCGGCGCGGGCCGTCAGCAGAATGGCCTGCCACAGACGCTCCATCGCTTCCTCTTCCGGCAGGTCAGGAAACACGCGCGCCGCCCAAGCAGGGCTGGCAGCACCGGCAATCACCCATACGTTGCGACCGAAATCCATGCCATCGCGCCATGCGCGGCAGGCCTTGGTGGCCGCTACCTGAAAGGCGGAAAGCTTCTTGGGATCAACGCCCGCAAAGCCCATGGGGTCTTCGCTGGAGATGAACAGCAGCGCAGCGCCTCGTTCCGCCACGCCGTTTTGCAGCACGGCGCGCCATTCGGGAAACTCGCTGAAACGCTCAACCGACTTGCAATCGTAGTTGATGCGGCTTACCTGTTCATCGGTGAAATAGCTGGTCACGTTGCTGGCGCCCGCCGCATAAGCCTCTGCCACAATAAGACGCACCAAAGGCGCTTGGGTCACATCAGCGCTGACGTACAGCTCCTGACCGGGCTGCAAATTGCAACCGCCGCACACCAGCAAGTGGGCATATTTCTTCAAAGCTTCAGCAGAGGGCATGGCATTCCTTTCCCGCGTTTGTTGTTCCGCCTTATCCTACACGAATCGACCCCTTCGCAGGTCTACAATAGGAGCAAGAACTCTATAGTGTCCCCCTGAAGCCCGCGAAAGGACCACCCCATGACTAAAATGCCCCGTGAATGCATGGACATGATCAACAACGTGTACGCTGCCGCCGTTGCCACTTGCAGCCTTGACGGCACCCCCAACGTGGTGTGCTGCTCCATGAAGCAAGCCTACGACGAAGAAACCATCATGATTTCCGACCAGTACATGAAAAAGACCCTGGCCAACCTGAAAGAGAACCCCAAAATGGCCGTAACCGTATGGGATGAAGAAGGCGGCTTCCAATGCAAGGGCACCGTGATTTACGAAAACGAAGGTCCCCGCTATGAGGCCATCGCAGCTCAGGTGCATGACATTTTGAGCAGCATGGGCTACGACTTCTACAGCAAGGGCGTGTGCTGGATGCACGTAGACGAAGTGTACAGCGTCACCCCGGGATGCAATGCGGGAGAGCGCCTGGCATAAGCCCCGGCCCCTTTGTCGCCAGCCGTTTCGACCGCTCGACCCGGGCCACTTCCCCAAATGACAGTTATGCCTAGGCACAAGCGCCCAAACGACGGTTATGCCCAGGCACAACCGTCGTTTCGTCATCGAGACAAAACCTTCAGGCATCCGCTATGCCATAAGCTTGGAGCTTTCCACCTTTTCTACGTACCAGGTCATGAAAGCGGCGAAGGGCTTGCGCAGCACCAGGCCAATGAGCAGCGCCGGCACAATCCAAACCGCCACCAGCGCCATTTGCTCCCAGAACACGGTGCCGAAGGTGCCAAACATGGCCTCGCGCATGGCGCCAACCACATGAGTAGCCGGCAAGAAGGGGCTGATGGCCTGCACAAAACCGGGCAGCAGCTGCAGGGGGAATGACCCGTTGCAGCCCGTCACTTGCACAATAAGCAAGATGACCGCCACCGCCTTGCCCAGGTTGGCGAAAGCCGCCACCATGGCGTAGATGAAGAAGGTGAACACCAAGCTGGACACCCAGTAGCACAAAAGGAACAGCAGCGGGTGCACCACCTGCACCTGCAAGAAGAACATGTTGCCCAAGGCCAAAATGGTACTTTGCAGCAGGGAGATAAATGTGCAGACGCCAAAGTGGCCCAAGAACTCGTGCCGGGGCTTGATGGGCCCCACTCCGCTGGCCTTCTCAATCACCTGGGCAGACGGGCGAGGCTTCACACCCACCAAAATGAGCAGCGCGCCCACGAACATGCCAATGGTGGCGTACAGGGGCGTCATTGACGAACCGAAGTTGTCCGCCGCATACAAGGTGTGGCGTTCCATGCCCACGGGGGCCGCCAGCGCGCTGGACAGCACCTCCAAGTTGGAACCCAGCAGATTGCGAATCTCCGAAACGTCTTCGGTCGCCAGCGCGTCCATAATGGTGTCAGACAGGCCATGAAGCATGCCTGACACCTGGTTCAGCTTGCCCACCACGGTACCCAGGGTAAAGGCAGCGTTGCCCATGCTTCCCTCGGCCGTGGACAAGCCGGCGGCCAGGTTGTCCGCCGACGCCGTCAGGGCGGCAGAAAGGGCCATGGTGGAAGAGCTCAGCTGGGAAAGAGCGGCGGCCACTTCCGCCACCTTGGGCCGCAGGGTGCCATCGATGACGGCCTGCAAATCTTCCAGCGCCTTCTTGGCCAGCTGGGCGCGAGCAATCGTCAACTCGGGATCGATGGGTACGTTACCCGCCTCAATGGCATCCGCCGTATCGTTGAGGCTCTTTTGCAGCCCGCGCACTTCCTCAATGGACGCATCCAAAGCGGCAATGGCGGCGGCATTGCCCTCCTCGTCTTCCTGGGCCAACGCATCGCGCATGGCCCGGTACTGCTCAAGAGGAACGTTCAGGGCATCGGCCTGGGCACGCAGGGAGGCGACAGTCTCTTCTGTCTGGGGCAGATCATCGAAGGAAGGCGCCTGAGAAATGAGCTCATCAAGAGAAGCGATGGTACGCTGAATTGCCGCCGACACGGTATCCAGCGAGGCGTTCAGCACCTGCATGGTGCTTTGGGCCTGGCCCAGTCCGTCCTGGGCGATGTCGGACACCTTGGAGGCCGACTGGCGAGCAACCGCCGTCATGTCAGAAGTGCCGTCCAGCACCGTCTGGGCAGAATAGGCCAAGGTCAGATACATGCCCATAACGCTGGCCGTCTGGTCAACACGGGAGCCCATGGCGTCCACGTCTTGTGCCAAGGCAGCCACGCGGCTTTGCACGTCGGCGCTATCCAGGTACTGGCTCACCGACTGGGCGATGTTTAGCGAAATATCGGCCAAGGTTTCTGCAAACACCTTATTCACCTGGTACGATACGCCATCTGCTCCCTGAGAGGTAATCTTGGGAGCAATGGCGTTTTTCTTCTCGTTGGTGTAGTAGACCAGTGGCGCGCGCTCACCTTCGTCCTGGTAGAACGTGAGCATAGCGCGGCTGAAGCCCTCCGGAATAATGACCGCGGCATAATAGCGACCCGCCTGGGCGCCGTCCACCGCATCGTCGGTGGTGGTGAACACCCAGTTGATCTGGTCGTTGGCGCGCAGAGCCGAAATCACCTGCTCGCCCACATTCACCTTCAGGGGGAACAGCTCGCTCTTGTAGCCCTCGTCATCGCTGGCAACCGCCACGGAAATCTCTCCGGTATTCTCGAATACATCCCAACAAGAAAGCACGTTATACCAGGTGAACAGCGAGGGCATCAGGGCCAAGCCAATGGTGATGATCACCGTAACCACGTTGGAGAACAGGGCCTTCATCTCAAGGGAGAAAATCTTCGCAATTCTACGCATGATGCTGTCCCCCTTCCATCCAAGGGGAAACCCCCGGGGCGCACACCAGCTGCTTGTACGCGCTTCCTTCGCATTCCACCAGCTCATAGCCGGAATTGAGGCCAAAGAGGCCGTTCATGCAGCCTTCCACGTTCACGAACGTGCTGCCCGCAAGGACGGGAGCCGCCACAGGCTCCTGCTCTTCGGGCTCTTCCATGTATTCGCGGGCCGCATACATCTTGTGCAGGTCGTTCTCGCTCATGTCGCCCAGGGAAATCTGACGCTCAAAGCCCTCGCGCAGGCTTTCCACTACGGTCAGGAACAGCAGCATGATAAACACAAAAGCAAGCCAGATGCTCAGCAGGGTAACCTTCTCGCCCACGTTCATGCCCAGGGCAATAACCATGCCCAAGGGAATGGCAACGCCGGCCACCATGGCGCCCTTGATCAGATGGGGGTACACCCGCTTGAATTGCTCGTAGCGCCTTACCATGACCACGCGATATTCATGCTGGTCAGAAAGGGCTCGAGTCAGCTGCGAAAGGCGGAAACGGCGCTCAGGCACCTCAATCGCCTCGCTGTTGTAAATGCCGCTGGCCTCCAGTTGCATAGCAAAGGTGCGGTTCACGTTGGCCAGATACGGACGCAGGAACACGCCCAGCGCCAGGAACGTCACAAAGAACACCGCCAGCACGCACAGGTCCTTCACAAACGTGCTTCCGTAGAAGCCGCAAATGGCCTCACGCAGGGCGCTGATGCCATAGGTGAAGGGGAAAAACGGGCTTATGGCCTGGTAGAATCCGGCCATCATCTCAATGGGATACAAGCCCGTAGCCGAAGGAATCTGCATGAATACCAAAATGATGCACAAGCCCTTGCCAATATGCTGGAACAGCACCGACAAGGCGTAGATGATACTCAGGTAGGCAAGAGACGCCACCGATGCGGCCACGAAAAGCGCAACAGGGCTTGCCACCTCAACGCCCAGCCACAGAAGGCCCGCGCAGCACACGCATGCCTGAATGATGGCAAACAGGGAAAACATGATGAATCGGGCCAGATAGCGCTGGGAAACCTTCAGGTTCTTAATGCCTTCCGCATCCACCTCTTGGCGCATGATGACCAGCAGCATGAAGGCGCCAATCCAGAAGGTCAGATTCATGAACAGGGGCGCCATGGCAGAGCCGTACACGTTGGGCTCGAAAAGCTTCTCGGTAACCACCGTGGTGGGAGATCCCATAAAGTCGGCAATGGCCTGGGAATCCAGGGTACCCGATTCCACCAGGGAGGAAAGAGCGCTTGAGCTGGCCAAACTGGTCAAGCTCACCTGCAGGGAGCGCAGGTCGGCCACCGCTGTGGCCAAAAGGCCATCGGTCTGCCCCACTGCCTGACGGGCGGTGCTCAAGGCGCCATCCAGCTGCTCCAGCACCGTTTGCGCCTGGTCGATGACGGCCTGCTGCTGGGACGCCGCCGCCTGCAGCTGGGCCGAAGTTGCGCTCAGGCTGCCCAAACCGTTGGTAACGGCGGGCATCATGGTGCCAAAGAAAACCTGGGAGCAGGTTTCCAGCGCCTCAATGGCCGCATGCAGCTGGTCTTCGTAGCCGCCCGCCTGGGCAGACCCTTCCAGCGCATACAGGGCGGTCAGGGCGCGCTGCACCGCATCCATTGCCTCCGGGGTGGCATCAATCAGCGCCTGCTGCACCGCCTGGACCTTGGCGGAAACGTCGCCCAAATCGCCCTCTACGTCGCTTAAAGCGCTGCGGGCTTCATCTAGCGCCGCCAAAGCAGCGCCGCGCTGGGTTTGGGCGTAAGCCAGGGCGCCGTCAACGCTGCCCAGCTCAGAGCGCACCTGGGAAATGAGGCCAATGGCCCCTTCCACTTCCGCCGAAGCCCGTGAGCTTCCCTGGCTCACCGCGTCTTCCGCATCTTCAATGGCTGCGGAAAGCGCCTCAAACGCCACATCGCTTACCGTGGCGATAAAGGTTGAGTTGACGGTCTCCTCCAACGCCGTTGAGCCCGCATCGGTAATCTTGGGGGCCACCGGTCCCGTTTTCATGTTCACGTAATACTGGATGTTGGGCTGCTGGAAATTGCCGCTCAAAAGGGTGAGCAAATTGCCCGTGAAGTTGCCCGGAATAACGAAAACCGCATAGTTCTTGCCAGACTCCAGCTCGCGCATCGCGGTATCGCGGTCTTCAAACTGCCAGTTCAACTGGTGGTTTTCACCCAAAGCCTCAATGATTTTATCGCCAACGTTCAACTGTCCCGTAAGCTCATGGGAGCCTCCTTGGTCTTCATTCACCACCGCAACGCGCATGTTGCCGGTGTTGTCATAGGGGTTCCAAAAACCCAGAACGTTATACCAAGTGTACAAGGAAGGAAGAATGAGAAGGGCCACCACAACCACCAGGGCAGCGGGAGCCTTGACCAAGCGAATGAAATCGCGCTTCAAAACCGCAAGCACGTTTTTCATGATAGAGAACCTCTCTAAAACCCAAAACGCAAAACAACCCCCGGCAAAAACAGCCATGCTATTCACGGAGTAATTCTAGTTATATTTATGAGCTGCAGCGCATTTCAAAAGAGAAGCGTATACTTCCCGTAAACAAAAAAACGTAGCATTGAAAGGTTTTCTCATGAGAGAGTTCAAAAAGTCCTCCAAGCTAGACAACGTGTTGTACGACGTTCGCGGCCCCGTTGTGGAGGAAGCCGCCCGCATGGAGGCAGCCGGCGCTAGCATTCTGAAACTGAACATTGGCAACCCGGCCCCCTTTGGTTTCCGCACCCCCGACGAGGTGGTCTTTGACATGAGTCGCCAGCTGAAGGACTGCGAAGGCTATTCCGATGCCAAGGGCCTGTATTCCGCCCGCAAGGCCATCATGCAGTATTCCCAGATCAAGGGTCTGCCCAACGTTGGCATCGACCATATTTACACCGGCAACGGCGTATCCGAGCTTATCAATTTGTGCATGAGCGCTCTGCTCGATGACGGCGATGAGATTCTCATTCCCGCCCCCGACTACCCGCTGTGGACCGCTTGCGCCACCCTGGCTGGCGGCAAAGCCGTGCATTACATTTGCGACGAGCAGTCTGCTTGGTATCCCGACATTGAAGACATGCGCTCCAAGATCACGCCCAAGACCAAGGCTATCGTCATCATCAACCCCAACAATCCCACGGGCGCTCTGTATCCCCGCGAAATCCTGGAGCAGATTGTCGATTTGGCTCGCGAGTTCGGTCTGATGCTATTCTCCGACGAAATCTACGACCGCCTGGTTTTCGATGGCCAAGAGCATATCTCCATCGCAAGCCTGGCACCCGACCTGTTCTGCGTCACCTTCAGCGGCCTTTCCAAGAGCCATATGATTGCCGGCTACCGCATTGGCTGGATGGTGCTTTCGGGTAACAAGCGCATCGCAAAGGACTACAT
>JAQXTF010000075.1 GCA_029219345.1 Eggerthellales bacterium
GGAGAGAAACATGGACGTTTCCCGCAGATCATTTGTGAAGGCTACGGCCATTGCTTTGGCAAGCGCCGCAGCTGCTGGCGCGCTTTCGGGCTGCGCCGCTAAAGAGAACAAGCCCGTCAACGGCCCCGACGTAAAAACCACCTTAGCTGTTTGCCGCTTCTGCGGTTGTGGCTGCGGCCTGGTTGTTGAAAGCCGCGACGGCAAGATTTTGAGCATCAAGGGCGACCCCCAAAATGATTCCAACCGTGGCCTGAACTGCGTAAAGGGCTACTATCTGGCTAAGATTCTGAGCGGTAAAGACCGCCTGACCAAGCCCCTGGTGCGCAAAGATCCCAAGACCAAAGGCACCGCCAGCGGCCTGACCGAGTGCTCCTGGAACGAAGCGCTTGACCTGGTTGCCAGCAAGCTGAAGGAAACCTGGAAGAAGGACAAGAATCGTCTGGCATTCTGGGGTTCTGGCCAGCAGCCCATCGTAGAAGGCTACGCAACCGCTAAATTCTGGAAGGCTGGCCTGCTTTCCAACAACATTGACCCCAACGCACGTCTGTGCATGGCCAGCGCCGTTGTTGCCTTCATGAACGTATTCCAGACCGACGAACCTGCCGGCTGCTATGCTGACATTGATGACGCTGACCTGTTCATCACCTGGGGCGCCAACATGGCTGAGGCACACCCCATGTTGTACAGCCGCGTTATGACCCGCCTGCAAAAGGACAAGGTCAAGCACTACGATGTAACCACTCTGCGCACCCGCACCAGCGCCAACGCAGACAAGGTTATGATCTTCAAACCCAACTCTGACCTGGCAATTCTTAACTGCATTGCCCACTACCTGATTGAGAACAAGACCTACGACGAGCGCTTCGTCAAAGATCATCTGCAGTTCAAGCAGGGCGCCGAAAACATTGGCAACGCCACCTACGACACCTACGACAAGACCGAAGGCGCCACCGCCGACAAGACCGAAAGCATCAGCTTTGAGGAATACGCCAAGCGCCTTGAGCCCTATACCTGGGAATACACCAGCCAGCTGTCTGGCGTCTCCATCGAAGACCTGCAGACCCTGTACGCCGCTTTTGCCGATCCCGACCTGAAGATCATGTCTCTGTGGACCATGGGCGTAAACCAGCACAACCGCGGCACCTGGGTGAACCACAACATCTACAACATTCACCTGCTCACCGGCAAGATCGCCAAGCCCGGCAATGGCCCCTTCAGCCTGACCGGCCAGCCTTCCGCCTGCGGCACTGCTCGCGAAGTTGGCACCTTCTGCCATCGTCTGCCTGCCGACCTGGTGGTAAACAACGAGGCACATCGCCGCTACACCGAGGCTGTGTGGAACCTGCCCGAGGGTTACTTGGAGCCCATCAGCGCGCCTGGTTACCACACCATCAAGATGTTCCGCGAAATGTCCAACGGCGGCCTGGACTTCTTCTGGAGCGCCCATAACAACTGGGCTGTTTCCGCCCCCAACCTCACCCGCTACCTGGGCCGCGGCGCCGAAGACAAGAAGGGCATCTTCAACACCTTCATCTGCGTTTCCGAGGTATACCCCACCCTGTCCACCCAGTACGCCGACGTTGTTCTGCCCGCCGCCATGTGGATTGAGCGCGAAGGTCAGTTCGGCAACGGCGAGCGCCGTACCGCCGTCTTCGAGAAGGCCTGCGATGCCCCGGGCGAGGCCAAGTGGGACCTGTGGATGCTCATGGAAGTTGCCAAGCGCGTCCTGGAAGGCGAGCAGATTGACGGCAAGGATGCCTTCGACGTTCTGTTTGGAGAGTGGTACGACAAGGACAAGGCCGACTTCAAGTTTGGTTCTCAGCGTGAAGTTTGCCGCGCCATCTGGGAAGAGTACCGCACCTTCAGCAACCCCGACCTGAACCCCCGCGCTGCCGCCATCAACAAGGACAAGGCCCTGAAGATGGAGGCAAAGCAGCTGGCCCCCTACGACGAATACATCTACAACCATGGCCTGACCTGGCCTGTTCGCGAAGTCAACGGCAAGTGGCTGCCCACCAAGTGGCGCTTTAGTAACGGCAAGCAGGAAGACGGTTTCGACGAGTACGGCATCGCCAAGTACGGCGAGACCGGCCTGGCCAACGACATTTGCTTCTACAAGAGCGCTAACAAGAAGCCTTCTGTCGTGTTCCGTCCTTACGAGCCCCCCGCAGAAGTACCCGATGCCGAATACCCCTTCGTATTCAACACCGGCCGCTTCCTGGAGCATTGGCACACCGGCTCTATGACCCGTCGCGTTCCCGAGCTGAACCGCGCCATGCCCGAGGCCCTGCTGGACATGAATCCCGCCGACGCCAAGCGTCTGGGCATCAACGACGGTGACCGCGTGAAGCTCACCAGCCGCTGGGGCTCCGTTGAGATCACCGCATCGCTGGCTGGCCGCACCGTTCCGCCCGAGGGTAGCCTGTTTGCTCCCTTCTTCGCCGACGAAACCCTGATCAACCTGGTTGTTCAGGAAACCTACTGCCCGCTGTCCAAGGAGCCCGACTTCAAGAAGACCTGCGTTAAGGTAGAAAAGGTAAGCAAGTAATGGTTATCTCTAGCTTGGTTGTTGAGACCTACGAAGGAGAAACTGACCAGGTACGCGCCGCTTTGGCGGCGCTGCCTGGCGTAGAGGTTCACGAAACGGTTGAAACCCGCCTGGTTGTCACCATCGAAACCGAAACCACCGACGAGTCGGCCAAGGTTGCCGAAGGCTTTTACAACGTTGAAGGCGTGGCCACGGTGGCCCTCATTTACGTGAACTTTGAAGATGATCCGTCGCTGTACCAGGATGCTTCCGCAAATCTGGCCAGCGACTTTCAGGAGTAAGGAACGTACTGTGCGTATTGGTAATATTCGCCGCGTTGTTCAGGTGCTGGCGCTCATTTTGTTCTTGCTGCCGCCTGTCATTGCGGGCTTTGGCGCTCTGGGCTTCTGGCCCGCTGGCTCCAACGAAGCGGTGGGGACTCCCGCCGAGCTACCCTTCTTTGGCACCCTTTCCTCCTCCACCGTTTTTGGCATCACCCTGCTTGACCCCTTTGCTGCACTGCAAACTCTGGCAGCAAGCAAATCGTTGGAATTCGCCTTTGACCTGCTCATTGGCGCGCTTCCCGTACTGGTAGTGTACGCCCTCATTCGCGGACGCGTCTTCTGCGGCTGGGTGTGCCCCGTGAATTTCTTGCTGGAAGGCGTTGATTTTCTGCGCAAGAAGCTGAAGCTTGACGTGGCCGAACTGCCCGTTCCCCGCCATGCAAAGCTCATTGTGGCCGCCGTTGTTTTGGTGCTTTCTGCCCTGCTGAGCATTCCTGTGTTTGAAGCCTTCTCACCCATTAGCTTCATCAACAAGGGTCTTGCGCTGGGCAGCATTGTTGGCGGCGTTACGTTGCTGGCCATCATATTGGCAGAGTTGTTCTGGGGCCACCGCGTTTGGTGCCGCAGCCTGTGCCCCTTGGGCGGCTTTTATGAGGTTCTGGGCAAAGTTGGTCTGGTGAACGTGAAAATCAACCACGAAGCTTGCATCGGTTGCAACAAATGCAAGAAGGCTTGTCTGTGCGATCCCGCCATTCTGGACGCTCCCGTTGAGGGAACCAGCCCCGCTGTTTGCGCCGGCGACTGCATGCTGTGCGGCAAGTGCGTTGACGCCTGCCCTACTAAAGCCCTCACTATTGGCCTTGGCCGCAAGTAGAGCCTTATCTCGCAAAGATAAAAAGGCGTCCCTTGGGGCGCCTTTTTTATGCATATAGCTGGGAAATTATTCCTGGGGGAACCAGGCACGGCGCAAAGCCTGCACGCCTGGCAAGATGTCTTCTTGGAGGATGGCAGAAAAGCCCACAATGACGAAATCTTCAGGCACATTGTTGCCACTCCAGTAGTAGCGCTGGGTGCCGTACACCTTTATGCCCTGATCAAAGGCGCTTTGCAGCAGTTGTTTTTGGCTCATATCGTTATGCACCTGCACGTACAAATGCATGCCCGAGTCTTTACCAAAAAGGGTAACGCGATTACCGAACTCCTTCTCAAAGGCAGCAACCAGCTCATCATGACGCTTTTTGTTGCCCGTAACCATTCGGCGCAGATGCGTATCCCAATAGCCACGCTGCAAAAACAAGCCCAGCACTTCACGCACCGTATAAGAAACGGTGTCGTACGAGAAAGTAAACAGGCTGTTCCACTTTTCCAACAGCGACGGCGGCAGCACAAAATAAGCAATGCGCAAACCAGGCGAGAGCGCTTTGGAGAAATTGCACATATAAATCACACGATTGTTGCGATCCATAGACTGCAGCGAGGGAATAGCGCGGGTCTCATAGCGATATTCATTGCAGCTATCGTCTTCGATGATGTAGGCGTCGTGATCGGCCGCCCACCGCAAAAGCCGAATGCGCACCTCCATCGGCATCATATTACCCGTGGGAAACTGATGAGAAGGCGTGGTGAAAATAAGCTTCGGATTAGCTTCGTCCAACGCCCTCAAAAAATCACTTGCCTCGCCTTGAGATGGGGCCGAAATCAGGTGTGCCCCAAAGCGACGGGCAACAGCAACCATTACATCAAAGCCGGGTTCTTCATGGGCAAGTTCCAAAATTTCCCCCGGAGTTTGAACGAGCTGTATGACGCTGGTGATGGCAGCTTCGGTGCTTGGCTGCAAAATCACCTGTTCAGGCTGGCAATGAACACCACGAGCACGCTGCAAATAATCCGCCAGCTGCTTCTGCAGCAAGCAGGGCTCGCTCTTGTGGTAATAGCTCACCAATTCGGCATCATCCATGTCCCTGATCACTTCGGAAGACAGACGTCGCCACGTGCGACGCGGGAACGACCCCGGCTGCAAGCTGGTGTAGGCAAAGTCATAACGGGCTTCGTCGCCCTCGCGAGCTTCGTCGTAAAACTCTACCGACTTGCTTTCGATGGTGCTCTGCTTTTCCTCTTGGGGCTGCTCAGCCGCCTCGTGGAAGTACCCCAAATCAAGGTGCGCAGCCACGTACCCCGATCGGGGCACCGCCTGCACGTAACCCTCCAGGGCCAACTGCGTATAGGCACGCTCAACCGTAGCATGGGAAATGCCCAGCTCTTGCACCACCGAGCGAATTGAGGGCACCTTTTCGCCTTCGTGTATAGCGCCTGACAAGATTTGTTGGCGAATAGCTTCGTATACCTGCAGATAGAGCGGCTCTTCGCTGGTTTCATCCAAGGTGATAAGCACCTGCGGACGCTTGGCCTTCATAGGTCGTGTCCTACATTACTGAGCAGCGCGCTTAGCAGCGTCTTCCATTGCCTCTTCCAGCAGCATGAGCTGCTTGGCCAAGGCATTCTGCTTGCGGTATTGGGCAAACAGCCACACACCCAGCAGCAGCCACACCAAAGCATAGGCAACAATGATGTAGGGGGCAGAAGGAATGATGGTGGAGTAAATCTCTTGCAG
The DNA here is from genome assembly GCA_029219345.1 of Eggerthellales bacterium. Lineage (GTDB taxonomy): Bacteria > Actinomycetota > Coriobacteriia > Coriobacteriales > Eggerthellaceae > CAKUOV01. Next base: position 5,423 of record JAQXTF010000075.1, read on the forward strand.
CAACGGATTCATAGGAAATTCCTCTCAAATTAAGCCTGGCAAAATGCGGGACTGTTAGTCTTCCAGGGTGTCTTTCAGGGCAGCAACGCGCTCTTCCAGACGAATATTGCGGAAACGAACGCGGTACATGCCAAAAGCCAGCAGCAAGAATCCCACGGCGCAAAACGCAACGGTGATTCCCATGTCGCCGGTCATGCCGCCCGCGCGCATAACCACCGGATGCAAACTCGAAGGAATGAATCGGGTTACAAAGAAGGTAATTGGCACGTTCAAGAAGCTGATCAGGCCATATACGGCGGCGAAAGTTGCGCGACGCTCGGCGTCGTCAATGGCATTGCGCAAGATGAAATAAGCCATAACCATGATGGTCAGAATCAAATAGGTGGTCAGGCGCGGCTCCCAAGTCCACCAAACGCCCCACTCAAACATGGTCCATGCCTCGCCCGTGATCATGGTGGCAATGACAAACACCATGGCCACATCCATACTCAAGCGAGCGCACGTATCAAATCGCTGGTTTTTGGTAGTCAAATAGCGAATGCAGTAGTAAGCCATAAACACCATAACCGCCATGGAGGTAATTGCCACCGGCATGTGGAAATAGAAAATCTTCTGGCTCAAAAGCAGCTTGTTGGCAACAATTTGCCCGCCAATAAGCTCCGCGCCATTCACGCCAGCACCGTTCACAGGTGCGGCATAAAAGAACGCCAGCAAAAAGCCCACCGTAGTTAGCAGCGCGCCAGCCACAATGGCAATGGGTGCCACCTTATCGGGCCACTGGCCCATCTCAGGTAGCTTGACCTGCTTCTTCTCCTTGGCCACCAACGGCCTCCTTTTCTCTTAGCCCACGCGCAGGCAGCGCCTACGCGGAAATCACAAAGTCGTACAAAACCCAGCTCACCAAGCTCATGATCACGTCATAAGCAGCAGCAATAGACAGCGAAATGAACAGCGAATCCATCATCTCAGGCGACCCCACCAGCACTGCTGTCGTAGCTGTAACACAGGAATATAACAGCGGGAAAATCATGGGAATGAACAGCACCGCCAGCAGCACGTCTTTACCGCGGGTGGATGCCGTGATGGTGGAAAGCAGGGTGCCAACAGCGCTCATACCAATGGTACCCAGCAAAATAGGCACAATGACCAGGCCGAACGATTCTGGCAAGGCGTAATTGCCCATAAAGAAGAAATAGAACAGCGGTACCGCGATAATCTCAATGACCAGCATGAACAGCAAATTGGAAAGCGCCTTGGAAAGGAAGATCACACCGCGATCCATGGGCACCAGCAAAATGCCCTCCAGCGCACCCTGTTCCTTCTCGTAGGCGAAAGAGCGATTCAGGCCCAGCAGGCTGGTGAACACGAACAGCGCCCACAGCAAGCCGCCGCTCATCTGCAGCAAATCAAGCTTGCTGGAGGTTTGACCCAAAGCAGCGCCGTACACAACCAGCACCAACAGGGCATACACGCCCATGCTGGTAAGCATTTCCTTAGTGCGGAATTCGCGACGCAGGTCCTTGCCGAACAAGGTTTTGAACTGGGCGAAGGATGAAGGCTTGCGCGATTTGGCGGCTTTCATCTACGACACCCCCATTCCCACGGTCTTGCGGTACAGCTGCTCAAACTCAACAGGATCAAGGTTTTCCTTGGCGTCGAAGGCAACCACGCGGCCCTTTGCCAGAACCAGGGCGTGGGTGCACATGTCAAAGCCCTTGGCAAAATCATGGCTCACCATAACAAAGGTGCGGCCTTCGCGTTGCTTGGCAATGAGCTGGTCAAACACCTCAACCGCATGGGGGTCAAGACCCGAATAGGGCTCATCCAAAAACACCACCCGGGGGTCATGGATAAGCGCGCGGGCAATGCTGATACGCTGCAACATGCCGCGGCTGAAAGCGCGCACCACGTCCAAACGCCTGTGCTTCAACTCCACCGCCTCAAGCAGCTCCATAACGCGCTTCTCGGGGTTGGGCACGCCGTAGAGCTGGGCAAAAATCATCAGGTTCTCATAGGCAGTCAAGTCGGGGTACAGCATGGGCTGGTGGCTAATAAGACCCATGAGAGCGCGGGCCTCATCAGGCTCTTCCTTCAAATCAACGCCGCAGATGCTCACTTTACCCTTGGTGGGGCGAGCGCAAGTGGTAAGCACCCTAAGCAAGGTGGTCTTACCAGCTCCGTTGGGGCCGAAAATCGAAAGGAAGGCTCCTTCGGGCACCTGGATGGACACGTTGTCCACGGCCTTACGGTCGCCGAAAGACTTTGTTAGACCCTCAGTCTCAATAGCGAAGCCCATTTATTCCTCTTCGCTTTCTGCCGGCGCTTCCTCAATGAGGATGGGCTGCTGCTTCCTTTCGGTACGCCTGCCCACCAAGCCAATGAGCATGCCCACCATAAGCACGCCAAAGCCCAGCCACACGCAATTAATCAGGGGGTTCACGCGAACGTCCAGTGAGAAAGCATTATTGCTTGCCGCCATGCCGCGATACACCACAAAAACGTCTTCCAGCGGAGTGCCCAGAACGCCCGCGTTCAGCTTTTGCTGCTGCGTGGTGCTTACCAGCTCCACCGAGGGAGTCACATGACCCAGCAGATTTTCGCCCTCGGCAGGGAAAACGTCGAATTCAACCTGGTACATGTAATTGCCGTTATCGTTTTGGTAAATCACGTTGCCGGTATATTCCAAACGATAGTCGCCCACCGTATAAGCCTGGGGGCACGTATCGGTTTCGCCATCGTAGGGCATATAGCCAGCTCGTTCGGTTACGTACATGCTTGAGCCAATGAGGCCAATAAGAATGATGGCCATGCCCAAATGGCTCACAGCACCACCCAAAGCGCTGGCGCTCTTGCGTTGGCGAACGGCCATAAACAGAGCGTTGAACAGCAGCAACGCTGCAACGGCAAAGCCCACAATGGTCAAGCCCTTGTAATAGAAGGCGGGGCCTTGCTCCAGAAGCGCCTCAGCAATGCTTCCGCCTACAGCCACTTCCGCATCATAGGCAGGGCTCAGACGCACCACGAAATAAGCCAGCAGCACCGCAAACAGCACCGCGGCGCACAGAGCGGGAACACGGGCCCTCTTGAAGAAGCTCTTTCCGCTCACCTTCTGCCAGCTAAACAGGGGGCAAACGGCCATCATGCCCAAGAAAAGCACACCTATGGGGCGAGCGATAATGTTGTACGAACCCGTTGCCAGACTCTCGCCGCCAAACGGCAGCCAGGTGGGCAAAGCGCTGGAAATAGTCATGTACGTGATGAGCAGGGTCATGACCAGCAAAATCACATCACCCAGGTAATACATTGCTCCCTTGGAGGCGAAGCTGTCGAAGTTGTCTTTTTCGGTGGGGCCGAAGGTGCCGCGGCGCCATATGAGCAGCGCGCCGCCCAGAACAATGGACGCCACAATCAAGGCGCCAAACAGAACCAGGCTCACCGGATCGCCCTCAAAGGCATGCACCGATTGCACCAGGCCGCTTCGGCTGATAAAGGTGCCCACCACCACGAAAGCAAAGGTCAGGCAGGCGCACATAACCGACCAACCCTTGAAAGCGCCACGCTGGCGATACACCGTGAAGCTGTGGATAAGCGCGACGGCCATCAGCCAAGAAAGAAGGCTGGCGTTTTCCACGGGGTCCCATCCCCAGTAGCCGCCCCAGCCCAAAACCACGTAGGCCCACACAGCGCCCAAACCGATGCCGGCGGTCAAAAACAGCCAGCTGAGCAGGGCATATCGCGTAGAGCGCTGCACCCATTCGGCAGAGGCGTCGTTAGCAACCAGCGCCGCAATGGCATAAGCAAAGGGAACGGTCAGGCCCGCATAGCCCACAAACAGCATGGGCGGATGAACGGCCATGGCCCAGTGCTCCAGCAAGCTGTTCATACCCAGCATCTTGGCCGCCGTGGTCAGTTCGCCTGTCTCGGTGAAATAGCGAGCTTCAGATGCCTCAAAGGGCATATTGGCTTCGCTGAAAAGCAGAATGCTCACAAAAGCAACCAGCACCATCTGCATAACCAGGCACGCCAAATTGTCCAGCTTGTTTAACTGACTTAGCTTGCGAGCGGCAATTACTGCGCCGAAAACGCCAATGAGCCAAGCCCAAAACAGCAGACTGCCCTCGCGACCAGCCCATACGCCGGCAAGCTTAAACAGCCACGCCAAAGGGCCCTGATTGCTGGAGTGATTGTCCAGCACATACTGGACGGTGTAATCGCCCACCAAGAAGCAGTAGGCCAAAACCGCCACGCATACCGTAAGGCCCCCAAAGCCCACCAGGGCAGCAACGCGACCGCCCCATGAAAGAGTATCGCCTAGTTCCTGGCGCTTACCAGCCAATCCGTGGCCGGCAACCAGCAAAACCACGCTACCTACCGTGCCCACAAAAGCCACCAGCAAAGCAAACATGCCAATCATTGCAGGAGACAAAACTGCACCTTTCCCTTTATGCGCTTAAGGCAACGTCAGTTGCCAAGAACTTGGAACCGTCAGAAGACAAAGCGCCGGTGATAACCACCTGAGTACCCTCTTTCACCTGGTCAGACAAGGCGCCTTCAAAAACGATGCTCAGCTGATCGGCGTTTTCGGCGTCTTTCACCACAAAGCGCACGGCTTGAGTTGCGTCGCCCAAAGTGCCTGCTTGAACGGTGCCTGCCACTTTGGTGGTCTTCTCAAACATATTGGCACCATAGTCCAAAAGCTGAGAAACACCCAGAGCATCCGTTGCCTTTTCGTATTTGCTGGGGCACTGGGTTACCAGGTCTGAGCACACCACGGTGCCGCTGGCGTCCACGCGACCCGTGCAAATGGCCTTAATGCCGTTGCCAAAGGTGGCAGAAACGCCCTTGTCGTAGCTCACATGGGCAGTGGCGCCTTTACCGTCCTCGTCCTCAATGTCGAAGATGAGCACGCCCGCTTCGTTCACGCTGTACGAATTGGCCACAACCAAGCCCGATACCTGCACTTTTTTATCGACGTAGCTTCCCGCGGCCACGTCTTTTACGCTAACCACCTTGGCAGCAGAATTGCCACCCACCACAGCCAGCAGCACGATAATCACAATTACAACGACGCCCGCGACAGCCATCATGCGACGTTTCGTTTTGTTGTTCACGAAATGTCCTTCCTACATGAACTACCTACGCTTTTGCACAGATTTTCGCATTGTATTCATTATAAGCCTGACCAGTTATCTTACAGTGTAAAGTGCGTATTGCACAGGGTCAGCTCTTCATTTTCAGCATTACTTCAGAAATAAATGCCCACTGCGCATGACAAGGTGCCGAGGGATTTGTCATGTCGGGCGAAAGTTGCCGCGCTGCACCCTAGGGCGCACCAAGCTCCCCGCAAAATGGGACACGTGGCGCACACCAAAAGTACGATAATCAACCTGAACAAAAATCCCACAAACAAGGAGGATGTCATGGGTCTGTTTGACGCAATCAAAAATGCAGTAGCCGAAAAGGAATGCAGCATCTGCAGCGGCGACGCTGGTCGCGTTTTTGCCAAGAAACTAGAGGACGGCTATCTGTGCAAGGAGTGCACCGATAAGCTGAGCCCCTGGTTCAGCGATCGTCGCAGTAGCACCGTTGCTCAGATTCAGGAGCAGCTAGATTACCGCGAAGCCAATAAGGCCGATGTTGAGGCATTCCAAGTTACCAAAACCCTAAACGGTAACTACAAAATTCTCATTGACGAAGACAAGGGGAACTTTGTTGTGACCCGCGCCAGCAACTGGCGCGCCGCCAATCCCGACGTTATTCCCTTGAGCGCCATTACCGGCTGCACCTATGAAGTGGACGAAACAAAGCGCGACGTAACTCCCGAGCCCGAGCACAAAGAAGGCGAACCTGAGCCCGAGCCCATTCCCATGAGCCAGCACATCTTTGAGTATGACTACGACTTCAATATAACCATCAATGTTAACCACAAGTACTTTGATGAAATCTCTTTCCAGGTTAACGACACCAACGTTGATCAGCGCTACAGCTCTGAATACATCAACTGGCGCAATACCTGCGAAGAGATCAAAGAAACTTTGTGCGCCGCCCGCACTGAAAGCCGCGCCGCCGCTGCCGCTGCTGCAGCTCCCAAGGTTGCCAAGCAGTGCCCCTATTGTGGTGCAACCACCTTCCCCGACGCCTCGGGCTGCTGCGAATACTGCGGCGGCGCTATGGGCGCCTAAGGCCACAAGCACTAGCGTTACCCGGAGGCAGGCGTAGCGCCTGCCTCTTTCGCGCTTCAGCTTGTCAACAGCCCTGACGCCGGCATTGCAACTGCCGTACAATCTTTGTGCGCACAAGCGCACCTCACCCATAACCCCACCGAGAAGGACCCCTTATGGTTGAAACCGTCAATTACCAATGCCCCGCTTGCGGCGGCCCCCTGCATTTTGCGGGGGATGCCGGCATGCTGAAGTGCGACTATTGCGATTCGCAGTTCACCGTTGAGCAAGTTGAGGCTCTTTATGCCGCCAAACAAGACAAGGCGGAAGCCAAAGCCGAAAAGGAAGCAGCCAAAACGGGCAAGAGCCCCGATGATGTAGTTGCCACAGGAAAGGCTCAGGCCAAGAAGGCCCAAGAGGCCAATATGGACCCCATTCAGGCATATCTGAACCGCGCCAATTGGGATGATGCCGAGAGCGAAACCCTGTGCTCCAGCGTATGCAGCTCCTGCGGCGCCGAACTCATCCATGATCAAACCACCGCCGTAACCCAATGCCCTTATTGCGGTAATAACACGGTGATTCCCGGCACCATGGCCGGCACCCTGAAGCCCGATTACGTCATTCCCTACAAGCTGGACAAAGAGCACGCCATTGAAGCCCTGAAGCGTTACTACAAAGGCAAGAAATTTTTGCCTAACGCCTTCGCTCGCAACAACCACTTGCAGGAAGTGCAGGGTGTGTATGTGCCCTTCTGGCTGTATTCGGCCAGGTCAAACGCAGAAGCTAGCTTTAGCGCCCAAAACGTGCGCAGCTGGCGCGAGGGCGAATACCAAATTACCGAAACCGATTTCTACAACATTGAGCGCGCCGGCTACATGGACTACACCCGCGTGCCCGTGGATGGATCCCAGAAGATGCCCGACGCCCACATGGACGCCATTGAGCCCTTCGACTACAGCGAGCTGAAGCCCTTCTCGGTAGCGTACCTGCCGGGCTTTTTGACCGACCGCTATGACATGAGCGTAGAAGATTGCAAACCCCGCGCTTTGGGCCGCATTGGCAATAGCTCCGAGCAGGCGCTGAGAGACACCGTTGTTGGCTATGAGCTGGTAGAAGACCGCGGAAGCAACGTGGATACCAAGGTGACCAACGTATCATATGCCCTGCTTCCCGTTTGGATGCTGCACACCAAGTGGAACGGCAAAGACTTCCTTTTTGCCATGAATGGCCAGACCGGTAAGTTCATTGGCGACCTTCCCATTGATAAAGGCAAGGTGGTCAGCTGGTTTTTGCGTATTTTCATTCCGGGCGTACTTGCGGTTGGCGCCGCAGCGTTTCTGCTGATGTAAGGAGGGCTGAAAAATGATGAAGAAACTTTTGAGTACCGTTTTTGCAGCCATCCTGGTTGTCTGCATGACCGTAAGCCCCGCGCTGGCAAAGGGCTTCAACGACATTTCCACCACCTACGTGCGCGACCACTATCAGCTGCTTTCCAGCTCTGATTTGGAATCTTTCGAAAGCCAGGCAGCAAGCCTGAGTAACAAATACGGCTGCAACGTATACTTGACCATCGTTGACAACATTGGCAATTACAGTGCCCGCCAGTACGCCGAAGCTTACTTCACTCAGAACAAGCTGGGCTCAGGCGCCGACAAGAACGGCATCATGTTCCTTATTGCCGTTGATTCTCGCGATTACGTCACCGTTACTCATGGTCAGGGGCAATACGGCGGCATCACCATGTTCGCCGATTATCGCATTGAGCAGATTGAAAGCGACATCGTTGCCCAGCTTAAGAACAACCACTGGACCGAAGCATGCGCAACCTATCTGAACGACGTTGAAGACACCCTGTCGTTCTATTCTGAATCGGGCAAGCCCTGGGACGTGAACAACGACCCTGAAAGCGCCCAAACAGAATTCTATATGAAGCTTGCAGCCACCTTCCTCATTCCGTTGCTGCTGGCCATCCTTTTGTGCGGCATGTGGGCAAGCCAGATGAAAACGGCACGCCTGAAGCACGAAGCAAACGACTACTTTGAAGAAGGCAGCTTGGTGCTCACCCGCAAGCAAGACCGCTACGTGACCACCACCCGCAACGTGGTGAAGATCGAAAGCGACAACAATGGCGGTGGCGGCGGATCTTCCATCAGCCTTTCCGGCTTTGGCGGAAGCAGCGGCGGCAAGTTCTAACCCACCACGCTTGAGCCACAAGGTGCAAGCGAATTGCAGGAAACGGGCCAAAGGGATATGCATCATTGTCCTGAATGGCTTATGATGAATGTGATAGAGAAACCTTTATGAAAGGAGTCCACTATGGGTCTTTTGCAAGCAGGCGTAGGCGCTCTCGGCGGCGTGTTGGCTGATCAGTGGCGTGAGTATTTCTACTGTGATTCTTTGGCAGCCAATGTGCTAGTAGCCAAGGGCCAGAAGAAGAACTCCGACAAGGGCCGCAGCTCCAATACCAAGGGCGAGTCCAACGTCATCTCCAACGGTTCCATCATCGCTGTCAACGAGGGCCAGTGCGCCATCATCGTTGAAGACGGCGAAATCGTTGACATCTGCGCCAAGCCTGGCCAGTTCGTCTACGACACCGGCACCGAGCCCTCCATTCTCTACGGAGATCTGCAGGAAGGCATCAAGAAGTCTTTCGAGAACATGTGCAAGCGCTTCACCTTTGGCGGCGACGCAGGCAAGGATCAGCGCATCTACTACTTCAACACCAAGGAAATCGTTGGCAACAAGTACGGCACCGCTTCCCCTGTTCCCTTCCGCGTTGTTGACCAGAACGCTGGCTTTGACCTGGACATCTCCGTTCGTTGCAACGGCGAGTACTCCTACAAGCTGGTTGACCCCATCCTGTTCTACAAGAACGTTTGCGGCAACGTTGAAGACGTTTACACCCGCGACAAGATTGACAGCCAGCTGAAGTCTGAGCTGCTGGGCGCTCTGCAGCCTGCCTTCGCTCGCATCTCCGAGATGGGCATCCGCTACAGCGCAGTTCCCGGTCACACCACCGAGGTTGCCGACGCTCTGAACGAAGTGCTGTCTCCCAAGTGGGCTAGCCTGCGCGGCATTGCCATTGCTTCCTTCGGTGTGAACTCCATCACCGCTTCTGAGGAAGACGAGGCACTGATCAAGCAGATGCAGACCGCTTCCGCCCTGCATCGTTCTGGCACCACCAAAGATTACATGGCTGTTCAGACCGGCTCCGCCATGAACACCGCTGCCGCTAACACCGCTGGCGCTATGACCGGCTTCATGGGCATGGGCATGGCAAGCGGCATGGGCGTTGGCGCTGCTAACGCATTTGGCGGTCAGCCCGCTCAGCCTCAGGCCAACGCATATCCCGTAGCTGCCGATGGCGGCTTTGGCGCTGGCGCTCAGGCTATGAACACCATGCAGCAGCAGGCCGCTGCTACTCCCCAGCAGAACGTAACCGAGGCTATGCAGAATCAGATTGCAGAACAGCAGGCTGCTGCCGCCGCCGCTGCCGCCGCTGCTGCTGCCGCTGCTGCTGGTTGGGTATGCGCTTGTGGCACCAAGAACACCGGCAACTTCTGCTCCAACTGCGGCGCTGGCAAGCCCGAAGCTTGGACCTGCGCTTGCGGCGCTCAGAACACCGGCAAGTTCTGCCCCAACTGCGGTAAGCCCAAGCCCGAAGCATCCGCAACCTGGACCTGCATTTGCGGCGCAGTTAACGAAGGCAACTTCTGCCAGGCCTGCGGCAAGCCTCGCCCCTAAGCAACGCGAGCTTTCCCGTTAGCGCGAACCGCCTCCCATCTGGGAGGCGGTTTTTTGCTGCCACGGCGCCCTCGCATACGGCCCGTTCTCAAACTTCGTTTATGCCTAGGCACAACCGCCCATATGACGATTGTGCCTAGGTTTTTCCTACGCATAATCGCCCAAATAACGGTTATGCCTAGGCACAACCGTTATTTCCGGAATATAACCACTTTCAGCACCCTCCTGGGTGTAGCCTGCGGCTTCTATGGCCTCCCTCACGGCACCCATCATGGTGGAATCTTGGTCGATGTCAACCCACGTATCAACCAAAACGCCGTCCGAGGATCCGACTTCTCCCTCTGCACGGGGGGTTCACGGTGGACCACTTTTCGTGACTTCAGGGTATATTCATTCATGGAAAGCACCCCATGGGGCTTCTTTGCGATGAACGTGTCGTACAGGTCCTGCTTGCCGGAAACGGGATAATTGCGGTAGTTAAACTCGGCCATAAAGTCGGGAATGCCAGGGATGGTCTCTACAATCTCCAGCTCTTTCTCGTCAAAAGGAATTGCTATTCTACCCTCCTGGTATGTCGTTAAAGACAGCTATCCATAGAACATTCTAGAAGGACGCTTGAGCAACCAGAAGTTACCCGGGCGGCATACTAAATATGCCGAAAAGCAATTATTTGCGGGAAAGATAAGCCT
>JAQXTF010000076.1 GCA_029219345.1 Eggerthellales bacterium
GTGTACGGCATTGACCTTACTCCCCTGTTCTACCTGGCAAAATACGCCTACAAAGACATTCCTTGCGATCTGTTTGTGCCCAAAGAAAGCGGCGACCTGGGCGATGAAGAGCGCCGCGCCATTGCTCGCGGACAGAAAGCCATGGCCATTATCCAATTCAAGATTGAAGCGAAAATTTCACGGGAAAACCCCGACTTCAATTTGGAGCGCCGTAACCTGCTGCACTGCATTGATTACGAAAAGCGTCTGGTAACCATCGAAGGCGCCGAATACGACATGCTGGACATTAACCTGCCCACCGTGGACCGCGACGACCCCTATAAGCTCACCAAAGAAGAGCAAGAGGTTCTTGACCACCTGGTGCGCGAATTCACCAACTGCGCAAAGCTGCAGCGTCACATTATGCTGTTCTTGGAGCGCGGTAGCCTGTACAAAATTGACGGCAACATGCTGCTCTTCCATGCCTGCGTTCCCATGAATCCCGACGGCACCTTGATGGAAGTAGAAATGGGCGGCCAGAAGTACAAGGGTCGCGCCTTGTTCGATGCTGTAGACGCTCGCGTGCGCAGCGTGCTCACCGCTACTGGACCCGAGCGAAAACGCGCTCTGGACGTGCTGTGGTATCTGTGGCTGGGCGAAGGCTCTCCCCTGTTTGCCAAGAGCAAGATGGCAACCTTTGAATTGTATTTTTGCTCCGATAAAAACATTCGCAAGGAGAAGAAAAACGCCTTCTACTCGCTGTTGGATAACGAAGAGGCGCTGGACACTATTTTCCGCGACTTTGGCATGAATCCCGCCACCAGCCACATGGTGTGCGGCCACACCCCCATTAAGGTGAAAGATGGCGAAGACCCGGTGAAGTGCGGCGGCAAGGTAATCATGATTGACGGCGGCATGTCCAAGGCTTACCAAGGCACCAGCGGCATTGCCGGCTTCACTCTGGTCTCTCAAAACGAAAAGCTTACTTTAGTTTCCCATCAGCCGGTTCAGGCGAGCTCGGCCCATGCCCGCGAGCTGAAATAAATCATGCTTGAACAAGCAAAACAACAAGCAGAATCCGCAGGTCTTGCCCTAGTTGAAACCTCAAACGGTCTGGTTTTGACCGATGGTATCATGGAGCTCGCGGCCGATTTCAGTCGCATGATTTCACGGGTGAACCCCAATAAGGTGCACCAGGAGCTGCTGGTGAAGGCGGCCAAAATCAAGGGCACTCCCACTGGCGACCTGCTGGTAGTAGACGCCACAGCAGGCCTGGGTGAAGACTCACTGCTTCTTGCTGCGGCGGGCTTAAGGGTGCTCATGTTCGAGCGGGATCCGCTTATTGCAACGCTACTGGAAGACGCCTTAGTCCGCGGTGCCCGCGACCCACGCCTGGCACCACTGGTTTCTCGCATGGAGTTGCGCAAGGAAGATAGCATTGCTGCACTGAGCAGCGGAGACATCTCCGCTTCGGTGGTCTTACTGGACCCCATGTTCCCCGCACGCACCAAAAGCGCCTCGGTGAAAAAGAAGTTCCAGCTTATTCACGCCTTCGAAGCGCCCTGCACCGATGAAGCCGAGCTTTTAGCCGCTGCAGAAGCCGCAAAACCGCGCAGAATTGTGATCAAGCGCCCGCCCAAAGGCCCCTTCCTGGCAGAGCGCAAGCCCAGCTACTCCCTAGCGGGCAAGGCAGTACGCTACGACGTGCTGACCTTCGCTGCGGAATAAACAAAAAAGCGGCCAACATTACTTTGGCCGCCCTTCGCTTTCAGTTTGCCTCGTAGTTACTTGCCCAAAGCTTGGCGCAAACGCTCATAGTGCAAGAAAATACCCTGCTTGCCCAGCTCCTGAATATCCTCCCAGGTTACCAAGCGGCACGCCTGAGCTTCTTCCTCCTGCAAAACCACATCTTCCAGCTGGAAGTCGAGCGTGAAGCAAAAAATATCGGCAATGTAATTGCTGCCGTACTTCAGATCTACGTTCTTGTAGCTGTAGAGCAGCTCGAAAGGGGCACCCGCAACGTCCAAACCCACTTCTTCGCCAATCTCGCGTATGGCCGTAGTTACGGTGTCCTCACCGGCAAGAACACCGCCGCCAGAAATCTCCCACCAGCCAGCGCCCCAGCTCTTATTTGCAGCACGCTGAGTAATCAGGTATTTCCCTTCCTTATTCTTTACTACGCACAGGGCATACAGCATAAACTCGCCCTCGGGCAAGCACAGACCTTCGCGCGGCAGCGTCTTGCCCGTAAACACGCGGTTGTCGTCGTAAATATCTACCGATTCATCGTAAGGCATAAGGCCATCCTTTTCGTAAATGAACAAGTGCGGGGCAATTGTACATTGATGCAAGCAGTTTGCAACTTCACAATGGCAAGAGCATCGGTTACATGCCTAGCGAAAGGGTTTCCATGAAGAAAACTGTTTCTTTTGTTCTTGCTGCAGTGCTCTGCCTTGCCGGCTTAACCGCCTGTGGCGCAAGCAACTCATCCTCTAAATCCAGCGAGCCTGCACAGAAGATAGTAGTGGGAACCTTGGCAACCGAAGACATTTTGCCCTACTGGGTTGCCGAAAGCGAAACCCTGTTTGCCAAGGCAGGCGTTGAGGCAGAGATTACCGTATTCCAATCTGCCACCGAGCTTATTGCAGGCGTTACCTCGGGCAGCGTTGACGTTGCCATGACCGACCCCATGGTCACCGCTGGCATCTACGCCTCCGGAACCGACGTTCAGGTGCTGTGGGTAACTCTGGGCGCCACCGCCGAACAAGGCCGCTTTGGCATTATGACCGCCGATCCCGCCATTAGTAGCCTGAAAGACCTGGCAGGCGTTCCTATTGGCGTTGGCTCCAACACCATTCTTGAATACGTTATGGACACCCTTATGGCAAACGCCAACATTCCCGCCGACCAAGTTGTAAAGGAAGAGCTGCAGAAGCTGCCCGTTCGTTACCAAGCTTGCGCATCGGGCCAGGTAAAGGCCGCTGCCTTGCCGGGCTCTTTGCTGGCTCTGGGCGAAGCTTCGGGCATGAAGGTGGTAGCCGATGACACCATGGGCGAAAACATCTCTCAGTCGGTTATGATTGCCCGCGCTGGCATGAGTTCCGATACCCTAGCCAAGCTGGCCTCTGTTTGGAACGAAGCCGTTGCCAAGATCAATGCCACCCCCGAGCAATACCGCCAGCTGCTGGTAGAGAAAGCAAACCTCTCCAGCGACATTGCCGCAACGTATCCCATTAGCGAATATCCTGCCGCTCAGCTGCCCGAGCAAGCCATGGTGGACAAGGTTCTGGTTTGGATGCAGGGCAAGGGCTACCTGGCCGAGGGCATTACCTACAACGCCGCAACCGGCACGTTCGCAGGACGCTAGGCCATTCTATGTCGCTTTCTTTTGAGGGAGTAACCCTGGCTTACGACGAGCTTATTGCTCTGGACAATCTAAACTTGCATGTGGCCTCTGGCGAAGCCCTTGCTGTTATTGGCCCCTCGGGTTGCGGCAAATCGAGCATGCTTCGCCTAGCCGCAGGTTTGGCTCAGCCCAGCGCCGGCACCGTTGCCGTTGACGGAAAAACCTTGGCAGGTCCGCGCCAGGAAACCGCGCTTATTTTGCAAGATTACGGCCTGCTTCCCTGGAAAACCGCCCTGGCAAACGCCGAGTTAGGCCTGGTTATTCAAGGTGTATCCGCCGACGAACGTAGGCAGCGTGCCTTGTCCGCGCTGAAACGCGTAGATCTGGAAGCCTTTGCCCAAAGTTATCCCCGTCAACTTTCTGGCGGCATGCAGCAACGTCTAGCCCTTGCTCGTGCCCTTGCGCTTGATGCCACCATGCTCCTTATGGACGAACCCCTTTCCGCTCTGGACGCCTTGCTGCGAGAGGAGCTGCAAAACACCCTGCTCACCTGCTGGCAGGAGAAACGCTATACCCAAGTATTAGTCACCCATTCCATTGAGGAAGCGGTATTCCTAGGCCAACGCATTGTGGTCATGGCGCCCCGTCCGGGCCGCGTGGTTGCTTGCTTGGATAATCCCCAAATGGGCTCTTTGGATTACCGCAACGAAGAGGCGTTTTTCGCCCAGTGCCGCGCTGTGCGTTCCGCCTTGGAAGGAGGCGCCCGCTCATGAAGCAATCTCTAACTTGGCGCTTGCTCTGCGTTGCCGTCTCCTTGACGCTTGTTCTGGGCGGCTGGGAAGTTACTGCACTGATTATTAACAAGCCTGTTTTGCCAACGCCCGCAGAAGCCGCGGCTCTGTTCATTCAATTCCTGCCTGAAATGGCTCCCGACTTCGGCATCAGCTTTGGACGCGTTGCCCTTTCGCTAGCTCTGGGCACCTTACTGGGCTTGCCCGCGGGCCTGGCCTTGGGTCGCAGCAAAAAGGCAGATCAGCTGCTTTCACCGGCGCTGTATACGTTGTATCCCCTGCCCAAAATTGTGCTTCTTCCCATTCTGCTTACGCTGCTGGGCTTGGGCAGCGAGCCGAAAATAGCCCTCATCACGCTTACCGTATTCTTTCAGGTTGTGGTGGTCATGCGCGACGCCGCCAAGAACATTCCGGAGGCAACACTGCTTTCCGTACGCTCCCTAGGCGCACGCCCCTGGCAACTGTGGCGACACGTTATTCTGCCGGCCACCCTGCCCGAGTTATTCACCACCCTGCGCGTAAGCAGCGCCGTGGCCATTGCCGTGCTCTTCTTTGCCGAA
>JAQXTF010000077.1 GCA_029219345.1 Eggerthellales bacterium
AAGAAAATATTCGCAACGTAGCTATTATCGCCCACGTTGACCATGGCAAAACCACCTTGGTTGACCAACTGCTGAAGGCGGCCAACGTCTTTCGCGCCAACCAGCAGGTGGAGGACCGCGTTCTGGACAGCAACGACCAGGAGCGCGAACGCGGCATCACCATTTTGTCCAAGAACATTTCCATCAACTACAAGGGCGTAAAGATTAACGTCATTGACACTCCCGGCCATGCCGATTTCGGCGGCGAAGTAGAGCGTGTTTTGAACATGGCCGATGGCGCCCTGCTCATTGTTGACGCCTACGAAGGTCCCAAGCCCCAGACTCGCTTCGTGCTGAGCCACGCTTTGGCCAATAACCTGCGCATTATGGTGGTTGTGAACAAGATTGACCGTCCCAATGCTGATCCTGATGGCGCCATTGATAAGGTATTCGAGCTCATGATGGAGCTGGGTGCTTCTGATGAGCAGCTGGATTTCCCCATTGTGTACGCGTCTGCTGTTAATGGCTACGCTCGCTACGAGTACGATGATGACAACATGGATATGATTCCTTTGCTTGATTCTATTTTGAAGGAAATCCCTTGTCCCGATGTTGATTTGGATGGTCCTGTTGCTCTGCAGATTTGCACTGTTGACCATAGCAGCTACGAAGGACGTATCGGTGTGGGCCGCTTGCATAGTGGCACTTTGCATGAAAAAGAGCAGGTGCTGGTTATTAAAAACGGTGACACTAGGCGCTACAACGGTATGGTTCGCAAGGTGCACGTCTTTGAGAACTTGGGCAAGGCCGAAGTCACCGAAGCTCAGGCCGGCGACATTGTTGCTATCATCGGCATTGAAGATGCTGACATTGGCGATATGATTACCGATCGCGAGAACCCTGTAATTCTTGATCCCATTTCGGTGGAAGAGCCTACCATGAGTGTTGTATTCGAGGCTTCTACGAGCCCCTTGGTTGGTCGCGAAGGCGACATCGTGGGCGCTCGCCAGTTGAATGAGCGACTCATGCGCGAAAAGGAAAGCAATATTTCCATGCGCATCACCCAGCTGGAAGAGGGTTCGGGCGTTGAAGTTGCTGGTCGTGGTGTTTTGCATCTTTCCGTTCTGATGGAAACCATGCGTCGCGAAGGCTTCGAATTTCAGGTTGGTCGCCCCCAGGTTGTGTACAAGTACGACGAGAACTACAACAAGCTGGAGCCTATCGAAGAAGCAACCGTTGATGTTCCCAATGATTATGCTGGCAAGGCCATTGAGGTCATGGGCAACGCCGGCGGTATTATGGAGGACATGAGCTCTGATGACGCTATGACTCATCTGACTTTTAAGATTCCCTCTCGCGGCACCATGGGTCTGAAAACTCGCATTCTGAATGCAACCCACGGCGAGGCTCAGTTGTTCCACCATTTCTTTGAGTACGGCCCCTATACGGGCGAAATGCCTGGTCGCAAAAACGGCAGCATGATTGCTATGAGCACCGGCAAGGCAGTTGCCTATGCTTTGGATACCCTGCAGCAGCGTGGCCGCATGTTCGTTGCCCCTGGCGATGATTGCTACGAAGGCATGTTGGTTGGCATCCATGCTCATGAATCTGACATGGTTGTTAACGTGGAAAAGGCCAAGCAGTTGGGCAACCAGCGTTCCTCCACGGCTGATAAGGCTATTCAGCTGACTCCTCCCATTGTGTTTACCTTGGAAGAGGCATTGGAGTACATTCAGGATGATGAACTGGTTGAGGTAACGCCCAAGAGCATCCGCATGCGCAAGCGCCTGCTTTCTGCGGTTGATCGCAAGAAGCAAGCCAACGGCAAGCTGTAAAAGAAATGCGCCAAAGAGGTAATTCTCTTTGGCGCATTTTTCTGACGGGGAAAGGTCAACCGTCACTCTTCCTGCATGAATGATGGTCAATTTGTGCAGGAAGCGTTTTAAGGTTCATTTAGTGTAAAAATGAGACACTGTTTAAAGCAGTGAAACTTTTGCAAAACTCCGAAAGGGCATTATGAAACTGAAGTCTATTGCCTCCGCCGCTTGTGCTGTTGCGCTTTCGGCATCCCTTATGGCAGGCCTGTCCGCCTGCTCGAGCGACACCGTTGCCGCAACGGTGGGCTCTGTAAACATCTCCGAAGAGAAGGTCACCAATTATATTCAGGGCTATCGTACTTCCCAGGGTCTGGAAGAAGACAGCGACTTCGCCATGGTACTGGGCATGTACGGCATGACTCCCGCCGATTTCCGCGAGAGCGTCATCAACCTGTTCGTTAACCAGGAACTGGTTAAGATGGCCGCCAAGGAAAAGGGCATCTCGGTGGACACGGAAACCATCGACGTTTATGTGAACAAGATTCGCTCCAACTATAGCGACGACGCATCTTGGCAAAACGCCTTGAAGAACGCCGGCCTGACCGAGCAGGAGTACCGCGACAATATTGAGTACACCCTAATGTACAACCAGCTGACCGCTAGCTTTGGCGTTTCTGCCGAGCCTACTGAGGAGCAGGTGCTGACTGTCGCCAAGGACAATTTGAAGTATTTCCAGAATGCCAAGCGTTCTTCCCACGTGCTCTTTGACTTGGAAGATGAAGCAACTGCCCAAGAAGTTCTTGGCAAGATTAAAGACGGCACCCTGAGCTTTGAAGATGCCGCTGCCGAATATTCCAAGGACAGCTCCAGCGAAAATGGTGGCGATGTGGGTTGGGATGCTCTGACCACCTTCGTTGACGAATATCAGCAGGGCTTGGACGCTTTGTCTTTGGGTGAAGTAAGCGACCTGGTAAAAAGCCAGTTCGGTTACCACATTATCAAATGCACCGAGGTCATGCCCGCCGCCGACAAGATCAACGCTCTGTCTGATCTGCCCGAGGCATTCCAATCCTTCTTCACCAATCTGGCAACCATCGACAACACTTCTTCGTTTGGCTCCTGGTTGAACGGTTACAAATCCACAGTTTCGGTGAAGATTAATCCTATGCCCAAGAAGCTTCCTTATGACGTTGACATGAGCGCTGCAACTACTCCTGTTGAGACCCTTGCCGAACCCGTCGCCACCGCCGATGCCGACCAGGCAGCTGAAAGCAAGTAAATAGGCGCTTTTTCTGTAAAAGAAAAATTTTTTAAGGCCGCAGCAAATTTTGTTTGCGGCCTGACTATATCTGCGCTATACTTTTTCCCTGCTGCAGAACGAATAGTTCTACGCAACATTTGGCGAAGCGGAGAGATGTCCGAGCTGGCCGAAGGAGCACGATTGGAAATCGTGTATGCGCCAAAAGCGTATCTGGGGTTCGAATCCCCATCTCTCCGCCATTTGTAACTTCCGTCCCCTCGCGAGCTGCAGGGGATTTTTTATTTGCGCTGGCGCTTGCGCAACCAATGGAAAAGGCGCCGCACAACTGAATACGGAGGGATGGCAGAGTGGTTGAATGCGGCGGTCTCGAAAACCGTTTTACCTGTAATCCAGGTAACGAGGGTTCGAATCCCTCTTCCTCCGCCAGAAGAATTGCCGCGCCCCGCCAGGGGCGCGTTTGTTGTTGTGGGGAAGAGGGGTTCGAATCGATGAAATCGATTCAATTCTGACAAAAATTGCGATTCAGTGTAAAAATCAGCTCATTTTTACGGGTTTTTGCTTGCTTGCATGACGTATATAGGGTTTGTTGCCGCAAAAGCCCAGGTCGTAAAAGGCTGCCTTTTCAAAAAAATACTCCGAAACGCAATTTTTGTCAGAATTGAGTCAAAAAAGCGGGTGGAGGCATCTTGCCGCCGATGGCAAAGGTGCCGCTTCCGAGAGTTTCCCGAAGAGCTATTCTGTGATTTGGAAAAACAAGAGGCTGAAAGCTGGCAAATGATGAAAACGGGAATGGTTCTTGAGGGCGGCGCCATGCGCGGTATGTACACCGCTGGCGTGACGGATGTGCTGTGCGAAAACGAGGTTTGGGTTGATGGTGTGCTGGGCGTGTCTGCTGGCGTGACTTTTGGCGTGAACTATAAGTCCCGCCAGGTTGGGCGCACCATTCGGTACAACAAAAAGTACTGCGGCAACTTAGGGCCAGTGCCTCTATGCCGGGCTTCTCCCGCGTGGTGGAAGTGGATGGCGGTCGCTACTTAGACGGCGGTGCCAGCGACTCTATTCCCTTGCGCGCCTTTGAGGATATGGGCTATCAGCGAAATTTGGTGGTGTTGACCCAGGTGGAGGGTTATCGCAAAAAGCCGGCGGGGCTTGTGGAAAAGCTGGCTTATGCGCTTTCGCTGCACAAGATTCCTGCTATGAAAAAAGTCATGCTCAATCGTGCGGATATGTATAACACAGAGCTTGATTACGTGGCCGCGCAACAGCGGGCTGGCGCGGCTTATGTGCTTCGACCCAGCGTTGACCTGGGCGTTTCCCGTCTGGAGCGCAATCCGGAGAAACTGCAGGCAATGTATGACCTGGGTCGCGCGGATGCGCTGGCCCACTTGGACGAGATATGCGCTTTTCTGGGCAGATAACTAGCCGTGGTCAATGTGAATAATGCAGAAGTGGTGGGGGAACTGTGCCGCCACACGCTGCGCGATTTGCTTTTTCAGATCGTCTTCTGCAATGGTGCAGGAGTAGGGTTCAAAGCAATCGAAGAGCACGTTGATGTGGTTCTCGCCAGGCACTATGCGCAGGTCGTGAATGGTCAAAAGCGGGTCGATGCTCTTGACGTCTTCGGAAATCCAGCTGCGCAGCTCGCCTACGTGGCTGTCGGAAGTAACAATGGGGTCCAGATGGATGGTTACGGGCAGGGACTCGTCCTTGAGGAAGGCAACCTCCAAGTCATCAATGATTTCGTGGCTTTCCAGAACGTCAACCTCGGCGGGAACCTCCGCATGAAAGCTGGCAAACACGCGGCCGGGGCCATAATCGTGCACCAAAACATCGTGGATGCCCAAAATGCCCGGGGTTGCCATAGTCTTCTTTTCAATAAGCTCCAACAACTCGGGGTCGGCGGGCTTGCCCAGCAGGGGGTCAATGGCTTCGCGAATCAGGCCCACGCCGCTCCACAGAATGAAAGCTGCAACAATGAGGCCCATCCATCCGTCCAGGTCAAAGCCGATAAACCGAGACGCAACTGTTGCAGCCAGCACGGCGCCGGTGGTAATCATGTCGTTGCGAGAGTCAACGGCGGCTGCCTCAAGTGTACCCGAGCCAATGGCCTTGCCCACCTGGGAATTGAACAGCATCATCCACAGCTTCACGGCAATAGACAGAATAAGCACCACCACCAGCGCGCCGCTAAATTCAACAGGGGAGGGGTTCAGCAGCTTATCAACGCTGCCGCGGGCCAGCTCCACGCCCACCACCAGCACCAACACAGCAACGGTGAGGCCGGCCAAATACTCGTAACGGCCGTGGCCATAGGGATGGTCGGCATCGGCGGGCTTGCCTGCCAGCTTAAAGCCAAACAAGCTGATTACGTTCGACGCGGCGTCTGCCAGGTTATTTACTGCATCGGCAACAATAGAAATAGAGCCGGCAGCCAGACCAATAGCTGCCTTGGCAACACATAACAGTGTATTGATGGCGATACCCACGATGCTCGCCCGCGAGCCCACTTTCTGGCGGCCTTTGCTGGTTGCCGCCATCTCTTCGTCTCCAACAACTTTCTTCACAGATAAAAGCATGCATGCGCTCCTTGGCTCAAAATGATTTATCAGGCATTGTATGACATGGCGCGCTCTGGCACTCGCGGTTTTCGCTTTCATGGCATACAATGTGCGTAAATACTATAATGCGTGAGAAAGGATTTTCCATGGCTGAAGAAGAATTGATGGAAGAAGAGGACGTCGTCATCTCTGACCTGCTGGAGCAGATTCTGCAGTTTGCCCTGGAAGAGGCCAAGGAGCGCCTGGCCGAAGATGGTGAGCTGGCTCCCTTTACCGCCACGGTGGTTCGCGACGTGGTGTACTTTGATTCCATTTTGGGCGAAGACGCCGACGAGCTGTACGCTGCAGCTGAAGAATTTATCGCTGGCCTGGATGGCATTACGGGCTACGCTTTCTGCTATGACGGATACATGGAGGAAGAAGAAAATTCCGCCATCATCGTTGAGGGCGGCTTGCCCGGTGAGCCCGTGGCTGTTGCTGTTGGCAGCCCCTACACGGTTGACGATGCAGGCAATTACACGTTCGTCGATGAGGTTTTGTTCCTGGGTGACGCTCCCAACTATGCAGAAAAGCTGAATCCCGCCGATGATTGGGACCCCGAGGAAGAGTAGCCAATCCTTCACATACCACCAAAATGTGTCAAAAGGGGACGGTTCTCTTTTGACATATTTTTATTTGATAGAAGTTTGAGTACTTTTTGATAGCTTTTTGTGCACGCAGTGATAACTTTTTGAGCACTTTTTGATAGCTCGAAATCCGTTTTTGATAGAAGCGGTGAGTATAGTGAGTTTATGAAGTTCAGAAAAATGCTGCTTGAACTGCGGAATTCTATTTGCTACAATACTCAGGCTTATCCTGCTCCGGTTACTTATGCCTTTATCAGCCCGGAGCCGTACAGTCCAAAGGAGGTGAGCTGATGAAGGCTTATGAACTGCTGTTTTTTGTCGCACCGAACATCGACGAAGAATCCCGTCTTGCAGCAATGAAGCGTGTTGAAACCACCATCGCAGAGAGCAATGGTGTGATTGACAACGTCACTGACTGGGGCAAGCGCAAGCTTGCTTACGAGATTAACGGCCAGACCGAGGGTGAATACACTCTCGTCGATTTTCATGCAGATCCCGCTAGCATTGCTGAACTGAACCGCGTTCTGCGCATCACTGACGCTATCCAGCGCCACATGATCGTAGCCCGCGCAGATCGCGACTAGTGATTGACCAGGCGAAATTATTCGCCAAGCATGAAAAGAGGAAGTAATGAGCATTAACAGAGTAATCATTAGCGGTAATTTGACGCGTGACCCCGAGCTTCGCAACACTGCTGGTGGCGTTTCTATTCTTGGTTTTGGCGTTGCAGTAAACGATCGTCGTCGCAACGCACAAACGGGTGAGTGGGAAGACTATCCGAACTATATCGATTGCACCATGTTTGGCGCACGTGCGGAAAGCCTTTCTCGCATCCTGACCAAGGGCATGAAGGTCTCCATCGAGGGCAAGCTTCGCTGGAGCCAGTGGGAAAAGAAAGACACTGGCGAAAAGCGCAGCAAGATTGAAGTCATTGTTGATGAACTGGAGTTCATGAGCAGCCGCAACAGCGATTACAACAACGGCGGCAACAACAACGCTCGTTCTTACAACGCAGCACCCGCCCCGGCTGTTGAGGCCACTTCCATCTACGACGAAGATATTCCATTCTAATTAACGAAAGAGGTTTGAATATGGCCGATTATTCAAAGCAGCCTCGTCGTAAGTACTGCCAGTTCTGCAAGGACGCTGGCCTGTACATCGACTATAAGGACACCCAGCTGCTTCGTAAGTATGTTACCGATCGTGGCAAGATTAAGCCCCGTCGCGTAACGGGTTGCTGCACCCAGCATCAGAAGGACGTAGCCAATGCCGTTAAGCGTTCTCGTGAGATGGCTCTGATGGCTTACGTGGTTCCCGCAATCAGCGGTCGTGGCGATCGCCGCAAGCGCGATTAAGAAGGAGGAGCCATGAAGGTTATTCTGATTAAAGAAGTAAAGGGCAAGGGCGGCGAAGGCGACGTTATTGAAGTTGCTCGCGGCTACGCCAACAACTACCTGCTGCCCCAGGGCTTTGCAGTTCTCGCAACTGCTGGCAACCTGAAGCAGCTGGAAGCAAAGAAGAAGAACATCGCTAAGCGCGAAGAGAAGCGCGTTGCCGAGGCTGCTGCTCTGAAGGCAACCCTGGAATCCGCTCCCGTATTCGTAGCTGCTCAGGTTGGCGATGAAGGCCACCTGTTCGGTTCCGTCACCTCCGTGATGATCGCCGAGGCTGCTGCTGCTAAGTTCGGTGTAGAAATCGACAAGCGCGACATCCATCTGAAGGAAGCCATCAAGATGGCTGGCGAGCACGACGTGACCGTTTCTCTGTACCGCGACGCAAAGGCCACCATCAAGGTGCTCGTTGCTGCCGAGGAGCCTGTTGCTGAAGAAGCAGCTGCAGAGGAAGCAGTGGAAGCTGCTGTTGAGGAATAATTCTCGCAGCCACGCCTTTTGCTAAGCAGTTTGAGAGCCCCTGGCTTTACAATGAAGCCAGGGGCTTTTTCTTATCGAAGGAGGACGCTATGCCCGGTCAATTTGAAGAAGAAGGATGGGTAGATACTACGGTACCTGCTGAGGCTCAGTCTGCGCCTGTGCCCTCTACCGACTTGGCTCGTTCTCGACGTACGCTTCCCCAAAATATTGATGCTGAGCAGTCTGTTCTGGCTGCTTGCATGCTTAATGCCGAGGCCATGGAAGAGGTGGCAACGGTTTTGAAGCCCGAAAACTTCCATCGGCCAGCCCATGCCATCATCTTTAACGCCATGATGGATCTGTATAAGCGCAACATCCCGGTTGACCCCATCTCTCTGGCAGAGAATTTGCACGGTACGGGAAAGCTGGAGGCGGCCGGTGGTCGTAGCTATCTGTTGGAGCTTGCCGACAACACCTTTGCTTTGACCAACTGGAAGAGCCACGCTGCTGTTGTAAAGCGCACTTCGGTTCTGCGTGATTTGGTTCATGCTTCCAACTCTATTAACGCCTTGGCTTTTGATGCCCCCGACGACTTGAACGTGGTGGTGGAAGAAGCCGAAAAGATGCTGTTCAATGTTACTGAAAAGCGCGTTTCGTCTGAATTCAAGCCCATGAATATTCTTTTGAAGGGCGCCTTCGAAGAACTGAAGGAGCTCAAGGAGCAGGGCGGCGAAATGATGGGCGTTCCCACGGGTTTCGTAGATGTGGACAATCTGTTCCACGGTTTCCGCGGCGGCGACCTGGTCATTCTTGCTGCTCGACCTGGTGTTGGCAAGACGTCGTTCGCGCTGAACATGGCGGTAAACGCTGCTAAGGCGGGCGTTTCCGTTGCCTTTCTTTCCTTGGAAATGAGTGCCTCCCAGCTGGTGCAAAGAATTATGTGCTCCGAGGCCCGCTTGAGCTTGTCCAAGGTTCGCAGCGGCCACATTGCAAAGGCCGAGTTCACGGCCCTGCGCGAAGCGGCCAAGACCTTGTCCAAACTGGACATTGTGATTGACGATACGCCGGCGCTCTCCATCCTTGAGCTGCGCGCCAAGGCTCGCCGCGAGTTGCGCAACAAGGAAAAGGGCCTGATTGTGGTTGACTATCTGCAGCTGATGCAGCCCACAACCGCTCGTCGCGATGGCAACCGCGCCGTTGAAGTGGGCGAGATTTCCCGTGGCCTGAAGGTTCTGGCCAAGGAAATGGACATGCCCGTTATCGCCCTTTCTCAGTTGTCGCGAAGCATTGAGCAGCGCGGCGGCAAGAAGCGCCCCATGCTTTCCGACCTTCGTGAATCAGGCTCTATCGAACAGGACGCTGATATCGTTATGTTCATCGACCGCTCCATGAACGAGCAGGAGGCCGAATCGCGCGATCGCCTGCCTTTGGGCGAAGCCGAGCTGATTGTTGCCAAGCACCGTAATGGCGCCACCAAGGATATTCGCCTTTCCTTTGAGGCCGAGTTCACCCGCTTTGGCGATTACTCCGGCACCGAGTACGAAGAATACTAATGTATCGAAATGGGGCTGCGGCTCCATTGCTCCTTCCGTGCTTCAAACAAGCGACAATACGCCCTTTTATAGGGGTGTGCCCCCTTGCACCCTAGGTTCGCGCTATAATATTAGGTTGGAAAAATACGTGCACCGAGCACGTTCAACACTAAAGAAAAGGGGCGTCAAAAATGCCAAGCACTGTTCTGGTTGGTACCCAGTGGGGCGACGAGGGTAAGGGCAAAATCACCGACCTCATCGCAGGCAAGTATGATTACGTTGTTCGTTTTCAGGGTGGCAACAATGCAGGTCACACCGTTGTTCATGGCGATGTGAGCCTGGCTCTTCATCTGATGCCTTCTGGCGTTATGTATGACAATTGCACTCCCGTCATTGGCAACGGCGTTGTTATTGACCCGGGCGCGCTGGTCAAGGAAATGGCCATGCTGCAGGCTGAGGGCATCAGCTATGACCGCCTGAAGATCAGCTGCAATGCCCATATCATCATGCCCTACCACAAGGATTTGGACGGCGCCGACGAAAAGATGCTGGGTTCCAACTCCATTGGCACCACTAAGCGCGGCATTGGCCCCTGCTATCAGGACAAGGCTGCTCGCAAGGGCATTCGCGTGCAGGATCTGATGGATGAGAAGATTTTCCGTCTGAAGGTTGAAGCCGCTCTGGCCCAGAAGAACCCCATTCTGGAAAAGATTTACGGCCTGCACACCTACACTGTTGATGAAATCATGGACGAGATGCTGCCCTACGCACGCATTTTGAAGCCCTACATGGCTGAGACCACCCAGCTGCTGAATGACGCTCTGCGCGCTGGTAAGAACATCCTGTTCGAGGGCGCCCAGGCAACCATGCTGGATATCGACCATGGCACCTATCCCTATGTGACCTCCTCTTCCTGCAGTGCCGGCGGCGCAGCAATTGGCACAGGCGTTGGCCCTATGGCCTTCAACAAAGTCATTGGCATCATGAAGGCCTACACCACCCGCGTTGGCGGCGGTCCTTTCCCCACTGAGCAGCTGTTCCCCGAAAATGGCGGCACGGGCGAGGAAGCCGAAGTTGGCGAGAAGCTGTGCGCAATTGGCCACGAGTATGGCGTGACCACGGGCCGCAAGCGCCGTTGCGGTTGGTTCGACGCGGTTATTGGCAAGTACGCCGTTGACGTGAACGGCCTGACCGACATTGCCCTGACCAAGCTGGATGTGCTTACTGAGTTTGAAACCATCAAGGTGTGCGTTGCTTACGAATGCGATGGCGTTCGCTACGACTATTTGCCCATGCAGCAGAGTGTGCTGTTCCATGCCAAGCCTATCTACGAAGAGCTGCCTGGCTGGAAGGGCTGCGACATCTCTGGCTGCCGCACCTTTGATGAACTGCCTGCCAACGCCCAGAGCTACATCAAGCATCTGGAAGAGCTGGTGGGTGCTCGCATGACCATGATTTCTGTGGCCCCCGAGCGTGACGCAACTATTTTCAACGATTTCGAATAAAACGTGACGCAAGTTACACCCCGTGAAAGGATTGCTGTGAACATTTTGGTATTGGGCTCTGGTGGCCGCGAGCATGCTCTGACCTGGGCTCTTGCAAAGTCCTCTCGTGTGGACGAGCTTTTTGTCGCCCCGGGCAATGGTGGTACCGCTTCTATCGCTCAGAACGTTTCGGGCGTTAACATCAACAGCGCTGAAAGCGTGAAGGCATTCTGCCAGGAGCATGATGTGACCCTGGTTGTTATTGGCCCTGAGGCTCCGCTGGTTGCCGGCGTGGCTGATGATCTGCGCGCTGCTGGCATTCGCGTTTTTGGCCCCGATGCTTACGGTGCTCAGCTGGAAGGCAGCAAGACCTTCAGCAAGGAGTTCATGGTTGCCAACAACATTCCCACTGCCCGCTATGGCAGCTTTGACAACGAGGGCGATGCTCTGGCATACGTGAATGAGCTGGGTGCTCCCATTGTTGTTAAGGCTGATGGCCTGGCAGCTGGCAAGGGTGTAATTGTGGCTGAAGAGCTGGAAGACGCCATTGAAGCCGTGAAGGATTGCTTCAGCGGCGCTTTTGGCGAAGCTGGCGCTAAGGTTGTTATTGAGGAATGCCTGGTGGGCCCCGAGTGCTCCCTGTTGGCCTTTGTTACCAATGGTCAGGCATTTTGCATGACCACCGCCCAGGACCACAAACGCGCCTACGATGGCGACCGCGGTCCCAACACCGGTGGCATGGGCGTGTATTCCCCTGTGCCAATTCTGAACGAGGGCGAGCTCCCCGAGATGCAGCGCATCATGCAGCTGGCTGCCGAAGCTACCGCAAAGGATCCTTTCCCCGTTGATTACCGCGGCGTTCTATATGGCGGCTTCATGCTTACCGCTGAAGGCCCCAAGGTTTTGGAGTTCAACGCCCGTTTTGGCGACCCTGAGACTCAGGTTATTCTGCCGCGTCTTGACACCGACTTCGTTGACATCGTGGAGGCCGTTGCCGAGGGCCGCGCCGAAGACATCAAACTGGCCTGGCGTGATGAGTGGGCCGTATGCGTTGTTCTGGCAAGCGCTGGTTATCCTGGTTCTTACGAAAAGGGCAAGGTTATCCTGGGCATCGATGAGGCTGAAGCCATTGAGGGTGTTACCGTTTTCCATGCGGGCACCGCTCTGAACTACGATGGAGAGCTGGTTACCTCTGGTGGCCGCGTGTTGAACGTGGTTGCTCTGGGCAAGACCTTCGAAGAGGCTCGTGACAAGGCTTACGACGCCGTTGATCTGATTAATTTTGAGGGCAAGCAGTTCCGTCAGGACATTGGTAAGCGTGCCCTTATTGGCCGTTCCGCTTGGGAGTAATATGCTTTCTGAACGTATGTTAAGCATGGTGGTCCGCCAGTGCTCGGACGGCTATTTGAAGCTGAGCCCCACTGACGAGCTGCGCATGCCCGAACCTACACCGGGAAAGAAGTACATGCTGTATATGCATGTACCCTTCTGCGAGCGTTTGTGCCCCTACTGCTCCTTCAACCGCTTCCCTTTCAAAGAGGAGCGCGCGGTGCCGTACTTCAAGAACATGCGCAAAGAAATGCTCATGTTGAAAGATTTGGGCTACGACTTTGAAAGCGTCTACATTGGCGGCGGTACTCCCACCATCATGATTGATGAGCTGTGCGAGACCATCGACCTTGCCCGCGACACCTTCCCCAGCATCAAGGAAGTGTCCAGCGAGACCAATCCCAACCATCTGATTCCCGAATACGTGGAGAAGCTGGAAGGACGCGTGCAGCGCCTTTCTGTGGGCGTGCAGTCTTTCGACGATGGCCTGCTGAAGCAGATGGATCGCTACGAGAAGTATGGCAGTGGTGCCGAAATCATTGAGCGCATCAAGTATGCCAGCCCTCATTTTGTGTCAATGAACGCTGACATGATTTTTAATTTCCCTGCTCAGACCACTGATATTCTGATCAATGATATTGAGCGCGTGGTGGAAAGCGGTGCCAGCCAGACTACCTTCTATCCGCTGATGGCTTCTCCCGCGGTGGAAAAGAGCCTGGCTGCTACGGTGGGCAAGGTTGATTACAACCGCGAGCAGCAATACTACGAAATTATCAGCAGTCTGCTGACCGAAGGCGAAAATGCTCCCTTTGAGTTTGGCTCTGCTTGGACCTTTAATCGCAAAGCCGCAGGCGCTCAGCCTACGGGCAGCGGCAATGAGGCCATGATTGACGAATACGTGGTGAATTACGAAGAATACCCGGCAATTGGTTCGGGCGGCATTACGTATCTGGGCAAGAACCTGTATGTGAACACCTTTAGCGTGAGCGATTACAATGCCGCAATTGAGGCTGGCAACATGTCGTTGATGGGTAAGACCAGCTTCACCTTGCGTGACCGCATGCGTTACCGTTTCATGATGCAGCTTTTTGGCCTGCGTCTTGACAAGAAGGCCTTCAAGCGTGACTTTGGTACCACGGTTGACCGGGGTCTTCCTGCAGAAATGGCTTTTATGCGCCTGAATGGCGCCTTTGCAACCGATAATGACGAAGAGCTCACGCTTACGCCCAAGGGTCGCTATCTGACGGTGGTCATGATGCGCCAGTTCTTCATTGGCGTAAACGACCTGCGCGATCAGGCACGTGCAGCTCTGACGGGCGAGGAACGTACTCTGATTTTTGGCGAGTAGCGGTAAGAAGGCGTGCGTTGCAATTGAACGGAACATACTACGTTGGCTCTTTCAACGGCGACCCCACCCCCTCATCTTCGGGGGAATGGGACATGGCTGATATTGCCAGCGCGGTTGCGCTTTTCGCCAGCTGGGTGGGCGTGTTTATGCGCTACGGCTTGGGCGTGGAGGCCTTTGTGTTTGCCGCGCTGCTGGCCTTGCTGGTAATCTCAGGCGTCTTGGACCGAAAAGGCCGCGCTCCGGGAATTCTTTCCATTGCCATGGCGGTGCTGTGGATTGCCACGCTGTGGTTCATGCCTTACGGCTTGGGTCCTTCTGCTTCTGCGTTGGGTGCAGGTGGCCTGGTGCCCTTCTTTGCCAGCATCTTTGGCGTTGGCCCTTTGCCGGTGCTGCTGGATGGCGTGCTGGGAGCAGGTCTCATGTTCGTGCTCTGCGTGCTGGCAGTTATTGTCATTGGCATCATGACCGGCTCCGAGCTGCTGAAGCCTGCCAACTTTTTGACGGGTATGGCCCTGGGCTGTTTCTTCGGTACCACGGGATCGCTGCTTTTGGTGCTTTTGACGCTGGCTTTCCTGGCGGTGTTTTACCTGATAGGGCGCATTGTTTCTTCTCGCAGCTCTGATGGTATGCTGGCTCCGCAGCTGTACACCAGCGGCTTCGGCAGCGGTCGTAAGCAGAAAATTCCGCCGGTGGGCCTGGCTTTAGCGGCCGCCGTTATGGTTATGCTTATTTTCTTGTAACCGCTCTAAAACCCAATCAAAACGCGTGCGTAAATTGCCAAAGCCTCCTTGAGGCTTTCTTCGCTGATGCCTTCATCGGGGCTGTGCATGCCGCCCACCCATTCCGGCACGGGAATCCACGGCTTTTCGGGGCCAAAGCTCGCAGCCTTAGAGAACATACGGGCATAGGTGCCGCCGCCCATGGTGAAAGGCTGGGCGTTTTCTCCGGTGGCGCTGTTGTAAGCGTTCAGCAGCGTTTGCACTTCGGGACAGCTGGGGTCCATGAGGAAGGGCTCCTGCACAGAGGTGCGCCACAGGGAGGCGTGGCTTTTGCAGGTGGCGCAGCGAATGCGCTCTTCCAGCTCGTCCACGGTGATGCTGGTGGGGAAGCGGCTGTCCACCGTTTGCTCGAAGCGGCCGCACTCGTCGGTGCTAATCATGCCGCCCACCATGGTGAGAGCGCCGAAATCTGCGTCGGCGCAGTTGCAGCCAAAGCCGCTGCCATCGGTGCAGCCCAAAAGGCGCATCTCCAGCTCAAAGAAAGCGCGCTCCTCGCTATTGCACAAATTGTTGTCCAACAGGTATTGAACCAGCAGGCCAATGGCGTTAATGCCCCCTTCAGGGATGCTGGCGTGCTGGCATTTTCCCGCAGCATCAATACGGGCTGTGCCGTCGCCTAGATCGGTTACGGTAATGCGGTCGGCAGCGGTTAGCGCCGCAGGGTTTTCGCACTTCACCAGCGCAAACGCAGAGCCAGGAACTGCGTTGGGTGCCGTTCCTCCTTCGATGTGGGTCACCGCTCGAGTTTCAGGATTCATAACGGGGGAGACAATCTTGCCATCGTAATGGCCCTTTTCGCCGTAGCATACGGGAAATTCCGCATCGGGGGTGAACAAGAAGTCGGGGTCGCTGTAGCGCTCGCGATAGTAGGCCACGTCCTCCATGCCGGTTTCTTCGGCGGCGCCAAACAAGAAACGGATATCGTAGGGCAAGGTGATGCCCAGCTGCTTCCACAGGTTCATGGCGTGCAGAGCCACCACTACCGGGCCCTTGTCGTCGGCAACTCCGCGGCCCATCAAGTAGCCCTCCTTGCGGGTGAGCGCATAAGGCTCAACGGTCCAACCAGGGCCTGCAGGCACCACATCCACGTGGCCGATGATGCCAATCTGCTTGCTGGCTCCCTCTGCGCCTTTGTAGTCGGCGAAACCCAGGTGGCCATCCAGGTCGGTGGTGTTAAAGCCCATACGCTGAGCAATTTCCAAGATGGCGGTAAGAGCCGCGCGGGGCCCGGGGCCAAAGGGCGCGCTCTGCTCAGGAACCGCCTTCTGGTCTTCGCGATAGCTGGGAATGGCAACGAGGGTTTCCAGATCTGCCAGCACGTCATTCCAGTGCTCGTTTACATACTCTTCAATTAACGTGTCAATAGGGACGGAGGTGTTTGTCATCTTTTTAATTCACTTTCTGGATTATGCCTCTTCCAATACCGGTTAGGCGTTCGATTTGGCGCACGGACAAGCCGGAGTCTTTTAGCTTTTTGAGCAGAGTATTGCGTTCGTTTTTCGGCAAAGTTGCAATTACTTCAAGATTGGTTTCACCGATGACGGCAAGGGCGGTTTCGCGAAGTTTTTCAACGTTGCGTACTCCGCGATTCGTTTCGGCGCTCATGCAGGCGAAGGGGGCTGAGCTGACATTATGGAAAGCGACAAATGCTTCTTTTGACCCAAAAAGATCAAGTGCGAATTGGGTGTCGCATAGAAGGGGAGCGTGGATATACTCGTGATAGCTGCTCCATGGATAGCTGGCCACGTTTGCGATCCCGGCTTTTTGTGGGTTTTGGTGAATGTAGCGCAACGCGGTGAGGAAATACTCGTCGCTTTCTACGGGCTCACTTTTGAATCTGTCCTGGAATAGATGGCCAACTCGGTCATATTTCAGATTGAAATATTGAGCATATGTGGCATTGAGCTTGCGCATAGTTGCCGAGATGGCCTCCATGGGTGCGAGCAAAAGAAGGTGAACATGATTGTCCATAAGACACCATGCATAAATCGTGACGCATTCCTTCGTGCAGAAAACACGCAGACTATCTATATACTGCTGACGGTCTTTGTCGTCTTCGAAAATGACGTGGCGTCCAACACCACGAGATATCACATGGTAAATATCAGAGTCGCATTGCTTTCGCGGCATTCTCATCTTTGTCTCCTAATGCAAAAAGATGACAAAAGCCTCCGTCCCTATTGTCACGTCCGTCCCTATTGTCATCTACAGGAAGAAAATCAGGGTGTCAATGACGAACAGCGGTACCAGAATAGCGCAGGACCAGACCATATACCCGAAGAAGCTGGGCATCTTCACGCCGCCGGAGCGTTCGGACATGCTCTTGACCATGAAGTTGGGAGCATTGCCAATGTAGGTGATAGCGCCCATGAACACGGCGCCAGCGCTAATGGCCAGAAGGATTTCCTCGGCTACTGTGCCCACAGTGGTAATAACGCCGCTGGTGGCGCCCAGTGCGCCGGCGGTGGTCAGGAACACCACGTAGGTGGGGGAGTTATCCAAGAAGCTGGAAAGCGCGCCGGTGATCCAGAAGAACTTCATGGGGTTGTCAATGCCCAGGGCGCCGCCGTAGGTGCGCAGGATGGCCAGGGCGGGAATCATGGTGATGAAGATGCCAATGAACAGCGTAGCAACTTCGGCAATGGGGCCCCATTCGAAGTCGTTCTTCTCGCGCAGCACGGGATTGGTGGTTTTCCAAGACAAGATGGCGGCAAGGCCAATGAGAATAATCTGCAGGAAGTAATTGAAGCCCAGATGAATGCCTTCGTATGCCTCAATGCCAATAACCTGGCCCTTGTCATCCAGGAACATGTCCATTTGGGGAATGGTGCCGTTCAAGATAACGGCGGCAATGATGATACCCAGGAAAATGATGTTGTGGCCGCCCTCGATGCGGAAGGGGATGCGGCCCATGGCCTTGCGCTCCAGCTGCAGGGCCTCCAGGCCTTCCTTGCCTTCCTTCTTTATAAAGTGACGGTCAATCAGGGCAAAGACGACAAGAAGAATAATGGTATTCATCAGAAGGATGGGCCAAATGTGAGCCATGGTCCACAGGAAGGGCACGCCGCGCAAAAAGCCCAGGAACAGCGGGGGGTCGCCCAAAGGGGTCAGGCAGCCGCCTATGTTGGCAACCAGGAAGATGAAGAAGACGATGATGTGGGTCTTGTTGCGGCGCCACACATTAGCGCGCAGTACGGGGCGAATAAGCAGCATGGCGGCGCCGGTGGTGCCAACCCAGCTTGCAAGGAATGTGCCAACGGCCAGCATGATTACGTTGTTGCGGGTGGTGCCAGCGATGGTGCCCGCCACGTGAATGTTGCCCGCCACAACGAACAAGCCCAAGAGAAGCACGATGAAGGGAATGTAGTCCAAGACCACAGATTCCATGAGCTCATAGCCCGTCTCATGCATGCCATAGGCAATGGTGAAAGGCACAAGGAACAGCAGAGACCAGAAAATGGCGACGTGCAGCTGGTGGTGTTCCCACCATTCGGCGAGTTTGGTCAGGGGTAAAATTGCAATGCACAGAAGCATGCCCACAAAGGGAATGATGCTCCAAATAGGCAGGGTAGATCCAATGTCCATGGGAAAATCCTCCAAAAAGTTCCGTCCTTGTTAAGTTTACCCCATGACATGCGAAAACGGGCCCATTCCGATAGAATGGGTGCAGAACTGTTACAAAGAATTACGCAAATGAGCTGTTTTTGCGGTTTTGCGCCACTCCGTATTAAAGGAGGCACCTATGACTATTCACGCCAACGCTTTGGATCTTATTGGCAAAACGCCGCTGGTTGAGCTGTCCAACTACGAGAAAGCCCACAATCTTGCTGCGCGCCTGGTGGGCAAGGTTGAGTTTTTCAACCCTGCGGGCTCCACGAAAGACCGTGCGGCGCTTTCTATGATCGCTGCGGCTGAGGAAGCCGGCCTGGTGAACGCAGAGACCGTCTTTATTGAGCCC
The DNA here is from genome assembly GCA_029219345.1 of Eggerthellales bacterium. GTDB lineage: Bacteria > Actinomycetota > Coriobacteriia > Coriobacteriales > Eggerthellaceae > CAKUOV01. The sequence continues at coordinate 18,522 of JAQXTF010000077.1, forward strand.
ACTTCGGGCAATACGGGCATTGGCTTGGCTATGATTGCTGCTATTCGCGGAAGTCGAGCCATTATTGTCATGCCTGACAGCATGAGCATTGAGCGCGTGAACCTCATGAAGGCCTATGGTGCCGAAGTGGTGCTGACTCCCGGCGCAGAGGGCCTGACGGGCTCCATCAAAAAGGCCGAAGAGCTGGCAGCGGAGCTGCCCAATGCCTTCATTCCTGGCCAGTTTGAGAACCCCGCAAACGCCGCGGCGCATTATGCCACAACGGGCCCGGAGATTTGGGCCGACTCCGACGGCCAAGTGGACATTTTGGTCGCCGGTGTGGGAACGGGTGGCACTTTGACGGGCATCGGCCGCTACCTGAAAGAGCAAAATCCCCAGGTGCAGGTGATTGCCGTGGAGCCGGCGTCTTCGCCGTTGTTGTCGCAGGGGTATGCGGGCGCCCATGGCCTGCAGGGCATTGGCGCAAATTTTGTGCCTGAGGTGCTTGACCAGGGCATTTACGATGAAGTGATGCCCATTACGGAAGAAGAGGCCTATGCTGCGGCGCGCCAGGTGGCTGCGGGCGATGGCTTGCTGGTGGGCATTAGCTCGGGTGCTGCGGTTGCCGCTGCCCACAAAGTGGCTCAGCGCCCTGAAAATGCAGGCAAACTTATTGTGGCCGTTCTGCCCGATACTGGTGAGCGCTATCTCTCAACTGATTTGTTTGATTTTTAGGCTATTTCAGCAGCTCAGAAAGGGAAACGTTGTCGATGTATTGCTCGATGACGTTATCAAGGCCACGCCAAAACGATACTGTGGTGCATACGCTTTCGCGGGGACATTCGGCGCCGCCCTCCAAGCAAGAAACGGGGGCGGTGGAGCCTTCTGCTGCGCGCAAAATATCGCCGGCGGTGATTTCCTCCGCGGGATGGGCCAGGCGGTAGCCTCCATATTTGCCGCGAACGCTGGTAATGATGTCGGCGGCAGAGAGGCAGCGAGCCAACTGCTCCAGGTATTTCATGGAAACGCATTCTGCTTCTGCGATATCCTTCAGCGAAATAGGGCTTTTGCGAAGATCCTCCAGCTTTGCCAGAGCTATAACCATGCGCAATGCGTAGCGCCCCTTCGTTGAAATAAGCATAATGTCCCCCCCAATGAGTAGTAAGTAGCTATGAATTGTACCATTAAATGGGTTTTGTTCTAGCAAGACGGGCTCGTAAGCACGTTTGATAACTTTTTGATAGCTTTTTGTGCACGCCGTGTAGACGCGTTGTGCACAAAAGACCTTTTTTTGATAGATTCGCCCGCTAAAGTGAGCTCGCGAAGAAGGGGGCGAGCATGATTGAGGAGTTTTGCGAGTTGCTGGCGGTGTCTGGCGTTCTTGGGGCGCTTTCGGTGGAGGATGCGCGTCGCCGCGTTATTCCCAACAAGTACCTGCTGGCGCTTGGGGTGTTGTGGGTTTCGAGCGTTGGCGTGGTTGCGTGGCGTCGTGGCTTGCACGCGGCTTGGCAGTATGGGGCCGAAGGGCTTTCTGCCTTTTTGCTGATGGGGCTCTTTTTGCTGGCGGTCGCTGGTGCATATGAGAGGTTTTGCAGGCGGCAGTCTTTGGGAGGCGGAGACATTAAGCTGCTGGCGGTGCTGGCTTTGTACTTGGGACTGCTGCCCGGCGCGGCATGCCTTGCCCTGGCTTGCCTTGCGGCCGCAATCTTTTCGGGGGCTACCGGCAGGCGCAGTTTTCCTTTTGGGCCGTTCATTAGCGGGGCCTCGTTGCTTTTTCTTTGGCCAAATTTTCTGTTTTGAAGAAACTGGCAAAGAAAATACTAAAAACGTCTTGCGCAATTGAGGCTGAATGTCTAGAATAGTTACCTGCGCTAAGGCGCAACTGATTGTGGTCAGGTAGCTCAGTTGGTAGAGCAGCGGACTGAAAATCCGCGTGCCGAGGGTTCAAGTCCCCCTCTGACCACCATGAATGTTTTCAGGCTCGGAGAAATCCGAGCCTGTTTTGTGTTTCCACATGTTTCGCGGGCGTTACGGGAGGGACGAATCGTGGCAGCAGATCCTATGACTATTGTTGTCAAGATGATTATGCTGTTCGTCCTTATTGGCGTCGGCTACATTTGCAAGAAGGTCCACTACACCAACGAAGTGGTTGACAAGGGCCTTTCTAATTTGGTTATCAACATTGCCATGCCGGCTCTTATTCTATCGGCCATCTTGACCGCCGACAGCGTGCCTTCTGTTCAGGAAATTGGTCTAACGTTTTTGCTGGCGCTGCTTATGCACGCCTTCCTGATTGGGCTTGCTGTGGTTGTGGTAAAGGTGCTGCGCATCCCCAACGGCTTTTGCGGCGCGTTTCGCTTTATGCTCGTATTTGGCAACGTAGGCTTTTTGGGCTTTCCTGTGCTGGCGGTTATTTTTGGCCCCGGCGCTTTGCTATACGCATCAATTTTCCAGGTGCCGTTTAACCTGATTTGCTACGTGGTTGGCCCCATTCTCATATCGAAGGACCGCGAAGGAGCCGTGCCCGAAAAGGTCACCATCAAAACCTTCCTGACCCCCATGACTATCTGCTGCCTTATTGCTATTGTTCTTGCGGTGGCAGGCGTGCGCAACGTGCCTTTCGTTACCGAAAGCCTGACCCTTTTGGGCAATATGGCAACGCCAGCAGCTATGCTCATCATAGGATCCCAGATGGCGAACATGCCTGTTCGCGATATGCTGGGCACGCCAAAACTGTGGCTTATGTCTGCAGTTCGCCTGGTGGTAAACCCGATTTTGGTTTGGCTGTTGTTTTCGCCTATCATTCAGAGCCCCTTGCTGCTGGGCGTGCTGGTCATCATGTCTGCCATGCCGGTAGCCAACGTTGGTGTGATGTTCTCGCTGCTTTACGGCATTGACACCAAAACCATGTCCCAGGGCATTTTCGTGTCCACTATGCTTTCGGCTCTTACTATTCCGCTGCTTGTCTTCATCATGGGCTAACATCGCGGTGTGTCAGATGAGAACCGTCCCCAGGTGACACGTTTTGCTAAACGTCTTTTTCGGGAATGGTAATAAGAATCAACATGCCCACAATGAGCACGCAGCCCAGCGCGTCCCATCCGGTGACGATGGTGCCCAGCCACAGGGCGCTTACCACAATGGCGGTTACGGGCTCAATGGCGTCAAGCAGACCGCCAATAATGGCGCCTACGCGCTTAACGCCCTCCAAGAACAGTAAGTATGCCAGCACCGTGCCCAAAATGATGGTGGCGAAGGTGCCAATGACCACCTGGGCAGAGAGGGTAGGCATGATATTCCAGGGCTGGAAGAACAGGGAAATGCACACACCGGCCATGCACATGGCCAGGGTGGTAATGGTGAGGCCCTGGTAGTGCTTTAGCAGGCGCACGGGTAGCACCACATAGGTGGCCATGCCTACGGAGGCGAACAAACCCCAGGCCAGACCCTCGAGGGGCAGCGCAATGGAGCCGGGGTTTCCTTGAGTTGCCAGGCAGAATGTGCCGCCAAGCGCCAGCGCCAGGGCCACAAGCTCGCGGCGGGTAGGCTTGCGGCGCACGGTGATGCAAGTGTGTGCCACCACCAGAATCATACCCGCTTGCTCGAACATGGTGGCCGTTCCGGAATTGGTGAGGGCGATGGTGTACAGATAGCCAATTTGGCAGGCAAAGGCACCAAAAATGGCATAGATGAATGTGTCGCGCAAATCGGTTTTGTTGCGGAATACCTGCTTGATCTCGCTGCGCGTATCCTTGCGGCTAAGGGCCAAGGGAACAAGCAACACGGCGGCGCCCAGCATGCGTACGCAATTGAGCCATTCCACCTGCACGCCCTGCCATTGGGTGAGGTATTGAGCGATGGTGCCCGAAAAGCCCCAGGCTACTGCAGAGATGGCAACAAACAAAGCGCCCAGCAGCTTTTGGCGGCGTTGCTGAGCGATGCTTGCTTCTTTGGCTTCGGCAGATATGTTTTCTTTGTTGCTCATAGAATGGCTATTGTACGGTATTGCGCAGGTCAGAGGGGAAAATTTACCTACGAAAGGCCACAAATGCAAAGTTTTTCTCGCAAGAGGAAGCGCAATTGGTTATAATCTCAAGATGCGCCCGAGTGGCGGAATGGCAGACGCGGCGGTCTCAAAAACCGTTGGGAAACCGTGCGAGTTCGAATCTCGCCTCGGGCACCATTCCAAAATCGAAGACCCGGTTTTTGCCGGGTCTTTTTCGTAATTAGGAGGCATTATGCCCACCGATCGTGAAAAGCTGACCTTTCGTATTGCAACCCCCGAAGACGCGTCTGCACTGCTGGCCATCTACGCGCCCTGTGTGGAAAAGACGGCTATCACCTTCGAGTACGAGGTGCCTTCGGCAGAAGAATTCGCCGACCGCATTGCTTCCACTTTGCATACGTATCCCTACATTGTGTCGGAAATGGGCGGCAAGCCGGTAGCTTACGCCTACGCTGGCGTGTTCCATGCCCGCGAAGCCTATAGTCACACGGTGGAAACTTCCATTTACGTTGCAGAAGACGTGCGTACGCTGGGTGTGGGCACGCTGCTGTACACGGCGCTGGAAAACGTGCTGCTGGCGCAAAACATCTTCAATCTGTATGCCTGCATTGCCGTTCCCGCCTGCGAAAACGATCCTTACCTGACCAACGGCAGTGTGCTGTTCCACGAAAAGCGCGGCTACAAGCTGGTGGGCCGCTTTGCGGGTTGCGGTTACAAGTTCAATCGCTGGTACGACATGGTGTGGATGGAGAAGTTCCAAGGCGGTCATGACAAGCGCCTGGCAAACTTTGCCGCCGCGCCTGCTGCCGATGACGTTCCTCCCTTCATTCCCTTCCCTCAGCTGGACCCCCGAAAGGTGCGCAAGTTGCTGCAGAGCGGTCTGAAGGGCGAATGCGAAGACGCCCGCCGCGTGACCAATTCCGCTGGCGCCGTGGTGTTCCGCTCAACCGATGAGGGCCTGAAGGTGCTCATGATTACCATGAAAAAGACCCGCCATTCCTTCCCCAAGGGCCACATTGATCAGGGCGAATCTATGGAGCAGGCCGCCAAGCGCGAGATTCTGGAAGAGACGGGCATTGAAGTGAGTATCTTGCCTGATTTTTGCTACGAGGTGCCTTCTGTCCGCAAAACCGACAATCGCAGCGTGTTTTTCTTCCTTGCTGAGTATGCCTCTGGCGAACTGGCCGCCCAAGAAGATGAAATCGATGCAGCTGCTTGGGTGCCCGCCCATGAGGCGGCCGCCCGTGCCTCTTTCGGCAACGATGCGGCAATGTATGAAGCCGCGCTGGAGGCTTATCTTTCCCGCAAATAATTGCTTTTCGGCATATTTAGTATGCCGCCCGGGTAACTTCTGGTTGCTCAAGCGTCCTTCTAGAATGTTCTATGGATAGCTGTCTTTAACGACATACCAGGAGGGTAGAATAGCAATT
>JAQXTF010000078.1 GCA_029219345.1 Eggerthellales bacterium
CCCCGAGATTCGCGAAGCGCTGGAGCGCGGTTTGGCCCTGTGCCGGGAAGTGAAGCCCGACCTGCTGGTGGCCACCGACCCCGATGCCGACCGCACCGGCATCGCCGTGGCCCACGAGGGCGAGTACGTGCTGCTCACCGGCAACGAAGTGGGCGCACTGCTCATGGATTACGAGTGCAGCAAGGCGGAGGAGCGCGGCGAAGACCTGCGCAACAAGGTGTGCGTCAGCACTATCGTTTCCTCGGTGATGTGCGACCTCATGGCCGAAGAGCGCGGTTTTGAAATGCGCCGCGTGCTCACCGGCTTTAAGTACATTGGCGAGCAAATTGGCCTGCTGGAGGCCGCCGGCGAGGCCGACCGCTACCTATTCGGCTTCGAGGAAAGCTACGGCTATCTGGCGGGCACCCACGTGCGCGACAAAGACGCCATTGTGACCAGCATGCTCATCGTGCAAATGGCCGCTTGGCACAAAGCCCAGGGCCGCGATCTGGTTCAGGCCATGGAGACCCTGTATGAGCGCTACGGCTGGTGGAAGAACAGCACCATTTCCGTAAGCTTCCCGGGCGCTGCCGGCGCCGCCACCATGAAGGCCCTGATGGCGGGTTTGCGCGCCGCCGCCCCCACCGAAGTGGCCGGCCTGCCCGTTACCGCCGTGATTGACTTTGCCACCGCCGCTCCCATGCCCGTGTTTGGCGGCCGCGGCAATAGCGCACCCCAAACCCTACCCAGTGCCAACGTACTGGAGCTGCAGCTGGAAGGCGGCCACAAGCTGATCATTCGTCCCAGCGGCACCGAGCCCAAGGTGAAGGCCTACTGCTTCGTGAAGGGCAGCGATCCCGACCAAGCCACCGCCCTGCTGACCTCCATTGAAGCCGCCGCCCGCCAGCTTCTGGCGTAATTATGACAAAAGCGCCCGGGGCAAAATTGTCACGTTTCTACCACATAGAGCAAGGGAGCGCCGCTGGTGCTCCCTTTGTGTACATCGCCGTTTTCCCTGGCCAGGAAGAGGCCATGCGTCAGGCAGCGCAGTTGGTTGATGCGCCTTTTAACCTGGTGGCTTTCGAAGTGGAAGACTGGAACAACCTGCTGACCCCTTGGCCCGCACCGGCCATTCGCAAGGGCGCCGATTTCGGAGGCCACGGCGGCGACACCCTGCAACAGCTGCTGGAGAAAATCATTCCCGCAGCCGAAGGGGAAAGGACCGTAAACCAACGCTTCATCTGCGGTTATTCCCTTTCGGGGCTTTTCGCCCTGTGGTCGCTGACCCAAACGGACGCCTTCGCAGGAGCCGCCAGCATTTCAGGGTCGCTATGGTACCGCGACTTCCCTCGGCTGCTGAAAAAAAGCCTGAAAGCAGGCGCCTTCCCCGCTGACGCGCAGGTGTATCTGAGCCTGGGCGATGCCGAGGCGCGCACCAAGAATGCCGTCATGGCCACTGTGGAAAAGGCCACCAACGAGGTGGCGGAAATGCTGAGTTCAAACCCATTGGTAAGCCGCTGCACGCTGGAGATGAACGAAGGCGGCCACTTCGACAACGCCACCCAGCGCATTGCCACAGGCATCTCTTGGCTTTTGGAGGGCACTCATGAGTAAGCCGTACAAAAAAGATCCCGTTCGCCGCGCCAACGCGGCAGTCGCTGCGGCCCTTGCCGCGTTCTTCCTGGCCCACGCCGGCCTGGCCGCTGCCAAGATTTGCGGCGTTGACCTGGGCGAAAACTTCAAATTCACCGTTTGGATTGGCGTAGGCATCGTGGTGCTTCACGTGATTCTGAGCCTGCGCGCCACCCAAACCATGTTCAACGACACCGAGCGACCGCCCAGCGCCAAAAAGAAGCAGCATCAGATGCTGAAGTGGCTCACCGGCGGCGTGCTGGCTTTTGCGGTTCTGTTCCACTTTCCCAGCGGCGAAGGCGTCTCCTTCGCTTACACGGCGGCGCTCATTGTTACCGCCGCGGCCCTGAGCTGGCACATCTGCACCGGCGTCAAATCCCTCACCCGCGACCTGGGTATCTCAAACATGTGGCGCACCATCATTCGCGTGGTTGCTTGCGCGGCTGCAGTCGCCATTGCTGTCGCATTGATTCTGTAAAGAAGGGCCCAAAAGGGCGGAGCGAAGACTGCGAAGCTTTTGAGCGGAACCTTTTCGGGCCTTTCCTTAACGAATGCGACCGCCGCCCAGCACATATCCCCCGCCAGGCAGTCGCCGCGCAGCAACTCGGCGCGAGGGCCCACCGTCACGGTGTTGGCCGCGGCATCGATGGCGCTCACGTACACCGGCTCGGGGCCATACAGCCCCAGACCCTTGCGCTGGCCGATGGTGTAGCAGGCAATGCCCTTGTGCTGGCCGCGCACCTCGCCGGCGCTGGTCACGAAGTTGCCCGGCTGGCCAACGCCGCCGGTACATGCACGCACCACGCGGGCATAGTCGCCGTCGGGCACGAAGCAGATATCCATGCTTTCGGCCTTTTGCGCGTTCCCAAAGCCCTGACCTGCGGCAACGGCGCGGGTTTCCACCTTGGTCATGTCGCCCAAGGGAAAAATCACGTGGCTCAGCTGATCTTGGTTCAAAAAGTACAGCACGTAGGTCTGATCCTTGGAGGCATCGACCGCCTTGCGCAAGTAGAAGTTGCCATCGGCCCGTTGCTCCACGCGCACGTAATGACCCGTGGACACATAGTCGCAGCCCTGGCTGCGGGCAAAATCAAAAAGCTTGCCA
>JAQXTF010000079.1 GCA_029219345.1 Eggerthellales bacterium
CGGGGTTCGAACCCGCGACCCCCACCTTGGCAAGGTGGTGCTCTACCAGCTGAGCCATGTCCGCATATGGAGGCGAGAACCGGATTCGAACCGGTGGTGAAGGCTTTGCAGGCCTCTGCCTTACCACTTGGCCATCTCGCCACATTTATCAAAAAAGTCGGCCATTTTTAGGTGACCGACCGAGTGATCAGTGGAGCGGACAACGGGGTTCGAACCCGCGACCCCCACCTTGGCAAGGTGGTGCTCTACCAGCTGAGCCATGTCCGCGCAAGAAGGTATAATACGCTTACCCCCTATATAATGCAAGAAAAATTTTTGGTTTTTGAAAAAATTCTTTAAGAGACCAACAATACCCCATTCAAAAAAGGAAATTTTTTTATATAGGGACTGTACAAGTTTTGGGAATCTGCTAATATATTTACCCGCTGGTAACACCAGCAACCACTGAAAAGTGGGCGGTTAGCTCAGGGGGAGAGCACTGCCTTGACACGGCAGGGGTCACAAGTTCAAATCTTGTATCGCCCACCATTGTATTTTCAAGAACTCCAATCGGGGTTCTTTTTTATGTCTTCCCCACCAAACTCCCAGTAAGAATTATCCCCCAGTTACTCTTAACGCTTAGGCAGTCACACGCAATCTTGATCGCTTGTGGGCTTCCAACACGTTAAATGCCCACATTTGCATTTACCAGAATTTTCCAGGAAACATACTCTTATAAACGCATTTTGGGGCATAAAGGCGAGCCGAACTTCAGCGCGCTGGATAAGCAAAGAGAGTTGCTAGTAGGGAGAAGCATTATCCACGTGCTGCCGTGAGGTGAGCCTTTATGCTCCTCGTCTCCTCCATCACGCAAAAAAGAGAGGACCGAAGTCCTCTCTGAAAATTCTGGTGTCGAAGGCGGGATTTGAACCCGCACGGGCGTTACGCCCACAAGCACCTCAAGCTTGCGTGTCTGCCGTTCCACCACTCCGACGAATGTACAACGTTGGTTATTCTATCAGAAGAATACCAACTTGCAACAATAAAAATGATTTAGGCAGAAATGGTACCCTGAGGCCAAACGACCATCATAATAATCAGGGTCAGAATAAATACAACCGCAAAAATAATAGTGATGTGATCAAGGTTCTTCTCTACGATAGAAGTGCCAGAAGTGGTGTTGTACATAGCGGCAGAGATCATATCGGAAAGGCCAGTGCCCTTACCAGAATGCAGCAGAATGAAGACAATCAAACCCGCGCCGGAAACAACGAGCAGGATCAGCAAAAGAATCATTACAGCGGACAAAACGAAACCTTCTTCTCAAATAGTCAGTCCAACAGACGTACAAATGCAAGATATGAATTATAGGGCAAACATTAGTTCCGCGCAAGAAGCGATTCACCGGTCATTTCTGCCGGTTGGTCAATCATCATCATATCAAGCAAAGTAGGAGCAATATCGCAGAGCGCACCCTGCTTATCCTGCAAACCAAGATTCTCATTGGAAAAATCGAAAAGCACCAGGGGCACAGGAGCAGTAGTATGAGCCGTATGGGGATTTCCGTCTTCTGCGATCATCTTGTCAGCATTGCCGTGGTCAGCGGTCAGCAAAGCCACACCGCCCTTTTCCTCAAGAGCGCTTAGTACACGGCCCACACATGCATCTACGGCCTCTACGGCCGCCTGAGCCGCTGCAATGACTCCCGTATGGCCCACCATGTCGCAATTGGCAAAGTTCACCACATAGAAGTCGGCTTCGTCGGCTTCAATAGCACTTACCAGGGCGTCAGTCACCTCATAAGCGCTCATCTCAGGCTGAAGGTCATAAGTTGCAACAGCGGGGCTCTTAATAAGCTTGCGGGTCTCCCCTTCCTTGGGGGCCTCAATGCCACCATTGAGAAAGAAGGTTACATGGGCATATTTTTCAGTTTCGGCAATGTGGTATTGTTTCAGGCCCTCTGCTGCTAGCACATCAGCCAGCACATTGACGGGAAACTCCTTAGGGAAAGCCACCGGCGCGTTAATAGTAGGGTCGTATTCAGTCAAGCAGACATAATTGATATTGAGCTTTTCTGAACGAGGAAATCCCTGAAAATCATCATCCACGAAAGCGCGAGAAAGCTCACGGGCGCGGTCGGGGCGGAAATTGAAGAAAATAACCGCATCACCATCTTGGACGCCACAACCATCCAAGGAAACAGGCTCAACAAACTCATCGGTCACTTGAGCATCGTAGGATGCTTGCATTGCCAAAGCGGCAGACAAGCCCACCTGGGGCTCACCCTGCACAATAGCCTGATAGGCTCGCTCCACTCTATTCCAGCGATTATCGCGGTCCATGGCGTAATACCTGCCCGAAACAGTGGAGATGGCCAGCTGGGTCTTTGGATAATCCTTGCGCAAGTTCTTGAGCACTTCCTCCAGCTGTTCGATGTATCCCTTGCCGCTGGAAGGGGGCACGTCGCGGCCATCCATAAAGCAATGCACATGCACCGCAGGGACACCACGTTTGCATGCCATGGCAATGAGGGCATACAAATGCTCATTGTTTGAGTGCACGCCGCCATCAGACAACAGACCCATGAAATGCACTACACCATTGCTGCGAATTGCCGCGTCCATAGCTAAGCAAAGAGTCTCGTTCTCCTCCAGCTCGCCCAAACGGCACGCGCGATTGATACGCGTAAGCTCCTGGTACACAATACGACCCGCGCCAATGTTCAGATGACCCACCTCTGAGTTGCCCATTTGGCCCTCAGGAAGGCCCACAGCTTCGCCAGAAGCCAAGAGCTGCGTTTTAGGACGGCAAGAAAACGCCTGGTCAAGCACAGGAGTTGCAGCCAATGAAATCGCATTGCCTGCTCCCTCTTCAGCCAAACCGAAACCATCCATAATAATTAAGGCGCAAGGCCGTTTAGTGCAGTGAGTCATACGTAAATCCTTTTTTACAGGCAAGCTTTAATCAGCTCTACAAAGCTTTCCGCCTTCAGTGCAGCGCCGCCGATCAGGCCACCGTCAATGTCTTCCATGGCAAGCAGGCCCTCAACGTTACCCGTGTTCATAGAACCGCCGTACAGAACGCGCATGCCATCAGCAATCTCTTGACCATACAGCTCAGCCAGGGTGGAACGTATTGCGGCGCAAACCTCCTGGGCCTGCTCAGGTGTAGCAGTGCGGCCGGTGCCAATAGCCCAAATAGGCTCATAAGCCACAACGCAGTTTTTGGCATCAATGTCGTCAATGCCAGCAAAAGCGGCCTTTACCTGGGCGCACACATATTCAAGATGGGTGCCTTCGTCGCGAACGGAAAGAGATTCGCCCACGCAAATGATAGGGGTCATTTTCTGTGCCAGGAGAGCCTTTGCCTTCTTGTTCACATCTTCGTTCAGCTCGCCGAACAGCGTGCGACGCTCAGAGTGGCCAATGATGCAATGAGTAACGCGGGCTTCCTTCAGCATACCCACGGAAATCTCACCGGTAAATGCGCCAGCTTCCTCCCAGTAACAATTCTGAGCGCCAATATAAATAGGCAGATTCTCAAAATCAACAACGGTCCAGGCGGGCTTCAAATCCAGGAAAGGGGTGCACAGAACAACGTCTACATCCTCGCCCCAGTCCTTTTCAAAACGATTGCAAATCTGCTGGGCCAAAACAACACCTTCAGAAATGGTGTTATTCATCTTCCAGTTGCCGGCCATCATAGGCTTACGTTTCATGATTTCTCCAATCTATCAGCGGAAAGGACACTTATTTCTGAAGTGCGACAACGCCAGGCAGCTGCTCGCCCTGGACCAGCTCCATGGAAGCGCCACCACCCGTGGAAATGAAGGTCATCTGATCGGCCAGATCAAACTTGTTCACTGCAGCTACGCTATCGCCGCCGCCGATGATGGTATCGGCTTCCTTGTTGGCGGCAACGGCCAGAGCAACCTCTTTGGTGCCAGCCTCAAAAGCGGCCATCTCAAAGACGCCCATGGGGCCATTCCAGAACACGGTCTTTGCACCCGCAATAGCCTCGGCATAAATCTTGGCGGTTTCAGGGCCCACATCAAGGCCCATCATGTCTTCGGGAATCTCATCAACAGAGGTGATCTTAGTAGCAGCATCCTCGGCAAACTTGTCAGCGCACACAACATCAACGGGAAGGAGCAGAGAAACACCGGCAGCTTCGGCCTTCTTTAGCATCTCGCCAGCGCGCTCCACCCAATCTTCTTCCTTCAAAGAGGTGCCCACAGCCTTGCCCTGAGCCATAAGAAAGGTAAAGCACATGCCGCCACCAATGATCAGAGTGTCGCACTTGCTAATAAGGGCGTCGATAACCTTGATTTTATCGGAAACCTTGGAGCCGCCCAGAATAGCCACGAAGGGACGCTTGGGCTCATCCAGCATACCCGTCAAGGTATTCACCTCTTTGGACATGAGGAAGCCAGCATATGCGGGCAGGAAAGCGGCGATACCAGCCGTTGAAGCATGAGCGCGATGAGCAGCGCCGAAGGCATCGTTAACGTATTCGTCAGCCAGGGCAGCAAGCTCCTTGCAAAACTCTTCGTTGTTCTTCTTTTCGCGCTTGTCAAAACGCAGGTTCTCCAGCAAAACAATTTGACCAGGCTCCATAGCAGCAATCTTTGCCTGAGCGTCCTCGCCTACCGTATCGGTTGCAAAAACAACAGGAGCATCAACCATGGTTGCCAGATACTTTGCCACAGGTGCCAAAGAGTACGCTTCTTCATAGCCTTCACCCTTGGGACGACCAAGGTGACTCATAAGGATGACCTTGGCGCCAGCCTGAAGCAGATAGTTAATGGTGGGAAGAGCAGCGCGAATACGCGTGTCGTCGGTTACCACGCCATCCTTCAGGGGCACGTTGAAGTCAACGCGAACGATGACGCGCTTGCCAGCAGGCTGCATAGATTCAATAGTCTGAATTTCTGCCATGAGAAACCTCCTAAATGCAGAATGCGCCGCCCCGAGGGACGGCGCACGATTTGGTTCAAATTAGAGCATGATCTTTGCCAGGTCAGCAACGCGGTTGGAATAACCCCACTCGTTGTCGTACCAGGAAACAACCTTGACCATATCGCCTTCGCCGCCCAGAACCATGGTCAGACCGGAGTCGAAGATGGAGGATGCGGGATTGTCGATGATGTCAACGGAAACAATGGGGTCTTCGGTGTACTCCAGAATGCCCTTCATGGGGCCTTCTGCGGCAGCCTTCATGGCGGCGTTGATCTCTTCCTTGGTCACAGGGCGAGCAAGTTCGCAGGTCAGGTCAACCATGGAGCCGTCGGGCACAGGAACGCGAGTAGCAAAGCCGTCCAGCTTGCCAGCCAGCTCAGGAATTACCAGGGCAACAGCCTTGGCAGCACCAGTGGTGGTGGGGATGATGGACTGAGCAGCAGCGCGCATGCGACGGTAATCCTTATGAGGAAGGTCCAGAATCTTCTGGTCGTTGGTGAAAGCATGAACGGTGTTCATCATGCCACGCTTGATGCCGAAGGTGTCAACCAGAACCTTAGCAACGGGAGCCAGGCAGTTGGTGGTGCAAGAAGCGTTGGATACGATGTGCATGGTTTCCTTATCGTAGTCCTTGTCGTTTACGCCCATAACAATGGTGGCGTCAACATTCTTGCCAGGAGCAGAGATGATAACCTTCTTAGCGCCAGCCTCAATGTGAGCCTTTGCCTTAGTGCCGTCGGTGAAGAAGCCGGTGGATTCCACAACAACCTCTACGCCCAGCTCAGCCCAAGGAAGATTGGCGGGTTCGCGCTCGGAAAGAACCTTAACGGGAGTGCCATCAACAATGAAGCCATCTTCGGTAACCTCAACGGCGTCGTAGGCGCGACCATGAACGGAGTCATACTTCAGCAGATGAGCCATCTGCTCCTTGTTGCCCAGGTCATTGACTGCAACAACTTCCAGCTCGGGATCGTTGAACATTGCGCGGAAAGCCAGACGGCCAATACGACCAAAACCGTTGATGCCAACCTTAGTTGCCATACCTTTTCCCCTTTCATAAGGACGTTAAAGCTGCGGTAAATCACGCGGACCATTATTGCCGCGCTTCGTAGAAATTACCTTTGTTTAAACGTTACCACGAATGTTGAGGGGCGCAAGCACGAAACCCGCGAGCGTTATAAATCGTTGGCGAAATCCAATATTCTCTGCACACGATGAGCGATGGCCGATTTGGTCAAAGAAGGCTCCAGCATCTCACCCAAGGCCTTGAGGGAGGCATCGGGATGTGTCATGCGCAGGCGAATGATTTCACGCAGCGCAGGCGAAAGCTTTCCCATAGCTTCTGCCTGACGAATCTTTTCCACCGCCTCTTGGAACTCCAAAAAGGCATTCACCGTCTTTTTCTGGTTGGCAATCTCAGCGTTGGTGGCACGATTGGTGTCATTGCGAATGCTCTTGTATAAGCGGGTGTCTTCAAAATGCAGAGCGCTGGTGTGCGCGCCGGTGAAAGCCAAGAAGTCGGCGATGGAATCTCCGCTCTTCAGATACACGATGTAGGTATTGCGGCGCTTTGAGACGCGGGCGGGGATGCCCTTTTCCACGAAAATACGCGCAACATCTTCGGCGATGGGCTCGGCGGCAAACGAAATTTCAAAGTGATAATTGCCCTTGGGGTTAGCGATGAAACCGCTGCCCAGAAAGGCGCCGCGCAGATAGGCGGCAGAGCAGCATTCCTTTTCGATAATGGCCGGGCGCAGGTGCATCTCAAGGCCGCCCGTATCTGAAAGAACACCCATATCGCGCAGGGAAAACTCCAGATTGGGCTGGTTAGGGGCCTCAATAAGATAGTTGGGGGTCTGATGGAGCACGCTTCGACGAATAGTCAAGTTAGTATGCAGGTTGTAGATATCGTTGAGCAGCTGCTTAGTCAAGCGGGCAATACTTACCGAATCGGTAACCACCTCAAGGCGGTACTTTCCCGAACCGCTCAGGTACAGCGTTCCGTCAATACGCACCAAGGCTGCCAGCGTGGCGCGTTGGCAATGGCTGCAGGTGGGACGAACGTGAGATAGCTCATCTTTTACATCGGTGGTGAATGCCATTACTGCAGCACTTTCTTCAAGGCGCTTCTTAGGGCAGAAACGCTATGCCAACCGGGATGCTCATCGTTGTAGAAATCGCGGGTGGTAACGGCAATACCCAGCGCCTCCAGAAAACGCCTCTCTTCTTTTGTCAGAGAAACACGATGGGCACCCGACAGAGTCTCCTCGTGACTTGCATGGCGGGGAGCGTCAGCCAAAACACAGTTGATAAGATCTTCCATACCATGGCGATACAAGGCTTCTATCTGGTCTTTTACGCAAAAGCCACGGGTTTCACCCTGGCTGTCCGAGATGTTGCTCACATACACCACGTAAGCATGCGACTTACGAATTGCCTCCACAATGCCAGGAACCAACAGATTTGCAATAATCGAAGTGAACAAAGACCCGGGGCCCAAAATGATATAGTCGGCCTTCTCCAAAGCATCCAAAGCGGGGCCATAAGCCTCAATGAGCTGACCCAGATGAGAGGGATGCAACCATACCTTTTGCAGGGGTTCAGCGGAGTGGCAGACACTGGCCTGGCCCTCAATAAGATGGCCCTGGCGAGTTTGACCCGCAAGCTCCACATGGGTCAACGTGGAAGGAAGAACATGACCACGAGCCTGGAGAAGTTGCTCGCAAATTTCAATTGCCTCGGGGAAAGACCCCGAGGCGTCTTCCAAGGCTGCCAAAAGCAGGTTGCCCAATGCATGATTGTCGGCAAAGGGGAAACGATACTTAAAGGCCTGGGCAAATGCATCATCAGGATGGGCGGCAAAGGCCGCCAAGCATTTGCGCACGTCACCAGGAGGGGTAACGCCAGCCTGCTTGCGCAACTCGCCCGTGGAGCCACCGTCATCAGCCATGGCCACCACGGCGCTCACCTGGTAATCCAAGCTCAACAAGCAGCGAATAGACATGGGGGCTCCGGTGCCGCCACCGATAACCACCACGCGTTTTGAGGCGTTTTCAGATTCCCCGTGCTTCTTTCCCAGGGGCTTGAATTGGGATGTTAGCGATGGGTCGTGGGTAAACTTTGGCAATTCCATATCGCTAGATTCCCTTCGGCAGAGTACTGGCGCTGCCATCTTCCTCTACGGCTTTCGAGGCAGCGGTTTCAGCCTTCATCAAGTCGCGATGAGCAACGCTTACACGATAGCCGTTGGACTTCAGATAATCGCCCGTGGCCTCGGCAAGGGCAACACTGCGGTGCTGGCCGCCCGTGCAGCCAACGCCAATTGCCAGCTGCTGCTTGCCCTCGGAAACATAACCCGGCATGACGCAATCCAGCAAGTCAAACCAGCGCTTTTTGAAAAGGTCGGTCTGGGGGCAATCCATAACGAACTTGCGCACCGGGTCGTCAAGACCGGTCAGGGTTTTCAAATCGGGATCGTAATAGGGGTTGGGCAAGAAACGCACATCAATGATGAGATCGGCATCAGTGGGAGCCCCATGCTTAAAGCCGAAGGAGTATACCGTCACGCTCAGCACCTTGCGAGTTTCCTCGCTGCTGAACAGGCTATGCAGCCTGTTGCGCAGCTGCTGAGGCAGCATATCCGTGGTATCGATGGTGTAATCAGCGCGCTTGGCGATAGCCGAAAGAAGCATACGCTCGCGGTAGATGCCCTGGCTGATGCTGGAGCCGTCCTCGCACAGAGGGTGGCGGCGGCGAGACGACTTGTAACGAGAAACCAATTTCTCATCGGCAGCGTCCAAGAACACCACGCGATAATCAATGCCCTTCTCATCGAGGTTTTTGATGATGGAAGAAAAGCTCTCGAAGTACTTATGGTTGCGGGCGTCGCATACAACGGCGGTGTACTCCCTTTTTCCGCTTGTGGGAGCAACACGCAAATCAATGAGGTTTTGGATAAGAGGGCACGGAAGATTGTCCACGCAGAAATAACCCATGTCCTCAAACACGTGCATGGCCTCAGTACGACCCGCGCCGCTCATGCCGGTGATAATCACCAAATTGGGCATGTCCAGTTCTTCAGTTAGATTTTCATACAGGTCGGCGGGTACATTCAGCTCGTCTACATCGCTCATGTCATTCCTCCTGTCCAAACAATTCTTTTTCTTCCAATTCCCCATTATACTGCCTGAGCACCTTGTAAAGCTCACAGGCAACCTCGTCTGGCACACCACGAACGGCTTTCAGCTCATCAAGCGTTGCCGCCTTCAGGCGGGCAAAGGACTTGAATTCCTTCTTCAGGGCCTTCTTGCGAACCGGGCCCAGGCCTGCAACTTCGTCCAACACGCTCAGGGTCATTCCCTTATCGCGCAATTCGCGATGAAAGGTAATGGCGAAACGATGAGCCTCGTCGCGCACCTGCTTCACCAGGTACAGCGACGCCGAACCGCCCGGCAAAACCACGGGGCCCGAATCTTGCCACGGCACAAAGAGTTCCTCGTCGCGCTTGGCAAGGCCGCAAAGGGCTATGTCGTCGATGCCCATTTTGTCAAACATCTCAAGCACGGCATTGAGCTGGGGGCGGCCGCCATCAAGAATGATCAGGTCAGGCTTCGCCCCAAAACGCTGATCTTCCATGTTTTTGCGGCTATAACGGCGCTCCATGACCTCTTGCATGCTCAAAAAGTCATTAGCCTCATCAAGCTGCGCCTTAATCTTGAAGCGACGATACTGGTTTTTGGCCGGCTTGCCGTTTTCAAAAACAACCATGGATGCCACCGTATACGAACCATGGTTGGTGGAAACGTCGAAGCATTCTATGCGCTGTGGGGGCTTGTCCAGCGCCAAAGCGCTTTCAAGCTGCAACAAAGCCTTGTTTATACGCTGGTCGTCGTAGTTGGTGCGCACCTTGTAGCGCATGAGAGAATGGCGGGCGTTAACTTCAGCCATAGCCAAAAGATCAGCCTTTTCGCCCTTTTCCGGGGCCACAAAACGTACCTTGGCGCCATGCTTGCTGGCAAGCTTCTCCGTAAGCCACTGGCTCATGGCATCGGCATCCTCAGGCAGCGCGCGCACAATCACCTCGCGAGGAATGGAGGTAGTCACATCGTAGTAGCGCAGTAGGAACGAATGCATCAGGTCTTCGTCCACCACGTTGGTGCCCTTGTTTAATATAAATTCATTGCTATTAATAATACGGCCTTCGCGAATCATCAGCACGTGAACACCCGTGATGGTTTCCTCGCGGAAAAAGCCTATGACGTCGGCAAACATGTTCTGAGAGGTTACCGCATGCTGCTTTTGCGAGAGCGATTTTATGGTATCGATGCGGCCCTTGATGCGGCCAGCGCGCTCAAAGTCAAGTTCTGCTGCGGCCTCGCGCATTTCATCGGTTAGCTCGGAAATAAATTCATTGTGATTACCCGCCAGGAAGCGGGAAATGCGTTTTACGTTTTTACGATACTCTTCGGGCGTGATGGCTCCGCAACAAGCGCCCGGCCCTAAACCCACATGGCTGTCAAAGCAAGGGCGCACGCCTTCTTTTCCCAAAAACGCATCCAAAGAACCTTTGTCTTCGAGCCGCTTGATGCGACGCCATTCAGCGCAAGAGGCAGAGCACAGAGGCACCACCTTGCGAGCAACATCAACCATCTCACGGGCGGCGCGACTGTCGGTGAAGGGGCCAAAGTACTTCGTGCCTTCCTTGCGCTTCTCACGCGTGTATTTGATGGCAGGAAAAACATCGTCCGTGGTCAACGCGATAAAGGGATAGCTCTTGTCATCCTTTAAGTCAGCGTTGAAGAAAGGCGCATACTGCTTGATAAGGTTGTTCTCAAGAATAAGTGATTCATGCTCGTTTTCCACCACAACGTAATCAAAGGACTGAATCTGATCAACCAGCAGCGGAATCTTTGCACGCTCATCCTGAAAGTTCACGTATTGACGCATGCGGGCGCGCAATTGCTTTGCCTTGCCCACATAAATCACGTTTCCTTCAGCATCTTTCCACAGGTATACGCCAGGCAACGTAGGAACGGTGTCCAGTTCGCGCTTGAGGCGAGCAAGCTTTTCGGCCGATGTTTCAGGATGTGTACTCATGGCCTCAGTATAGCAAAGCGCACCCTTCTTGCGACGCTTTCACCCTGGTTCGCTAACGCGAAACATTTTCGCCAGCCACTGGCAACAATTTTGCCACCTGTCTGAAACGATTTATTAATGATTTGTTAAATGCAAAGACATTCAGAAGATTTTTGACCATACTGCAAAATGTGAAATGCTAAGAACGAACTTAGCAAACAGATGATAAAAGGAGATCACATGAGCTACGTACAAGACGTTCTCGAAATGGTCAAGGCCAAGGATCCCGAGCAGACCCTGTTCATTCAGGCTGCTACCGAGATTCTTGAGACCCTGGAGCCTGTAATGGAAGCACATCCCGAGTATGAAGCAAACCACATTCTGGAGCGCTTCGTTGAGCCCGAGCGTGTCATCATGTTCCGCGTTCCCTGGATTGACGACGCTGGCGTTGCTCAGGTAAACCGCGGTTATCGCGTTGAATTCAATTCCGCCATTGGCCCTTACAAGGGCGGCCTGCGCTTCAACCCCACCGTTACCCTGGGCATGCTGAAGTTCCTGGGCTTTGAGCAGATCCTGAAGAACTCCCTGACCACTCTGCCCATGGGCGGCGGCAAGGGCGGTTCCGACTTCGACCCCAAGGGCAAGTCCAACAACGAAATCATGCGCTTCTGCCAGTCCTTCATGACTGAGCTGTATCGTCACATTGGCCCCAACACCGACGTTCCCGCTGGCGACCTGGGCGTAGGCGGCCGCGAAGTTGCTTACATGTTTGGCCAGTACAAGCGCATCCGCAACGAGTGGACCGGCGTTCTGACCGGCAAAGGCCTGTCCTTCGGCGGCTCTCTGGCTCGTACCGAGGCTACCGGTTATGGCCTGGTTTACATGGTGAACGAGCACCTGAAGTGCACCAACGACACCATGGAAGGCAAGACCGTTGTTGTTCATGGTTCCGGCAACGTTGCTATCTACGCAGTTCAGAAGGCCGAGCAGCTGGGTGCAAAGGTTATCGCTGTTTCCGACACCAAGGGCTGGGTCAAGGACGAAGAGGGCATCTCCGTTGAGGCTCTGGAGCAGATCTACAAGATGAAGCGCTCCGGCAACGACAAGGGCGTTTCTCTGGCTCTGTATCCCGAAATCGCTGGCCGCGGCGAGTACACCGCCGGTGAGGGTCGTGCCGTATGGCAGCTCCCCTGCGACATCGCTCTGCCTTGCGCTCGTGAGAACACCCTGCTGCTGGAAGACGCCGAGGCTCTGGTTGCTAACGGCTGCAAGATCGTTGGCGAAGGTGCTAACATGCCCACCACCCTGGACGCAACCAAGTACCTCAAGGACAACGGCGTTGTGTTCTTCCCCGGCAAGGCTGCAAACGCTGGCGGCGTAGCAGTTTCCGGCCTGGAAATGTCTCAGAATGCCGAGCACCTGTCCTGGACCTTCGAAGAGGTCGACGCCAAGCTGCAGGGCATCATGGAGAACATCTATCACGCATGCGACGATGCTGCAAAGCGTTACGGCCATGAGGGTGACTTCGTAATGGGCGCCAACATCGCTGGCTTTGAAAAGGTTGCCGACGCCATGATGGCTCAGGGCGTTTGCTAATCTTAGCTTCACGCTACACTAAGGGAGGAAGCGAAAGTTTCCTCCCTTTTTCTTTGCCTCTAAAGTTTTATGAAGCAGACCTCTTGCTATTTGAGCATCTTCGCGATGTACTGGCCCGTATAGCCCACGTTTTTGGCAGCAACCTCTTCAGGCGTGCCCGTGGCGATAACCTGACCACCGCGGTCGCCGCCTTCGGGACCCATGTCGATGATATAGTCAGCAGACTTGATTACATCAAGATTGTGCTCGATGACCAGCACCGTATTGCCGCTATCTACCAAGCGCTGCAAAACCTCCAGCAACTGACGAACGTCTTCGAAATGAAGACCGGTGGTAGGTTCATCCAAAATATAGAAGGTCTTACCAGTCTGCTTGCGCTGAAGCTCGCTAGCCAGTTTCACGCGCTGAGCTTCGCCGCCTGAAAGCGTGGTAGCAGGCTGACCTAAGCGAATATAGCCCAATCCCACGTCGAAAAGCGTCAGCAGCTTGCGTTTGATGCTCGGGATGTTCTGGAAGAAACCCAGGGCTTCTTCCACCGTCATATCCAGAAGTTCCGCAATATTCTTTCCTCGGTAGCTCACCTGAAGGGTCTCGCGGTTATAACGAGAGCCGCCGCATACCTCGCAGGGCACGTAAATGTCAGGCAAAAAGTGCATCTCAATCTTGATCTGACCATCGCCCTTGCAAGCTTCGCAACGACCGCCAGAAACATTAAAGGAGAATCGTCCCGGGGCGTATCCGCGCGCTTTCGCTTCATTGGTAGAAGCATACAGAGCGCGCAAATCATCCCACAGGCCTATATAGGTTGCAGGATTGGAACGGGGCGTACGGCCAATGGGGCTTTGGTCGATGTTGATCACCTTATCAATGCCTTCAAGGCCCGTCAGCTTTTTGTAGGGTGCTGCGGTGCGATGAGCATGATTGATGCGGTTTGCCAAAGCAGGAGCCAGCGTATCTGTGATAAGAGAGCTTTTACCGCTACCAGACACACCCGTAACAATGCAGAGCGTTCCCAGCGGGATATCAACGCTCACATCTTTAAGATTATTCACCGTGGCGCCTGTAAGGCTCACATAGCCCTTTTCATGAGCGCGCCGCTTCGCAGGCACCTCAATCTTGCGACGACCGCTCAGATAGTCTGCCGTAAAGGAATTTTGAGCCTTCTCAATTTCCTCAGGGCTGCCAGCGGCAACCAAATAGCCGCCATTTTCTCCCGCCCCAGGGCCCATGTCAACCACAAAGTCAGCACTGCGGATGGTGTCTTCGTCGTGTTCCACCACAATGACGGTGTTGCCCAAATCGCGCAAATGCTCCAACGTGGCAATAAGCCTGTCGTTGTCGCGTTGGTGCAAACCAATGGAGGGCTCGTCCAGAATGTAAAGGACGCCCATGAGACCTGCGCCTATCTGCGTAGCCAAACGAATGCGCTGCGCTTCGCCGCCAGACAAGGATGCGGTGGCACGATCAAGCGTCAAGTAATCCAGACCCACATCTACCAAAAACTTGAGACGAGCCACAATCTCTTTCACAATGGGGCCGGCAATAGCCAAATTGGCCCCCTCAAAGGTGAGGGATTGGAAAAACGCCAAGGAATCACGGGCACTCATCTCGGTAACTTCATTGATGGATTTGCCACCCACAGTAACGGCCAAAATTTCCGGCTTCAAACGCTTGCCATGGCATGATGCGCAAGGATGCTGGGAGAAATAGGCGTTTAATTTCTCACGCTGCTTCTCGCTGGTGGACTCATCGCGCCTTTGCACAATAGCGGCACGGGCACCTTCCCAAGTGATAAACCAAAAAGTATCGCGCCCGCTCACGGTGACGTAATCCACGCGAATCTTCTCATCGCCCAAACCGCCCATGATTGCTTCCCTCGCCTTTGGGGGCAAGTCTTCCCAGGGCGTCTTATCGCTAATGCCCAGATGCTTACACAATGCGGCCATGACCTGCGGATAATAATTGCCCGTGCTAAAGGGAACCAAGCAGCCTTCTGAGATTGACAGAGATGGGTCGGGAACGACCAGCGATTCGTTTACCTCTTCAGAGGTACCAATACCCAGGCATTCGGGGCAGGCGCCATAAGGAGCATTAAAAGAGAAGTCGCGGGGCTGCAGCTCATCAATGGAATGACCGTGCTCGGGACATGCCAGAGCCAGCGAATACAGAAACTCGTTTTCAGCCAAACCGCCCGTTGCGCCCGATGAAGAATGAACGGATTGCACAGCATCTGCCGAGCTGTCTGCAAGAACCTGCACCAAAACGCGGCCATCGGCAAGAGAGGTGGCCTTTTCCACCGCCTCTGCAATGCGTGAGAGCGCAGAGGGTTTCAAAACAACGCGGTCAACCACCACATCAATGAAATGCTTAATCTTCTTGTTGAGCACAACAGGCTCGCCATCAAGCTTCTGCACTTCTCCATCAATGCGAACGCGAACATAGCCCTCCTTTACCAAATCTGCAAGGAGTTTGGTGAACTCACCTTTGCGTCCACTCACTACAGGCGCCATGATCATTGCCTTGGTGGATTTGCCATCACCTAGGCCCATAATCTCATCGGCAACCTGATCGGTGGTTTGCGACTTAATCTCACGACCACATTCGGGGCAATGGGGAATGCCCGTGCGCGCATAAAGAAGACGCAGGTAATCATATATCTCAGTGGTGGTGCCTACCGTAGAGCGAGGATTTTTGCTGGTAGTTTTCTGATCGATAGACACTGCCGGCGAAAGGCCGTCGATGCTATCCAAATCGGGCTTATCCATTTGGCCCAAGAACATACGGGCATAGCTTGAAAGCGACTCCACATAACGGCGCTGGCCCTCAGCGTAAATGGTATCAAAGGCCAAACTGGACTTACCACTTCCCGAAAGGCCCGTAATGACCACCAGCTTATCGCGCGGAATGGTGACGTCCACGTTTTTCAAGTTATGTTCGCGAGCACCTTTGATGACAATCGAATCTTGTCCCACGATAAATCCCCTTAGATGATTATCTTTCGTTTTTGGCTATTATACCCTATATTTACAAACATTTGTTTGTTTTTATGCTCTTGGGTGAGCTTGTGCATGAACCGATTTCAAACGTTCCGGTGTCAAATGAGTGTAAATTTGAGTGGTAGAGAGGCTTGCATGCCCCAAAAGCTCCTGAACGCTGCGCAGATCGGCTCCTCCATCGAGCAAATCGGTTGCAAAAGTATGCCTCATAGCATGGGGCGAAAGCGTTGTATCCAACCCAGCCTTGAGCATCTGCGCCTTGAATACCCTGCGAATAGAATCAGCCGAAAGGGGGTTTCCTGTGCGGGTCAAAAACACCTCAGGAGTTGCTTGACTCTTTTTGCGCGGGTCCAAAAGGTAGGGTCTTCCCTGCTCAAGATAAACGCGCAGCGCAGACAAACACTGGTTATGCAAAGGCACAATGCGCTCTTTCGAGCCCTTGCCGAAAAGGCGCAACTGCCCCGTGTCTAAATCTATTTGGCTCAGCTTCAAACCGGCAACTTCAGAAACGCGAGCACCTGAGGCGTACAGAACCTCGAACAGAGCATCATCCCGCAGCACAAGTGCCCGTTGCTTTTTATCACCTGTGGCTTCAGTGGCTTTTTCGGCGGCATCCAATTCTTGCTGAAGGGCATCAAAGAGCGCATCAACCTCATGAGCTGAAAGAACATGAGGCAGATGCTTTGGGATTTTAGGCCCTTGAACTGCAGATATGGTATTTGAGCTAGAAATATTCGAAACGTTGAGCCAACGGAAAAAAGTCCGCAACGCGCTGAGACGCCTATTGATGGTCTTGCGCGAATAACGTGCCTTATCCTGATCTGCCAAATAGCCGCGCAACTGCCGCGTGGTAGGCGATAGCGCATTGAACTTCTGTCGATTGGCATATCGGAAAAAGGAGTTCAAATCAGCGTTGTAGCCACGAATGGTGTGGGCAGAATAGTTCCTCTCCCCCGCCAAGGAGTCAAGGTAGCGTTCAATGAGAAGCTCCTGTTCCTCATTTAGTTCTTCCAGCTCATCATCGCGCGCCATGCAATCCCCGCTTTACAAAAGACCCATGCCGCGAAGGCTTTGACAATACTCTTCCAAAGCCGCGTTACCGCGTTCCGCATAGGCAGCATAACGTGCTTTCTTGTTGCGTATGCGCTGCTCAAAAGGCTCAATCATGCCAAAGTTCACATGAGAGGGCTGATAGTTCACCGTTTCGGGGTTTGTGGCATATGCCATCAGAGCGCCAAAAACCGTATGCGGATGCAAATCAGGAGCCTCGATGCCCTTGAAGCGAGCTGCCAGAGCAAGCGCTACATGCAAGCCCGAACGAATTGCCTCAACGTATCCTTCGGTACCCGCAACCTGACCTGCCAGATAAACGGGCAGTCCAATTGCATCTTGCGCGCCCTTCAGCTCAAGATTCTTGTTCAAAACCTTGGGCGCATCCACAAAGGTGTTTCTGTGCATGACGCCAAAACGAGCAAACTCGGCATTCTCCAAACCAGGAATCATGCGGAACACGCGCTTTTGCTCAGGGAAAGTCAAATTGGTTTGAAAGCCCACCAGGTTGTAGCAGCTGCAAGAAGCATCCTCAGCGCGTAGCTGCACTGCAGCCCAAGGGCGATGTCCCGTACGAGGGTCAATGAGGCCAACCGGCTTCAAAGCGCCATAACGGGGAGCATCTTTGCCTGTTCGAGCGATCTCCTCGACAGGCTGGCAAGCTTGAAACAGGTCTTTGCTCTCGAAATCTTTTTTGATTACACGCTCGGCACCCAGCAACTCGTCAATGAATCTTTCGTATTCTTCTTTGTCAAAGGGAGCGTTCAAATAATCGCCCAAGCCCTCTTCATAGCGGCTTTGCCTGAACAGG
Organism: Eggerthellales bacterium; assembly: GCA_029219345.1. Classification (GTDB taxonomy): domain Bacteria; phylum Actinomycetota; class Coriobacteriia; order Coriobacteriales; family Eggerthellaceae; genus CAKUOV01. The sequence goes on from JAQXTF010000079.1 coordinate 17,466, forward strand.
ATTTGATCATCCAGGGAATCGGCCATCACAATGGGAGCCGCGGCATCAAAAAAGGCCAGATGTTCAAGGCCTGTTGCCTGCTGCAGCGAAACCGCCAAATCATCACTGGTCAAAGGGCCCGTGGCAACAACCAAGGCATCAAAGCCCCGACCCTCTGCCGTAAGGTCAGTTGCCTCCCTGCGTTCAACCGTTATACGGAGCTGCGATTTAATGGCCTGGGTGATAGCCTGCCCAAATTTCTCACGGTCAACCGCTAGGGCGCCGCCAGCAGAAACCTCGGAGTCAAGGGCAGCCTGATACACAAACGAGCCCAAAGCGCCCAGCTCGGTTTTAAGCATGCCTGCTGCCGATTCGGGGTTTTTGCTCTTCAGAGAGTTGGAGCACACCAATTCTCCGAAGAAGTCAGTCTTATGCACCTCGGTGTTTTTCACCGGTCGCATCTCTACAAGGGTGACAGCAATACCGCGGGCCGCAAGCTGCAAAGCGCACTCGCTGCCAGCCAGGCCGCCGCCAATTATTTTCACATTCTTTTCCATGGTGCAAAGCATAGCAAAAACCCCGAAAGCCTTTAAGGTCAATCCCAAAACCTTCGCGGTTTATTACAAAAGCGGTCCGTATGTTCCATCGGGATAGCGAGAAATAAGGCCCGCATCCTGCGCTTCCTCAAGGCGAACGGCCGCCCATGCCGAAGGGTTCTCGTCGCCGCAAAGCTGGGCCGCCAAGGCGTAAATGGCCTCGGTATCCAAGGGCTCCGAAATAACTGCCCTAATCAAGGGGTCACCATACAACGGCGAGCTTTTGCGTTCCTCCCTCTCCAGCTGGAACAGCCCTCCCAAGGTATCCTCCAAAGGACGGGGATACATTGAACCGATGATTTCCTCAAAAGACTCATCATCCACAATGGGAATCGCACCTTGATACAACAGGCGATTGGCCCCTCGAGAGTTGGGAGCCGTAATGGAGCCAGGCACAACTAGCACTTCTTTCCCCAGCTGAAGAGCCTCATCCGCTGTAGAAAAAGTACCCGATGGGAGCCCCGCTTCCACGATAAGCGTCGCTTTTGAGAGTGCTGCAATTATGCGATTGCGCGCACGAAAAGTATACGGCTTAGCGGGAAAGCTCCAGGGATGCTCCGACACAATGGCTCCGCCGCTGTTTACGATATCTTGAAAGAGCTTGAAGTTTTCTGCAGGATATATGTGATCGCAACCGCCTCCAAGCACCGCCACCGTACAGCCCTTTTCCGCCAGGGCGCCTTTATGAGCTGCACTATCGCAGCCCTTTGCTCCACCTGAGACAATAGTTATACCCCGCTTTGCAGCGGCGGAAGCAAAACGCTGGGCGCAGCCCCTGCCATAGGGCGTCGCTCGACGCGCTCCCACAATCGAAAGGCCGCTGCGCAGACAATGAGGATTGCCAATTACATAGAGCATCTCAGGAGGAATCTGCAGTTCCCGCAAGGAATCTGGATACAAAGGCGAATTCATATCAATCTCAAAACGCGGCCCTTCAATGTAAGGTCCTCTGGATGCCTTATCCGGATAATCTTCCATCTACATCACTCCTCCCCTCTCGGATTGTTCAAGACGAAGCCCCAACGCTTCGCAAAGGTGCGTTTTGTTTACCTGATCGCTTTGGGCGATATCAGCAATGGTGCGCGCCACTTGCAACGTGCGGACAATGGCTCTGCCGCTGAGCTTTCGCTTCTCGGCGACTTTTTCGAAATATGCCCGTCCAGCATCATCAAGACGGCATGCTTCTATGATTGATTTCGTCGCCGTTCCTGGCTGCTCATAGCGAGACAGCCGCCACGACCGATACTCCTGCCCGGCCATCACGCCTTGACGCAAAGTTTCAGAAGAAGTTCCCGTTCCCGCTTTGAGCACATCGGCCGATTTCATACGCCCCACATTGATGCGCATATCAATACGATCCAAAACAGGGCCTCCAATACGCGATTGGTACGTGTTTATCTGCACCGGCGTGCAGTGACAGGGAGTCTCCTTGTCACCAAAGTACCCGCAGGGGCACGGATTGGCAGATGCAATGAGAGAAAACTGAGCGGGCATGGTAATGGCAGATTCAGCGCGGACCAAAGTAACCTGGCCCGATTCCATGGGCTGTCGCAAGCTTTGCAGCACGCTCGGCTTAAATTCGGGCAGCTCATCCAGATACAGCACCCCCTTGTGAGCAAGGGTGATTTCACCAGGACGGATAGGCGTTCCACCGCCAATCAAACCCGCGGCTGAAGCCGAATGATGGGGCTGTCTAAAAGGCCTATGACCTGTCATGATGCTCTCGGCGTTCAAACCCGCTACAGAATAAATGGTTGCCACCTCAAGCATTTCCTCATCAGTCAAGGGAGCCAAAATGCTTGGAAGCCTTGAAGCCAACATGGTTTTGCCCGATCCGGGCGGCCCCACCATAAGTACGCCATGATTTCCCGTTGCTGCAATTTGCAAAGCACGCTTCGCGTGATCATGCCCCGCAATATCGGCAAAATCCAGAAGAGCACTCTCAGCGGCTTTGGGATTTGGCTTGATACCTTCAAAGTTTCCCATGCGTAAAGCAGACAGACGGGCAATGAGGCGAATAGAATCACAGAATCCCTTAATGCGCAGCTCTTCAGAATAAGCGCAGGTCAACGACATGCCTTGCTTAGTGGCACAGCGGGCGTATGCGAGAAGTCCGGGAACAGGCTTCACGCAGCCATCCAAAGACAGCTCGCCTACGAACAGTGAGCCGCGCGCGTGAATCTTGTCAATTTGTCCTGATGCAGCAAGAATGCCCAGAGCTATGGGCAGATCAAAGCCTGAACCGCGCTTTTTCAGCGACCCTGGTGCTAGATTTACCACGATTTTGTCGCGCGGCATATGAAAACCGCTGCTTCGTAAGGCTGCCTTCACGCGTTCGCGGGCTTCTTGAATTGCCGCATCGGCCATGCCCACGATAGTAAAACCTGGGGATCCCTGAGAGATAATGACCTCCACCTCAACAGGTATGGCATCAACACCCATCAAAGTGGCAGACTGAACGGTACATTGCGTGAGGTTCATGTCTACTCGGTTCCGAAGGCATTAATGTGGTGACGCAAATTCGCCTTGTTGTTGCCAAGGACCAAAATGGCGATGATATCAAACCTGAAGCGCATATCCACGTATTCGGCATCGCGCAGGTAATACGCCGAAATTCGCTCGTAACGCTCGCGTTTTTCCTTGGTTACCGCTTCTTCAGGGTATCCTTTATCAATGTTGGAGCGGGTTTTAACCTCCACGAACACCAGCACGTCGCCATCCAGGGCAATGATGTCGGCTTCGCCCGCAGTACAACGCCAATTGCGCTCCACAATCTGATACCCATGACGCTCCAAGAAGCGCACGGCAGCCTCCTCGCCCTTTTTACCCAGGTCGAGATTGGGATATTCGCTGTACGTCTTTACTGAGTATTCGGCCGCTTCGCCATGATTTTGGACTTGATTGGTTTCTTCATTGATGTAGTCGTCCATAGTCTCTCCTTTCGACGCGAAAGAGAATACGGAACGCATCTATCAAAAAGTTATCAAAACACGAGCAGAAGCTATCAAAACGCTATCACTGCGTGCACAAAAAGTTATCAAAAAGCTATCAAACCCCGCACAGGGCCTAAAAAAGCGTCTCCTGCATAAACGATTGGCAGAAGCTCACGCGATGAAGAGGCGTAAGACCCCTTTCCTTGATGGCTTCAATATGGGAGGCACTGGCATATCCCTTGCACTGATCCCAGCCATATTCCGGATATTGGGAAGAAAGCTCAACCATAAGCGTATCTCGCTCAACTTTAGCAACAACGCTGGCCGCAGCGATGCTGGCGCACTTTGCATCACCCTTCACAATGTTTCTCTCACGCTTATCGAAATGAAGAGGGTTGCCATCAAGAAGAATCAAATCAACGGCAAAGCCCTGATCTTCAATGGCCTTGACGGCCTTTCGGAAAGCAGCAATCAGCGAAGCAGTCATTCCATGGGCATCAATGTATGAGGGCTCAATGTATTGCACCGTCCACGCCAAAGCAACTTCTTTGATTTCCTTGGCAATCTCTTCGCGTTGCTCGGGAGAAAGCTGCTTAGAGTCGTTGAGAAGAGCGATACGGGGCTCTTCCGGCAATACCACGGCACCGACCGCCAAAGGACCGGCCACCGAGCCTCTGCCCACTTCATCAAGGCCTACTACTACCGAAGCACCTGATTGGTTGGCAAAGTCTTTTTGGAAGGTGTACAGCCCTTCAAGACGGGCTTGTTCCGCCGTTTCTTTAGCAATACGTTTACGGGCAGCGTTCAAAGCAGAAATAACGCCTTTGCGCGTATCAGAAGCAAGCGAGCGCTCAAGAGAAGGCAACGTGGAGGCATTCGCGCATGCCAGCTTAGCGCGAATCTCTTCAACCGTCTGAGCATGATTAGTGGCGCTTTCACCAACGCCGCGAATTGCACGTGCCATTTCTCTCTCCAACCCGAATAAAAAACAATGCCCGCACAATGTGCGGGCATTGAAGCATACAACAAAAAGACTTACTTAAATGCCTTTTCCTTGATCTTTGCGGCCTTACCAACCTTCTTGCGGATGTAGTAAAGCTTAGCACGACGAACCTGGCCCTGACGAGCGATCTCGATGCGCTCGATCTTAGGGGAATGTACCGGGAAGGTACGCTCAACGCCAACGTTGAAGCTCATCTTGCGAACAGTGAAGGTCTCACGAGCACCAGCGCCCTGACGACGGATAACGTCGCCCTGGAACACCTGGATACGCTCACGGTTGCCCTCAGTAATGCGATAATGAACCTTAACATTGTCGCCGACCACAAAGTCAGGAATGTCCTGCTTGATCTGCTGCTGCTCAATTGCGCGGATGATATCCATTTTCTTATCCCTCTATATCTATTCTTAGCCGTTAGCTATTCTACACAGACACGGCTAGTAAGTATACCGCGTCACCTGGCGCAACGCAAGAAAAAGTACGTTCTTTTTTCAAAGGTCGCGTCCAAAACTCATATCTCGGGCGCTCCCCTCTTACTCTTCCTCTACGCCATCCTGGGTGCGTATCAGTTTGCGCTTGATCTTGCCGCCAATTGTCTTGGGAAGCTCGTCGACGAACTCCACAATTCGAGGATACTTGTAAGGAGCAGTGGTCTTCTTCACATGATTCTGCAGCTCCTTAACAAGGGCGTCAGAGGGCTCATAGCCCTTGGCCAGAACGATGGTGGCTTTAACAACCTTGCCGCGAATGGGGTCGGGAGCAGCCGTTACAGCGCACTCGACAACCGCAGGATGAGCAACCAGGGCACTTTCTACCTCAAAGGGGCCAATACGATAGCCAGAGCACTTAATGACGTCGTCATCGCGGCCAACGAAGGAAATATAGCCATCGGAATCACGCCATACCATATCGTGCAAGTTATACACATCGGTGCCAACAGCCTCATAGGTCTTCTCAGGGTTCTTGTAGTAGCCCACGAACAAACCAGGAGGATAAGCAGACTTCAGGCCGGTAACGCAAATGGCGCCCTCTTCGCCGTCTTCCACTTCATTCAGGTTCTCATCAAGAAGCTTGATGTTCAACAGGGGCGAAGGCTTGCCCAAAGAACCAGGACGGGGCTCAATCCAGGGGAAAGTCGCAATAAGCACAGGGCCTTCCGTCTGACCGAAACCTTCATGGATCTTCTTGCCAGTCAAACGCTCCCACTGAATGTTTACTTCAGCATTCAGAGGCTCGCCGGCGGTGGCGAAGTTATGAACGCTGGACAGATCGTAAGCCGCAACGTCTTCTTGCAGCATGAATCGGTACATAGTAGGAGGTGCGCAGAAGGTGGTGAGTTTGTAGTCCTGAACCTTCTGAAGCAGATTGGTGGCAATGAACTTATCCATGTCGTAGGCAAAAACTGTTGCACCGGCAATCCACTGACCATAAATCTTGCCCCAACCGAACTTGGCCCAACCAGAGTCGGTAACGCTCATATGCAGCTTGTCTTCTTCAACCTGCTGCCAATACTTTGCAGTAAGAATATGACCCAAGGGGTGAGCGAAATTGTGCTGAACCATCTTGGGGTTACCCGTAGTGCCGCTGGTGAAGTAAATGAGCATGATGTCCTTGGAGGTCACGCCCGCCTCACCCGTGGGGCGTTCAAAGCTTTCATTGGGGTTTGCCAGCAGGTCGGTAAAGGGAGTCCAGCCCTCGCGCTCGCCAGCAACCACAATGTGGTGCTCCAAAGAAGGAATCTGGTCGAAAGCAGCTTCAGCCTGGCCGCAAACATAATCATCGTTCACGCAAACCATTGCTTTGATTTCAGCGCTGGTGCCACGATACACCACGTCTTTAGTGGTGAGCTGCAAGGATGCAGGGATCAAAATAGCGCCCAGCTTGCACAGGGCAACGGCGTTGATCCAATACTCCCAGCGACGGCGCAGAATCGCCATAACAACATCGCCCTTGCCAATGCCCATCTCGCGATAAGCGTTGGCTACGCGATTGGACAGGCGGGAAATATCGGTGAAGGTGAAGGTCTTCTCTTCGCCATGATCGTCGCACCAAAGCAAAGCGCGCTTCTCAGGCTCAACAGTTGCCCATTCATCCACAACGTCGAAGCCGAAATTGAATGCTTCCGGCACATTGATTTTGAAGTTTTCGAAAAAGTCCTCGTAGGAATCGAATTCAATACGGGGGCAGTACTTCTTAAGTACGTGATTCATGAAATAAATGCCTTTCAATTGGGGCACGCGAGCCCCAGTTTATCTATGCTACTCGGCAATAAAAGTAACGAAACGAGCTTCTTCGGTGCCACCGCAACGCTGGCCATGGGGATAAGTGGGGTTGAAATAAATGCAATCGCCTTCATTCAACACAAATTCCTTATCGCACCAGCTGACGATAACCGTGCCTTGCACAACCAGGTTGAATTCCTGACCGGAATGGGAAACCAACTTCGCCGGCTCATCGGTAGGATCAAGAACAACCAGCAGAGGCTGCATGATCTTACCGGTATAGCGCCATGCCAAATCTTCGTAATAGTAGCCAGGGTAACGGTCTACTTCCTTGCCCTGACCCTTGCGAACCACCTGGTAGGTATCCAGCTTGGCAGCGGTACCCGTCAGAATCTCGGTGAATTCAACGTTGAATTTGCGTGCAAGATGATAAATTGCCGAAATGGGTACATCTTCACCCGTCTCTTCCCACTTCATGTAGGTCTCAACGGGAACTTCGAGTTCAGCAGCCATGTCCTCTACGGACACGTCGCAAGACTCGCGAAGACCTTCGATACGAAGACCAATTTCGCGCATCTCGTTGACGTCGGACATAATCATCTCCTTTTACTCGTCGGGCGCATGAAGCGCCCGATTTGGTTTACTACTAAGCCTGAATGCCAATCTCAAGGGCTTGCTTATTCAGGGCGACCATGGCCTGCTTCTTGGCGGGAACCACGTGGTCAATGGCAGCATCCAGGTTCTGACGTTCACAGAACTGGGTCAAAGCCCACAGTTTGCCAACCAAAACGATGTTTGCCAAACCCTTCAGGCCTTCCTTCTCAGCGATCTCGGTGGCGGGAAGCGCAACCGTGGTCACATCGTCGCGCTCCTTCATGGAAAGAACCAGGGTGGAGTCAACAACCACAACGCCACCAGGAGCAACCGTGTCAATGAACTTGTCGTAAGAAGGCTGATTCATAACAACAAGGGCATTGGGATTCATAACCAAAGGCGAGCCGATGGGGTCATCGGACAGGGTCACGCTGCAGCTTGCAGTGCCACCGCGCATTTCAGGGCCATACGAAGGAAGCCAGGAAAGCTCGCGGTCTTCCACCAAGCCCGCAGAGGCAATTACCTTACCTGCGAACAGAATGCCCTGGCCACCAAAGCCGGCAAGAACAGTTTGAAGTTCACGCATTATGCCTTACCTCCCTGAGACGCAATGGGGCAATCTTTAGCGCGGGCTGCAGCGGCCTCTGCGGCATTGGCAAAGCCGTCGGCCACAACATCACGGTATACGCCCAGCGGATAATAGGGCAGCATGTTCTCACGAAGCCACTCAAAGGCCTTCTGAGGGGTCATACCCCAGTTGGTGGGGCAAGTGGCCACAACTTCAACAAAAGAGTAGCCAATACCGTCAATCTGGTACTGGAATGCCTTCTTGATGGCCTTCTTTGCCTTGCGGATGTTCTTGGGGCAGTCAACGGTAACACGCTCAATGTAGGCAGGGCCGTCCAGGGAGCTCAGCAGCTCACAAACGCGCACGGGGTAACCAGCGGTAGAAACGTCGCGGCCGTAAGGAGAAGTCTGGGTTACCTGGTTGGGCAAGCTGGTGGGAGCCATCTGACCGCCGGTCATGCCATAAATGGCGTTGTTGATGAAGATGACGGTGATGTGCTCGCCGCGGGTTGCAGCGTGCACGGTCTCAGCCATACCGATAGAAGCCAGGTCGCCATCGCCCTGATAGGAAAACACGATGTTATCGGGGCAAACGCGCTTGATGCCAGTGGCAACCGCAGGAGCGCGGCCATGGGCTGCTTCAGCCATATCGCAGGCGAAGAAGTTGTATGCCATAACGGAGCAACCAACGGGGGCGATACCAACCGTGCGGCCCTCAATACCCAGTTCGTCGATGGTTTCGGCAACCAGGCGGTTCACAATACCGTGAACGCAACCGGGGCAGTAGTTGGTCACTACGGGAAGCAGCGATTTAGGGCGCTGGAAAACAATCTTTTCTTCAGCCATGCTACTCACCTACCTGTTCGTTCAGTTCCACAATCTTTGCCAGCACTTCAGCGGGCGTAGGAATCATACCGCCTGCACGACCATAGAAGGAAACAGGAACGCGACCTGCGGAAACAAGGCGCACATCCTCAACCATCTGGCCCATGTTCATCTCAACGGAAAGGAACTGCTTGCAATGGTTGGCAGCAGCATCCACCACGTCAACGGGGAAAGGCCACAAAGTGATGGGGCGAATCAGACCCGCCTTGATGCCCCGAGCACGAGCGGAAACCACAGCGGAACGTGCGATACGTGCGCTTGCGCCAAAGGCAACCAAAACGATATCGGCGTCTTCCACCATGAACTCTTCAGCCTTCTGCTCGTTGGCCTTGATAATCTCATAGCGCTCAAAACGCTCAATGTTCTTCTGCTCCAGCAGCTCGGGATCCAAGTACAGGGAGTTGGCAATGTTATGCTTGCGCTGGCACTTGGTGCCATTGATGGCCCAAGGCTTTTCAGGCAGCTCGGTCTTGGGTTCGGGCAGCACGACGGGCTCCATCATCTGGCCCAGCATGCCGTCAGCCAAAATCATAACGGGGGTCAGATACTTATCAGCCACGTCAAAAGCGTTGTATGCGCAATCGGCCATCTCCTGCACGGTAGAAGGAGCAAACACGATCATATGATAATCGCCATGACCCAAAGCGCGGGTAGCCTGCCAGTAGTCAGACTGGGAAGGTTGAATGGAGCCAAGACCGGGGCCGCCACGCTGAACGTTGATGATAACGCCCGGCAGGTCAGCGCCAGCCATGTAGGACACGCCTTCGCTCTTCAGGGAAATGCCAGGTGAAGAGGAAGAGGTCATAACGCGAGCGCCTGCTGCTGCAGCGCCGTACACCATATTGATTGCGGCAATTTCGCTCTCTGCCTGCAGATAGGTGCCGCCAATCTTAGGCATGCACTTAGACATGTAAGCGGCCAGCTCGGTCTGGGGAGTAATGGGATAACCGAAGAAGAAACGGCAACCTGCGCGCATAGCGCATTCCGCCAGGGCCTCATTGCCCTTCATCAAAACCTTTTCAGTCACTCAAATCACCTCCAAACCGTAATTGCAACGTCGGGGCACATGGTGGCGCAGGTGGCGCAACCAGTGCATTTTTCGTCATCAATGCAAGAAGCAGGGTGATAGCCCTTAGCGGTGATGACGGAGCTATCGAGTTGGACAATGCCAACCGGGCACACGTCCACGCATAGGCCGCAGCCCTTGCAGAAGACATGATCAACACTAATACGTGCCATGCTGCTCCTTCTCTCTAACTAATCCTACTTGCAAAGCCTGGGAACTATTCCCAAGGCGTGCGAACAAGCATCTTGACAGGATAAAACTTTGAGCGGGAATCCTCTACGCAAAATGCCTGTTTATTCTGTTCAAGGGCCAAAATAGGAACCGTTGTGCACAACAAGTCAACCTGAGCCAGCTGAGCACAGAGCGCGCCGAATTCCAAGGCGTTCAAAACGGTCTCAGGGTCGGTTTGGTCACGCAAATGCGAGTTGTTTACAATACCGGTTACCTTCAAGCCCGACTTTACCTGAATCTCATCCATCACCTCAAGGGCTTCTTGGGGGTTTTGGGTCAGATTACGATAGCGATTCACCACATAAAGCATCTGATGGGGGCCCGCCATGATGGCCTCGCTGAAGCGGCCCAGAACCGTAGCGCCGGCATCATCACCGCCCACATCGATAATGACCACCTGGGACTCATCCCCCGCCTGCCAGCAGGAATACACATGCTCGATGATGGTTCCCACAGCACCATTGATGCTGGGGTTGTCCAAAGAGGAGCCAGCCAAGTTAGGGGCGATCATGGTGATGCCCGCCGCCTCAAGAGATGCGGTGTAATCGCTGGAACGGAAATAGGGATTCACCACGTCGAAATCCACAACGGTAACTTTCTTGCCCTGAGCTGCAACATCAAAAGCCCAGTTCAGAGAAAAGTTCGTCTTCCCTACCCCATAATGACCCACCACCACGTTCACAGGCGCAGTGGTAGGAATGTAATTCATTTCATTGCTTGCTTCGGACATTATCCCTCATCGTTTTCACGAATTGCGGCACGACGGATCTTGCCGTTAACGGTCTTTGGCAGAGCATCGACGTAATCGATGATGCGCGGATACTTGTAGGGAGCGGTCTTCTGCTTCACCCAGGTCTGCAGCTCCTTGGTAAGAGCGGCACCGCCAGTGAAACCAGGGGCCAAAACAACGGTCGCCTTGACAGCCTTGCCACGTACCGGGTCGGGAACGCCCGTTACGGCGCATTCCAAAACAGCCTCGTGCTCCAGCATTACGCTTTCAATCTCGAAGGGGCCAATGCGGTAACCGCTGGACTTGATGACATCGTCGTTGCGGCCGACATACCAGTAGTAACCGTCTTCGTCGCACCAAGCGGTGTCACCGGTGTGGTACCAGCCATCATAGATAGCCTCAGCGGTCTTCGCAGGATTGCGGTAGTACTCCAGCATGATGCCGGGAGCGCCATGGGCAACCTCGATGCAGATTTCGCCCGTCTGGCCAACCTTGCACTCATTTCCTTCATCATCGAGAATCTTGGTGTTGTACATGGGGGTGGGCTTGCCCATAGAGCCAGATCGGGGCGTAGAACCAGTCAGGTTGGCAATGGTCAAGGGGGTTTCCGTCTGGCCGAAGCCTTCGTAGATGGTCAGGCCGGTGTGCTCCAACCAGAAGTCAAACAGGTCGGGGTTCAGCGCTTCACCAGCCGTAGTGGAATACTGCAGGGTGGAGAAATCGTATTTATCAACGTCAACCTGGGAGAACATACGGTACATGGTAGGCGGGCAGCACATGGTGGTTACGCCATAGCGGGCAATCAAGCCTAGCAGTTCATCGGCATCGAAGCGGTCGTAGTCATAGGTGAGCACTGCTGCCTCCATAAGCCACTGGCCGTAGTATTTACCCCATACGGCCTTACCCCAGCCGGTATCGGCGATGGTAAAATGCAGGCCATCGGGCTGAACGTTGTGCCAATGCTTGGCGGTCATCAAATGGGCCACTGCGTACTCGCCGCTATGCAGAACCATCTTGGGGTTGCCAGAGGTACCCGAAGAGAAGTACATCAGCATGGGATCCTTGATGCAGGTTTCCACACGTTGGAACTCTGCGCTTGCCTCTCGCACGCCGGTATTGAAATCAACCCAGCCTTCACGCTGAACAGGAGCAGCGCAGATGCCCTCGGGGCCAGAGAGAACAGCGCCCAGCTGAGCGCCTTCGGGGATGATCATCTTGCCGTCTTCGCCCAAGGGAGTCAGACCGCCGCCGCAGCCGTTTACCAAAATGCGGCTCTTCAAAGAGGGGCACTTAGGGGCAACTGCATCAGTGATGTCGGCAATGTCGCCCACGTTGGTGCAGATGATGGCAGATGCCTGGCACTCGTTCAAGCGGTACTCCAGGTCATGCTCCTTCAGCATGAAGGTTGCAGGAACCATAACAGCACCCAGCTTGGTCAAAGCGGTGGCAACAAACCAGAACTGATAATGGCGTCGCAGGATGACCAGCACGTAGTCACCTTTCTTAATGCCCTGAGCAGCCAGGAAGTTGGCGGTTTTGTTTGACCAATCACGCATCTCGGCAAAGGAAAACACGTGCTCTTCGCCCTCGGGGTTGCACCAAACCATAGCGCGGCGATCAGGGTCGTTGTCGCCAATATCGTCCACAACGTCATAGCCAAAGTTGAAGGTGTCAGGAGCCACTACTTTGAAGTTGGTCAGCATGCCATCTTCGGAATAAGTTTCTTCTACGAAACGCTCATTGATCTTTCTCATTGGAGTAAAAGTCCTTTTCTTTTGATGAAGCGGAAAGTCCGCGATGATTGTTTACCGTTGCATTTATACGGCGCGTCAGATTCTTTCTGCGCGCCTACATAATGCGATCATCGTCGGGCTTCATCACAATGGCAATGAAGGTGCAGGGCTCACCGCCGGTCGCAATCATGCCGTGGCCGCGGCCAGAGTCGTACAACAGGCAATCGCCAGGCTCCAGCTCTTCAACATGATTCTCGTAGGCGAAACGCAGCTTGCCGGAAAGAACATAGTCAAATTCCTGGCCAGCATGCTTAGACAAATGAATGGGCTGGTTCTGCTCTTCCTCGATATAAGGGGCGGTAACCACGAAAGGCTCGCACTGCTTGTTACGGAAGTGAGGTGCCTTGTGCAGGTACTCAAAACCAGCGCGGCGCCTAATGGGAAGGCCTTCATTTGCGCGGGTCAGAGAGTAGCCCTTCAGGTGCGGAGACTCACCAGTCAGAATCTCAATAACGTCAACGCCCAGGCGCTCAGCACACTTGTACAGGAAGGAGAAGGACAGATCTTGCTCGCCCGATTCCTGCGCAGAATACTCGGCAACGCTGCGACCCGTGGCCTCAGCCATCTCTTGCATGGTAATATCAAGATCCTCACGAAGGGATCTAATACGACCAGCTACTTCTTTGAGGTTCTCATCCATAGCAATTTCCTTTCAATTACTTCGACCAATAAAAAACCCGGACTCCATGGAAGGAATCCGGGTTTAACTTAACAAGGTTAAAACGACGCCAGATACCAACCACACACTCAGTTCGCGACAATAATAATTGCCGCGTTAATAATGACTAAGGTGTTAATTCGTACTTGCTTCAATTATATCCCTTTGCAAAACCTCATTTTTTGGGTTCGATAAATTTACCATTACTCTTTTCCGCGCACAAGGCAAACAGCAAAATGACCGTCAGCGGAGCCAGAATTCACATTAGTGGTAAAGCTGGCATGCCCGTCAATTGCCTGCAGCTTAAAGGCTGCGCCTTCCTGAGATTTCAAGAACTCAAGCACTACATCGGTGTTTTCGCGCTTAGTCACCGTGCAGGTAGAATAGGTCAGCTGTCCGCCAGGGTTTACCAAGCCAGCCGCGGCTTTCAGCATGGCAAGACCCGTCTGGGCCAGGTCTTCAATACCCTTTTCGGAAAGACGCCAACGAATCTCAGGATGACGACGCAGCGTGCCCAAACCAGAACACGGAGCGTCAATAAAGACGGCGTCAAAGCCCTCGGGAAATTCCTCCCTGCTCAGAGTGGTTGCATCGTAGACGGCGGCATCATCAACCTCAATGCCGTACTTTACGGCGCGCTCCTTCAGCAAGCGAGCCTTAAAGGCATAGTTGTCAACGGTAACATGATTCATCTGAGAGCCATATTTACGCTGGGCATCGCTTTGCAGCAAGATGGTTTTCGTGCCGCGACCTGCACCAATCTCCAGGAAACGAGCAGGCTTTTCGGCCGGCAGGGCAATCTGGGCAATGCGCTGGGCAGACAGGTCGGAAACCAGAATCTTGCCCTGAGCGAGAGCGTGAGAGATGCGTCCATCCAACAAGATCTTGCCGTTGGGAATGAAATAGCAGCCGGGAACTGCAACGCCATCCGCCATCTGGGGCGCTGCTTCAACGCCGCAGTCGGCGAACAGGGCGACAATTTCTTTATCGGTAGCCTTTACGCTGTTCACGGCCACAAATAAAGGAGCCTGCTCATTGGAGGCCTTCATAAGGGCAACAGCATCGGAAGCGCCCAGGTCTTTAATCAAGCGCACCGCAAGCCACTGAGGAAAGCCGAACAGACGAGCCAGGGCCGATACATCGGTTTTGGGGTCGCCAAAGGGGAAGCTAGCCTTCAGCTTCACAACGCGGCGCAAGGTTGCGTTAGCAAGACCGCCGGTGCGAGGAGCGACATACTTTGCAAGCTCAACACCTTGATCAACGGCAGCATGGTCTTCCTTGCCCAGGAAGAGAATCTCGTAAGCCGAAATGCGAAGCGCATCGCGCACATCATCTTCAATGTCGGAAGGGCTATGCAGGGTCATGTTGATGATCTCATCCAAAGTACCCCACGTTGCCGCCACGCCCAGCACCAAAACCTGGGCAAAGGCCTTGTCTTCCTTGGAGAGCTTGCTCTTCTTAAGACGGGATTCCAGTACCTCGTGGGCAAAAGCCCTGCGTTCGCGAACAAGAGCGTTTGTTTCCACGGCAAAGCGACGTGCCGGGGTTGCGCCCGTACGCTTCTTCTTGGGCTTAGCGGGGCTCTGCTGCGGGCCGCGATATAAGTTTTCAGACTCAGTTTCCAAGGGTCCTCCAGTATTTCGTTTCGTTCTTTATGTTTTGAATGCCCGCGGCGAAAGATTTGGCATCCATCTCTTTCTTGCCCTGGGGCTTTAAGGTAAGTACTTCCAAAATGCCTTCTGCACATCCCAGGAACAGACGCTTGCAAGTAAACGCAACCCGACCAGGCTCAAGACCATCAGGCAGGCAATCCACGGAATCATAAGCGCAGGCAGACAAAAGGGCAACTTGCTTATCGGCAATTTGACACTTGCAGGGATGAGCATCGCTGGAGGCGCGCACCTTGCGGTCGGCCGCAACAGCGGTGTCTTCCAAGGTAAGATCCAGCTGGCCCTTTTCCAGCTTCTGAGCGTAGGTGACCAGTTCAGGGTCTTGCTCTACCCAGAACACACGGCCCGCCTCAAACTGAGCCAAAGCACTCAGAAGGGCCTCAGCGCCCAAAAACGCCAGCTCCTCCAAAAGCTCTGCCGCATTGCGATGCTCCACGGGAAGAGACCGGCAAGCGCAATAGGGGCCGGCATCAAGCTCCAGGTCAATGCGCATGGCGCACACGCCCACCTCATCATCACCCGCAAGGATAGCACGCTCAACAGGGGCAGCGCCGCGCCAACGGGGCAGCAAAGACGCATGGGCATTGATGGCACCGAACTTTGCGGCATCAATGACCTCCTGGGGAAGCAGCATGCCGTATGCAGCAACCGCCAGCACGTCAGCCTGAAAAGCGCGAAGGGCCTCTTGTTCTTCAGGATCTTTCAAGGTCTTGGGCGTATAAACCGGAATGCCCAGCTCAAGAGCCGCTTCCTTTACCGGAGAAGGCACCAAGGAATTGCCACGGCCGCGCACGGCGTCAGGGCGGGTGTATACTGCCACCACCTCATGCTGCTGGCTAATTTCCTTCAGGATAGTGGCCGCGAATGCGGGCGTGCCCATAAACACAACGCGCATAGTCTAATCCACTTCGCCGGGCTTTGCGCCACGAGCGCGCGCGTTGGCCAGATCGGCAACAGCCTGCAAACGGCGGTCAGGATCGGCCGACTCAATAAGGGTCTTGCCATCCAAGTGGTCAATCTCATGCTGCAGGCATACGGCCAGCAGAGTGCCCTCTTCGCCCTCCAGCTCCCACAGCTCACCATCCAGGTCGTAGTAGCGCACACGCACGTAGGGGGAACGCTGCACCGATACCGTAATGCCGGGCAGGGACAAACAGCCTTCGGGGCTCTCGATAAGTTCGCCGCGGCGCTCAACAATCACCGGGTTCACCAAAACCAGCGGATCTTCGCCATAATATTCATCCTCGCAGTCAACCACAATCAGACGCATATCCAGACCAACCTGAGGAGCGGCAATGCCCACGCCGTTGGTCTTATACATCAGAGTGGCCATCTGCTTGGCAATGCGCTTCAAAGACTTATCGCCAGGCTTGCAGTCCTTGCACACCACTTTCAGGGCGTCATCAGGCCATTCCACAATCTTGTACATGTTCTATCCTTATCTCGTTGAAATTGGGATTTTTCCCTATTGTATCTTGTTTTGACCGGCTTTTCCCGCAGGCAACGGGCACACCATCAAATAAGCGGTTTATGGGCCTTCCGACGGGCAATGGCATCTTTTTGCAACGCGACGATGGTCTGGAAAATGAAATCCTTCTCTTCAGCCGACGCGCCCGCCTGCGTCATTTGCATCTTCATGGTGTCAATGGATTCGTCCAAATCCCCCAGCGCCAGCTCTTCGCACAGATAATCGGCCAGTCTTGCCAAGTCAACCGATTCCTGCTCCTGGGGGCGATACGAGCCCGTAAGGATGCTGCCAGCAACGGGAACGCACTCGGTAGCCCGCGTGATAACGGTGCCCGCCGATGCGTTAGAATCGGCAGCCAGCGTATCAAGAATGCTTTCTGCCAGAGTCTCATGCACGCGCTCGTGCCAATGGGTCACCGCCAAGCTTTCGGCATGATCCAGGCCCATGCGTGGGTTTTGAGCACAAAGCATAAGCAGCTGACGCTCGAATTTGCGACGGCTGGTTTCTTGCTGGGAAAGGCCCGATGCAGCAGGCTCGGGGGCAATATCGGCCTTAACCACCATCGTTTCCGCCTCCCCCGCTTTTTGGGTTTTCAAGCGTGCCAAATGGTCCAGAGCATCTTCTTCTCGGGTGCGGGTACGGCCGGCTATCTGCACCGCATAGTCCTTTGCCAACAAAGAGCCTTTGATGGGCGCGAGAACTGCCAAAGCATCGGTGAACGCTCGGGCGCGCCCTTCGGCCGTCATAAGGTCATGCTTTGCCAAACGACGCTCAATTCCATACTCAAGCAGGGGCTTTGCGCCGGCAATGCACTGCTGCAGGGCCACAGCGCCACGCTGCTCAACGAAATCTGCCGGGTCAAGATTATCGGGAAGGGTTACTGCGCACAGGTCAATCTGAGTGCGCCCCGCCTCGGGGGTAATGGAGTCGTCTATGAACTGCAAGGCGCGATCGGCAGCGCGTTGACCAGCCTCATCACCATCAAACAGATACACAATCTGGTTTTTAGCATGGCGGGAAAGCACGCGAATATGCTGCTTGGTCAAGGCGGTGCCCAAGGTTGCTACGGCATTGGTCACGCCTGCACGATGAAGGGCAATGACGTCGGTATATCCCTCAACCACAATGGCAACGCCTGTAGTAGCCATAGTGGCTTTTGCTTTATCCAAGCCGTACAGCACGGTGGATTTGTGGAACAGAGGAGTTTCCTGGGAGTTCAAGTACTTGGGCTGACCAGAGCCAATAATACGGCCGCCAAAAGCAATGACGTCGCCTTGGATATCGCGAATGGGAAACATGATGCGGTTGTAGAAACGATCGCGCACCCGTCCGTTGTCGCCCTTCAAGGCAACATTGGCCTCCACCATCTCATCGGCCTTGAAACCCTTTGAACCCAGATGTCGCACCAGAGCCCCAGAACCCGGTGCAAAGCCCAAGGTCCATTCCTTAGGAACAGCGCCGCCCAGATTGCGGCCGCTCAAATAAGCACGAGCCGCATCGGTTTCCTTGTTTTTCACGCGCATGAGCTGCGTATGGTAGAAGTCGGCCGTTTCAGCGCAAACCGCCTTCAGGCGAGCCTTTCGGGAATTGGAAGCTCCCCCATCGTCCTTGCCCGAATGGGTAAGCACGATATGAGCTTTATCAGCCAGAAATTGAACAGCCTCCGGGAAAGACATGCCGTCAACCTTCATAAGGTAATGGAAGATATCGCCGCCTTCACCGCAGCCAAAGCAATGCCAAAGCTGGGTTGAGGGATCTACCTTGCAAGAAGGGGTTTTTTCGTTGTGAACCGGGCAGCAACACCAAAAATCGCGACCACGCTGACGCATGGGCGACCGCTCGCCCATCAATGCCACAATGTCACTTGCTTCGCGTACCTTTTGGATTTCCTCGTCGCTAATTCGCCCTTCGGCCATGCTCAACTTCCGTTCTTCATTTGCTGGTATTCTCTGCCGCCCATTATACGGCACCGCCCCCATTTTTTCGGTATCATGGTTTCAACAAAAAACGAAAGGCTCACAGGTGAAAGTAACCATTTACACAGACGGATCATCCCGCGGAAACCCCGGCCCCGGAGGCTACGGCGCAGTGCTGCACTACGTTGATTCTGCCGGCAATTTGCATGTGAAAGAGCTTTCCGCTGGTTACGCCACCACCACCAACAACCGTATGGAACTTTTGGGGCCCATTGCAGCCCTTGAGGCGCTGAAGCGGCCCTGCGAGGTGACCCTCGTTTCCGATTCCCAGTATCTGGTGAACGCCTTCAACCAAAACTGGATTGCAGGATGGCTGAAACGCGGCTGGAAAAATGCCAACAAGCAGCCTGTTAAGAATATCGATTTGTGGAAACGCCTGCTGGCGGCAAAAGAGCCCCATCAGGTTGAATTCGTCTGGGTAAAGGGGCACGCCGGTCATCCCGAAAACGAACGCTGCGACCAGCTGGCAACCGAGGCCGCCGATGGCATCAATCTGCTCATTGACGAGGGCTTTAAGCCTGAGGAGACCCTCCCCTTCTAAATTGTTGATAAACAATCGGGTAATTTGTCAACAATTGGGGTATTAGCGCAGGTCAGAGCAATACCCCATGCGCAAAAGATCCTTCTCGCGCTCAGGGAACAGGAATCGGTACAGGTCCATGAAATAGCTATCCGTCATGGAGGCAATGTAATCCACGATAATCTGGTGGACGTCTTCTTGTAGGTAGGCTTCCTTGGTGAAAGTAGACGACTGAGCTACCAGCTTGCGAATATGGTGGCGGAATACGGGAGAGTTCTCGCTGCCCGCAAGCAAATCGGCCAGAAGGCGATCATACATCTCGCAAAACATCTGCTCCACAATATTGCTGGTATCCCCCACCATGCCTTCCTTCAAATAGATGAACTCATTGTTCTGGCGCTTTGCCACCTTCACGTCTTGGAAGACCTCTTCGCTCATGCAAATAACGTCCTTTCCGTAGCTGTTGTTCACAATGTCTACGGTAAGGTTGTTGATTATCTGAGCGTTGTTTTTGCCAATGACCTGGGAATCAAAGCATTCATAGGAAGAAAGCACACCCATGTTCATGGCATCGGCTCGGTCTTTACCCAGATAGGCAATCATATCGCTGACGCGAACCACGCAACCTTCCAAAGTGGTGGGGCGCAGCGTGGCAATGTTTTGCTCATCTTGGTTGCATGCCTCAACCATTGCATCTAGCTGCTCAAAGGTGGTCATT
>JAQXTF010000080.1 GCA_029219345.1 Eggerthellales bacterium
AGCGCGGCGGCCGCCCATCAGGGAGTCGGTAGCGCCGTAGTGGGTCACGATGATAGGACGCTCCAGAGCGCCAGCTGCGGGGAAGACATAGTCTGCGAACAGGGCGGTGGGGGTCATCCAGTAATCAACAACAACCAGGAACTCAACCTTCTTGATTGCCTGCAGGACCATCTTGGAGTCGCCGTAGGACATCATGGGGTTGGTGGCGCAGTTGATCAGAGCGCGAACGGGATAAGGATCGCCGGTAAGGATTGCCTTGAATACGCTGGGGCCATGAGCCTCGCAGAACCACTCTGCAGGCAGGGTCTTGCCCCAAGTACGCTTAGCGTTGTCGGAGATCAGCTGATAGCCAGGCCAAGAAGCCAGCTTGAACTTGTTGGAGCCAATCTGCTTTGCCTTCTGCTCTTCGGGCAGCAGCTCGTTCAGCTCCAGTTCCTCGTCAGTGAGGTAGTTCAGAGCAGGACCAGGCATGCCGTCGCCGCCGGGAACTTCCAGGTTGCCGCAGATAGCGCGGATCAGCTGCAGAGCATGAGAAGCGGTGGTCGAAGAACGACCCAGCTGGTCCCAAGTGCAGCCCCACTGGATGCAGCCGGGGGTGTTCTTGGCGTACATGCGGGCAGCTTCCTTGATCTGCTCAACAGACAGCCAAGTGATGGGGGCAGCCCAACGTGCGTTGTACTGCTTCACGTGAGCCTTCAACTCGTCGAAGTCCTGGCAGTAAGTGTCAACGAAGGTCTTGTCGTACAGACGCTCCATGATGATGGTGTTCAGCATTGCCAGAGCCAGAGCTGCATCGGAACCGGGACGCAGGGGCAGCCACAGGTCTGCCTTAGCGGCGGTCTCGGAGTAGCGGGGGTCAACCACGATGGTCTTCATGCCGGCCTGGATCAGGTCGAAGTAGCCATGCATGGAGGGCAGGCTGGAAGCAGCGGGGTTCATGCCCCACAGAATCAGGCACTTTGCGCCGCCCAGGTCGGTTTCGAAGGGAGACCAACCAGCAACAGCGGTTTCAGCCATGAAAGTGGGAATCCAGCACAGCAATGCGTTGTGGAAGCCGTTGGGGGTGCCGAACTGATTCAAGAAGCGACGGCGTGCCCAGTCGTCGGTACGGGTGGTACCGCCGGAGGAAGCAACAGCCTCTGCGCCGCTTTCGGCCTTGATCTGGTTCAGCTTCTCAGCAACCTCTTTGATGGCAGTGTCGTAGTCAACCTGCTCCCACTTGCCTTCGCCCTTCTCGCCAACGCGCTTTAGTACGTGGTTGATGCGAGCGGGGTGATTGACATGCTTGAGGGCGCTGGTACCACGGCAGCACAGGCCGCCCTGGTTGGAGTAATTGGGATCGCCTTCGATCTTAATTACGTCGCCATCCTTGACATAAGCGATGACGCCGCAGTTAGCATGGCAGAAATAGCAAAGAGACTTTACTACTTCAACACCAGGGGCATTGATATCCACCTCGGTGTCCATGCTGGGCTTCTTCAGAATGCGCTGAAGCAAGCCTTGCTTTTCACCTTTAGTCATCTACCTTTCCTCTTCTTCTCGTTTTTAACCTTACCGCAAAAGGCGAGGAGGCCCCTGCGGTGAAAACTCGTCCAGCATATTCATGCAGGTGTGTACTGCATCAAGTTTGCACACACATGCATGAAGCATTTGGGCATAGCTTTCCAGTCAGTGGATTATATCTAATATTGCCCATCGCACCTTAGAGAACGCCCATTAAGTGAGAGAAAAGAGTGTTTTAGACGGAGAGCGGTATAATTTTTAAGAACATAAGAAAACGTTACTTCCATATCCGCTCGGTAAAGGATGAATCATGGCTGAACACATTTTCACCTTTATGGGAACGGGAGCCGGCTGCGGCGTTCCCGCCTTTTTCTGCGACTGCCCCGCTTGCGAGGAGGCCCGCGCCAATCCGGCCGCCCGCCGTGGCGACTGCGGCGTTATGGTGCGCGGCAAGGTGGGCACGGTGCTTATTGACACCCCGCCTGACGTGCGCCATCAGCTGATTCGCGAGGATGTGCGTGAGATTGACGAGCTGCTGTTCACCCATTGCCATTCCGATCACGTGAGCGGTTTGTGCGAAATGGAGTACATGATGCAGCTGCGCACTCGTTACGCCATTCCCACTTACGGCAGCGCCATTACCCTGAACGAGATCAACACCGAGTTCCACTACATGAGCTACGCCCTGGACGAGCACGTGCTGGAGCCTTTCGATACCCACGAGTTTGACGGCGTGCGCTACACCGCTCTGCCGGTGACTCACGCCGCAGGCACTTACGGCTACCTGATTGAAACCCCCGAGACGCGCCTGTTCTACGCCAGCGATACGGGGCGCCTACCTGCGGAAACAGCCGAACGCATTCGCGGCGTGGATGTTCTGGCAATGGATGCCACCTACTGGAAAAGTTGCCCTGCTCCCCAGGCCCATCACTGCGTGCAGGATTGCATTGAGGAAGGCTTGGAGCTAGGCGCCAAGAAGATTTACCTGACCCACATGGCCATGCACTACGTGGAGCCTATTACACTGGCGGAGCTAAACGAGTGGCTGAAGCAATTCAACGGACGCGTTGAAGCGGCCTCCGATGGCTTGAGCTTTGCCATCTAAGGAAGGCACCGCAGCAGCGGAGGTCCTCGCTTTTCCCCAAATTCCGTTTGTGCCTAGGCACAAACGCCCAAAGTGCGGTCATGTAGAGGTTTTTCCTACGCACAAACGTAAAAACGACGGTCACGCCTAGGCACAACCGTCGTTTCGTTTTCAGGAAGCGGGTTCTTGGAGGGCCAAGGCGCCCGCCCAGCGCCCCATAAAAGCGATTTCGGCGGAGCGAGTTGGCGCGAAAGGTTCCGCGACGCGAGCTAAGCGGCCTTTGGCGCCGCGTGCGAGGAAGCGGGTTCTTGGAGGGCCAAGGCGCCCGCCCAAATCGCTTTTTACACGTAGAAGAGCATATTGTTGTATGAGGGCACCGGCCAAACATCGCGGCTAGTGATAATCTCCAGGGCGTCAATTTCTTCACGCAGCTTCTCCATGGCGGGCACCACGTTATCGGCGTAGAAATTGGCCTTGGCCTGGGGAATGCGGATGTTTTCCGCTTGCGCATGAATAGCTAGCAAATCCTGGGTAGCCTGGGATGCGGCCTTCAGACCTTCAGCCAGCTGCTGGGCCAGGGCCACCGAAGTCTCATTATCGGCGCCAATAGCGGCTAGGGCACTGGCAGCTTCGGCAGTTTCGCGAGCGAAGCGGGTGATAGCCGGCAGGTAGGTGCGGCGGGACATGCGCTCCATGACGCGAGCCTCAATATTCAGCAGCTTGGTGTACTTCTCCAGTTTGATTTCATAACGGCTGCGCACCTCGGCTTCGGCGAGCACGTTAAACTCGCTGAACAGGTCAAAGGTCTTCTGCTCAATCATGCAAGGCAGAGCGGAAGCAGTGGTCTTGTTGTTAGCCAGACCACGGCGGGCAGCCTCCGCTTCCCACTCGGCGGAATAACCGTTGCCGTTAAACAGAATGCGCTCATGGGCACGCAGGGTGTCTTTCACGTACAGCAACGCTTGCTCGCGAGCCTGCTTCAGGGGCAGGTCGTCCAGGGCGTCGGCGAAACGTTTCAGGCCCTTGGCCACGGCGGTGTTCAGCACCAGGTTGGCGTCGGACAGATTAGCATTGGAGCCCGGCATGCGGAACTCGAACTTGTTGCCAGTGAAAGCGAAGGGGCTGGTGCGGTTGCGGTCGGAAGTATCCTGCAGGAAGTTGGGCAGAACATCAACACCCAGGTCCATTTCCACGCGCTCAACGCGGCTGTATTCAGCATCGGAAATCAGGGCGTTTACCACCTTGCTCAGCTCATCGCCCAGGTAGATGGAAACAATGGCCGGCGGGGCTTCATTGGCGCCCAGACGGTGATCGTTGCCGGCGCTCGCAATCATGGCGCGCAGCAGTTCCTGGTAATCATCAACAGCCTCAACAATGGCGGCCAAAATCACCAAGAAACGCAAGTTCTCAATAGGGTTGTCGCCCGGGTCCAGCAGATTGGTCTTACCCATGGAAAGAGCCCAGTTGTTGTGCTTGCCAGATCCATTGATGCCCTCAAAGGGCTTCTCGTGCAGCAGGCAGGCCAGGCCATGGTGACCCGCCAACAGGCGCATCTTCTCCATGGTCAGCAGGTTCTCGTCAATGCCGCGGTTGCAGTTGGTGAACACGGGAGCCAGCTCGTGCTGCGCAGGAGCCACCTCGTTGTGCTTGGTGCGAGCGGAAATGCCCAGGGCCCACAGCTCGTCGTCCAGTTCCTTCATGAATTCATTGACGGTGGGGCGAATAGAGCCAAAGTAGTGCTCTTCCAGCTCCTGGCCCTTGCAAGGCGCGCTGCCAAACAGGGTGCGGCCCGTCATGACCAGGTCTTCGCGAGCGGCGTAATCCTTCTCGGGAATCAGGAAAAACTCCTGCTCAGCGCCAAGAGTTACGGTAACATGCTGGCCGTTGTTCTCGCCCAGAACGTCCATGGCGCGGCGCACCTGCTCTTCGATGGCCTTCATGGAGCGCAGCAGCGGGGTCTTCTTATCCAGAGCCTCGCCGGTGTAGCTGCAGAAGGCGGTGGGAATGCACAGCACCTCATCTTTAATGAAGGCGTAGCTGGTGGGGTCCCACGCGGTGTAGCCGCGGGCCTCAAAGGTGGCGCGCAGACCGCCGTTGGGGAAGCTGGAAGCGTCGGGTTCGCCCTGAATCAGCTCCTTGCCCGAGAACTTGGCGATGGCGGAGCCGTCGTCCTGGGGGTCCAGGAAGGCGTCGTGCTTTTCAGAGGTGGTGCCAGAAAGGGGCTGGAACCAGTGAGTGTAATGGGTGGCGCCGCGCTCCATGGCCCATTCCTTCATAGCTGCGGCCACTGCATTGGCCAAATCGGGGTTCAGGGCCTCGCCATCATGGATGGTTTTGCGCAGAGCCTCGTACACCTTGGGGTCAAGGCATTTCTCCATTGCACGCTGGTCAAAGACCATGGTGCCGTAAATTTCAGCGATTTTGTTCATAGGGCCACTTCCCTTTCGTGCTTTGAGTTATCCGATAACTCTATCATGGATGGCCCAAACAGGCAAAAGGACAGACCCCTTGTTCGGTGGCAGGTGTAACGCTTCTACGTAAAAAAAGAAAAAGAAAAAGGAACCCCGTTCCGAAGAACGAGGTTCCTTTTTTTGCGAGTGATCCTGCAGCAAATATTAACGCTTGGAGAACTGAGGACGCTTGCGAGCCTTCTTCAGGCCGTACTTCTTGCGCTCGACAACGCGAGGGTCGCGAGTCAGGAAGCCTGCCTTCTTCAGCTCGGCGCGATATTCGCCAGCGCTAAGAAGTGCGCGGGAGATGCCATGACGCAGGGCGCCGGCCTGGCCGGAAACGCCGCCGCCATTGATGCGGGCGATGACATCGAAGTGATCAACGGTGTCGGTAACCTTGAACGGGGTCAGAGCCATGTTCAGGAGAGCTTCGCGACCGAAGTATTCCTTGCCATCGCGGCCGTTAACGGTAACCTTACCAGTACCCGGAACGAGGCGAACGCGAGCAACAGCGTTCTTACGACGACCGGTGCCGTAATACAGAGCTTCAGCCATGACTAACCCTCCATCTCGATCTTACGGGGGTTCTGAGCGGCATGGGGATGCTCAGCACCAGCGTAAACCTTCAGCTTGCGACCCATTGCACGACCAAGGGTGGTCTTGGGGAGCATGCCCTGAACAGCGTGCTCAATGACGCGCTCAGGATGCTTCGCCATAGCCTCGGCGAAGGTTTCGCACTTCAGGCCACCGGGGAAACCGGAATGACGATAGTATTCCTTGGAAGTGATCTTGGTGCCAGTGACCTTGATCTTGTCAGCGTTGATAACGATGACGAAGTCACCGGTGTCAACATGGGGGGTGTACTGCGGCTTGTGCTTACCCTTGAGAAGCATAGCTGCCTTGGCGGCAACGCGGCCGAGAACCTGGTCCTCAGCATCGATGACCAGCCATTCGCGCTCTACTTCGAGCGGCTTTGCCTGATACGTTTTCACTATAATCCTCCACTTACTGTGTCTCACCTGCTGAAGCCGCAGGTGAATTGGTTGTTTGTCTTCAAAAGTGCAAGTCTTACGGACGCTGGTTTCCTACGCCAGCTTACGCACCTTCCGGCCTGGACTCCATCGTGTGCGCTCCGAATTACCTCGCTTTACGGGGCTTTTGAAAGCGAACCTGTATATTGTATGCGCGCAATTTGCCGAAGTCAACGGGAATTTAGTGCTTTCAGCTGGGATTTTTTTGCGAAAGAGGGCAAAAACGTGACAGATTTGCCCCGGGCGCTTTTGTCGTATTTTCTTGTTTACCTTATTGATAATAATTCCTATTTAAGTTAATATACTAGCAATGAAAGGAGGGGCTGTGAAACGCCACACCGTGCAGAAAGAAATTGTGTTGGAAGCGCTGAACGCCTTGGCTAATCACCCTACGGCTGATGCCGTATATGATCGCGTCCATGATTCGCATCCCAGCATCAGCAAAGCAACGGTGTACCGTCTACTGGGCAAAATGTCTGATAGCGGTCAGATTTTACGCGTGCGCATCAACAACGGCGCCGACCATTTCGACCATCAGACCTTCCCCCACTACCACGTGCGCTGTACCAATTGCGGCAGCGTGGACGACGTGATCATCCCTCTGTTTTCCTCCGCCAATGAATTGGCGGCTCATGCAACGAGTTACACCAATATCACCAGCTCGCTGCAATTTGACGGCCTCTGCCCTGCCTGCCAGGGCGCGATTCAAGAAAGGAGCATCGTATGATCGACAAAACCGCGTTCTACGCCATGGGCTACGGCTTGTACCTGCTCACTGCCCAGCGCGACGGCCGCGATAATGGATGCATCGTTGACGCCGCCATGCAAAGTGCAGGCAGCCCGGCGCACATCACCATCAGCTGTATGAAGCAGAACTTCACGCCGGAGCTCATTGCCGAAACGGGCCAGTTCAACCTGTCCATCCTACCCGAAAGCATGCCGCTGGATTTCTTCCGCCACTTTGGCACCCAGTCGGGCCGCCAGGTGGACAAGTTTGCCGGCCGCACCGACATGGAGCGCAGCGAAAACGGCCTGTTTTACGCAAAAGACGCCTGCGGGTTCATTTCCTGCAAGGTGATTGCTACCCAAGATCTAGGTAGCCATATTCAGTTCACCGCCGAGGTAACGGAAGCCGCCAAGCTTTCCAATGAGCCCGGCATCACCTACGAAGGCTACCGCCAGCGCAACAAGAAAGAAGCTCAGGCTTCTGCTGCAGCGGCGGCCACCCCTACCATCAGCACTAACGCCCCTGAAAAGGCGACCGAAGAGAACAAAGGAGAAAAGAAAATGACTAAGTGGGTTTGCAAGGTTTGCGGTTACATCTACGAAGGCGAGGAGCTGCCTGAAGATTTCAAGTGCCCCGTTTGTGGCGTTCCCGCCAGCATGTTTGAGAAGGTTGAAGGCGAGATGAAGCTGGCTGCCGAGCACAAGTTTGGCATCTACGAGTCCACCGTTGCCAACAACCC
>JAQXTF010000081.1 GCA_029219345.1 Eggerthellales bacterium
CACCTGCGATTCCGGATTGATCCAGGTTAACGGGCACACGTATTTTGCAGCGGTGATCACGCAGCTAACCACGAGCGATGAAAGCAATCAGCAGGTGGTGGATTTGTCGGCTGCCTTGGTTCAGGCGGCCTTGGCGCTGCAGTAGGCGCTACGCGGTTTTCTCGCCCTTGCGGGGGTTACCCGAAAAGTTGAGCCCGCCGGTAATCCGGGCGGCCATTTCCTCATTGAAATCAGGGTCTTCGAAGATGGCGAAGGTGTCTTCAACGCGAGCCTGAGCCTGGTCGAACAGGTCATACAGGCTGGTGGTGGCAACGGCGCCGGTGAAAGGATTCACCCAGGTGTTGTGGTCGTGGTTGTCGAAGGCGCATTCGGTGGCCTCAATGGCGCGGTGAGACATGGAGCGGTAGAAAGAGTAGGTGCGCACCACTTCTTCCACGCGGGCCAGCAAAGCGCGCTTGATGCCGGTGCGGGAATAAAAAACGCTCTGGATCAGGCGAAACGCCTTTACGCTCTTGCGGAATACATCCACCTGCATAGCGCGGGAGAAAGCCATAACGGCCATGTAGGAATACAGCTTGCCAATGATGTTCAGGGTTTCGTCGCTGGCGCGCAGAATCTCTTTGTGGGGCATGTAGGTGGCCAGCGTCTTGCCAGTGTGGGTGTACAGCATGACCTCGTCGTATTCGCTTTCAATAACCGCATGCACTTCGGTGTCGTCCTCGCGGGACAAACCTTCAATGCCCGCATCGCACAAGGCGTATTGGTTGGCGTACACCATGGGGTGCACGGTGGAGTCCAGCAGGTAGTGGCACAAAAAGCCCAGCAGATAGGCGCGGCCTACCGGCTTTTCCTCGGGAGCTAGGGTTTCCATGGCATCGTGGAAAGTGGCCAAAAGCAGGTTGGTGTTTTCTGCGTGCATCTGGCTGCCAAAGCGGGCGAACTGGGAAACGCTGGGGTTTGCGCGGGCGTAGAACAGCGGATCGGGGCCCTGATTGCCCAACAAGAAGGCGAACTTTTCCTCTTGGCTCTCGCCGATGGTTTCGTGCAAGCGCTCATAGGCGGTTTGACCGAACAAATCATGGGTGATAATGGCAGGCATGGGGCGTCCTTTCGTGCGGTAAAAGCCCTTTAGGCCCAAAAGCTCTTTTTAGTGCTTTCCCTCGGGTTTGTCTCACTATACAATGAACAGACATGCGTGTAAGACAAATATTGAGATTGTGAACGATTCGTAATAGAGAAGGGGCTGCCGTGGCACATGACAAAATGACCAAGCAGGAGAAAAGCTGGGTTATGTATGATGTTGGCAACTCCGCCTTCGTTCTGCTGTGCTCAACCCTGATTCCCATCTACTTCAAGTCGCTGGCCGAGGAAGGCTCTTCGGTGGTTGTGGCTTGGGGTTATGCCGAAACCGTTGCGTCTTTGATCCTCGCCTTGCTCATGCCGCTTCTGGGCAGCTTGGCCGACCTGAAGGGCAACAAGAAGAAGTTCTTCATTGGCTCGGTGGCAATTGGCGTTGTGGCCTGCGCTGCTTTGGGTTTTCCCACTTCGGCGATGCTGTTTTTGATTGTGTATGTGTTGGCTTCGGTTATGCTTAACGGCTCCATGGTGTTCTACGACGCCTTCTTAGTTGATGCCACCACTGAGGACAAGTTCGACCAGGTTTCTTCCCATGGTTACGCCTGGGGTTACATTGGTTCTTGCGTGCCTTTCATTTCGTGCCTGGTCATTGTCATGTTTGGTGAAGATCTGTTTGGCATCAGCATGGGATTAGGCATGAAGATCGCCTTTATTCTGACCGCTGTTTGGTGGCTGCTGTTCAGTCTGCCCCTTATTCGCAACGTGCATCAGCGCAACTACAAGGAGCCCGAGCCCCATCTGCTGAGCTCCACTTTCAAGGGCCTGTGGAAGACCCTGAAGGCCATTGGCAAGGACAAGTGCCTGCTCATGTTCATTGTGGCCTACTTCTTCTACATTGACGGCGTGCATACCATTATCAAGATGTCCACCAGCTACGGCACCGATCTGGGCATCGATTCCACCATGCTGGTATTGGCCCTGCTCATGACCCAGTTCGTGGCATTCCCTTCGGCAATTGCCTACGGCAAGCTGTCCAAGAAATACGGCACCCGTAAGATGCTCATGATTGCCGTTGCCGCTTATCTGTGCATCGCTCTGTTTGCCGCTTTCTTCCTGCGTTCCGCCGCTGAGTTCTGGGTTCTGGCTTTCTTTGTGGGCTTGTTCCAGGGTGGTATTCAGGCGCTGTCTCGCTCTGAATTCGGCAGGCTCATCCCCAAGGAGCATGCCAACGAGTACTACGGCTTCTTCGACATCTTCGGCAAGTACGCCGCCGTGCTGGGCACTTTCCTTATGAGCTTCTTCACTCAGATTACCGGCAACGCCAGCATTGGTGTTTTGTCCATCGCCGTGTTGTTTGTGGTGGGTTTTGTGCTACTTTTGAAAATGCCCAAGGAATAGTGGTCGCGGCCTGGGCGGGCGCCTGCCCGCTCCAAGAACCCGCTCCCTCGCACGCGGCGCGAAGGCCGCTTAGCTCGCATCGCGGAACCTTTCGCGAGCACTCGCTCCGCCGATGCCGCTCCCTTTTTAATCGTCGCGGCCTGGGCGGGCGCCTGCCCGCTCCAAGAACCCGCTCCCTTTTTGGATGGTCGCTCTTGAAAGCAGCCTCGGAACATTCCGGGGGCTGCTTTGTTTCGCCTGCTGTTAATTTCGGGTTAATCGGAGCATTTTCCCTTGTCATATGCGGTGCTTTCGGTATAGTTACATTGGTTTATTATCGCCATGAGAAAGTAGAATTATGTCGCTCATCGTATGCAAATTTGGCGGCACCTCGGTGGCTTCCCCTGAACGAATTCAGAAGGTTGCCGCTCGTTTGATCGCCAAAAAGCAAGAAGGGCACGACGTTGTAGCCGTTGTTTCCGCCATGGGAAAGACCACCGACGAACTGGTGGGCTTGGCTGCTGCGTTGAACGAAAAGCCCCCCGCACGTGAAATGGACCGCTTGCTGTCTACCGGCGAGCAGGTTTCTATGGCCTTGTTGGCCATGGCCCTTGAGGCAAAGGGTTATCGCTCCATGAGCTTTACGGGTCGCCAGGCTGGCATCACCACCGACAAGACCCATTTGAAGTCCAAGATCACCGGCATTGCCGCTGACCGCATCATGAAGGCAGTCAACGACGGCATCATCCCCGTTATTGCCGGCTTCCAGGGCATTGACGAAAACGACGACATCACCACTCTGGGCCGCGGCGGCTCCGATACCACCGCCGTTGCCGTTGCATGGGGTCTGAATGCCGATGTGTGTGAGATTTACTCCGACGTGGATGGCGTGTACTCCGCCGACCCCCGCGTGTGCCCCCGCGCCCGCAAGCTGGACTTCATCTCCTACGACGACATGCTGGAGCTTTCCAGCGCTGGTTCGGGCGTTCTGCAGAGCCGCGCTGTTGAGTTCGCGCGCAAATACAAGGTTGTTATTCATTCCCGCTCTGCATTCAGCGATGCAGAAGGTACCTACGTTCAGGAAAAGGCGGAAGACATGGAAGAAGCAGTTGTTACCGGTATTGCTCACGACACCTCTGAGGTGAAAATCACCATCCGTGGCGTTCCGGATATGTCTGGCGTTGCCGCAATGGTGTTTTCTCACCTGGCTGGCGCTAACGTTTCTGTCGATATGATCATTCAGAATGTGGCTGAGGACGGTCGCACCGACATCAGCTTCACCTGCCCCAAGGGCGACATGGCCAAGGCCATGGAGACCATCGGCTCCATCATGCCCGAGATCAAGGCACGCGAGTGCATCTTTGACGAGAACATCGCCAAGGTGAGCATCGTGGGCACCGGCATGAAGTCTTCCCCCGGCGTTGCTGCTCGCATGTTTAGCACCCTGGGCGAGAATGAAATCAATATTCTGGCTATCTCCACGTCTCCCATTCGTATTTCGGTAATCGTGCGCGCCACCGAGGCAACCCATGCCGTTCAGTGCCTGCACACCGCTTTCGATATGGACTCCGACAGCGTATTCGTTGAAACCGCTCTCTCTGCTGAAGAGATTGCTGCCAAGATGCAGAAAGGTCGTTAAAAATGGCTTGGACCAAAGTTATGCCTGCTAACCCCGTTGTTGCCGTTGCTGGCGCAACCGGTGCTGTGGGTCGTGAAATGCTGAAGTGCCTGGAAGCGCTGAACTTTCCCGCAAGCGAAGTGCGCGTGCTGGCTTCCGCTCGTTCAGCGGGCCAGAAGCTGCCCTTTGCTGGCTGCGGCCAGGTGCCTGCCGGTGAGCTCACCGTTGAGGAAATGACTGAAGAGAGCTTCAAGGGCGTTGACATTGCCCTGTTCAGTGCAGGTGCAAGCATTTCTAAAAAGTTCCGCCAGGCCTGCTATGATGCTGGCGCTGTGATGATTGACAACTCCTCCGCCTTCCGCGTCGAGAAGGACGTTCCCCTGGTTGTTCCCGAGGTGAACGCTGCCGACATCGCATGGCACAATGGTGTCATCGCCAACCCCAACTGCACTACCATTCAGATGGTAGTTGCCCTGGAGCCCCTGCGTGCCCTGGGTCACATTGACCGCATCATCGTGAGCAGCTATCAGAGCGCTTCCGGTGCTGGCGCAAAGGGCATGGCCGAGCTGGAAGATCAGACGGGCAAGTACCTGGCTGGCGAGCCTTTCGAGCCCAGCGCCTTTGCTCATCAGATTGCTTTCAACTGCATTCCCCACATTGACGTATTTGTTGACGGTGACTACCTGAACGACGTTCCCGAGGGCTACACCAAGGAAGAATGGAAGATGGTTGTTGAGACCAAGAAGATCTTTGGCGACAACACCGTTGAAGTTGCTCCCACCTGCGTGCGCGTGCCTGTTCTGCGCTGCCATTCCGAAAGCATTAATGTGGAGTTTGACCGCCCCGTAAACATCGAGGACGTAAAGAACGCCCTGGCCAACGGCACCCATGTTGTTCTAGAGGACGATCCCGCCAACAATGTGTACCCCATGCCTGGTCTGCATCGTGGCGCTTTCGACACCTTCGTGGGCCGCGTTCGCCGCGACCACACCGTGGCCGACAACCGTGGCGTTGCCATGTGGGTTGTGGCCGACCAGCTGCTGCGCGGCGCCGCTCTGAATGCCGTGTACATTGCTCAGGCTCTGCTGCCTGAAGCATAAGCGGTTATCTTCGTTATAAAAAAGGGGGGCGGTTGAACTAGACCCCAAATGTTGGACGGTTAAATAAAGTTCTCAATCGGCCCTTATCGAATGACCTCGGTACTGCACCGGGGTCATTCCTTTTAGGCGGACCTGGTAACGGCCGTTGTTCCAATAATGGATGTATGCCTCGAGCTCGACCTTGAACTCATCGAACGAGCCGAACCTGCGGCCGCGGAAGAACTCGTCCTTCATGTGCCCGAAGAACCCCTCCATGCAGGCGTTGTCCAGGCAGGTGGCCTTGCGCGACATGCTCTGGGTGACGCCCATCCCCTCGAGCCTGCGCTGGTAGCTCAGCTGCTGGTACTGCCATCCTTGGTCCGAGTGCATCAGCGGGTTGGGCCCCAGCTCTAGCGCCTCGAGCTGGGCCATCATCTCGTTTACTTGCCCCATGTTCGCGTGCCTTGATATCGAGAACGCCACGATCTCGTTGTTGAACAGGTCCATCACCGGCGACAGGTATGCCTTGGCCCCGGCGACCTTGAACTCCGTGACGTCGGTGACGAGCTTGGTCATGGGAGCGTCGGCGGAGAAGTCCCTGTCCAGCACGTTTCCCGCGGCCCTGCCGACCTCGCCTTTGTACGAGTTGTAGCGGCGCCTCCTGATCCTGCAGGCGCATCCCTCCTCGCGCATGAGCCGCAGCACGGTCTTCCCCGATATGCAGAGCCCCTGCTCGGCACGGAGCGCCATGGCGACCTGCCGGTATCCCATGCCGTTGGGAGTGCGGGCGAATATCTCCCTGACCAGCGGCCTCACGTCTGCGTAGGCGTCCTTCTTGGGATGGGACCTGAGGTAGTAGTAGGTGGAGCGCTTGAGGTCGAGCTTCCCAAGCACCAGCTCCAAGGGC
>JAQXTF010000082.1 GCA_029219345.1 Eggerthellales bacterium
TTGCCCTGAGCTGTTTGTCTCATTTTGCCGGCAAAATGAGACAAACAGCTCAGGGCAAAGTGTCTCACTAGCGGGTGGGGCTTTCGCGAATGACCACGTCAACGGCGCTTTCGATGCGGCAAGTCAGGCCGGCGGCCAGGCGCTCTTCGTATCGCTGCTGGCTGGCATCTATGAAGGCCTTGAACAGAAGACCCATGCGCACGGGGAAGAACTCGGGGTGCCACTGGGTGCCCATGAAGAACAGGCGATTGGGCATTTCCACGGCCTCTACCAGGCCATCGGTGGCATGCGCTGCAGCGCGCAGGCACGGCGCCACGGTCTTCACGCCCTGATGGTGCATGGAATTCACCGCCAGATGCTCGGTGCCCAAAATGCGGCCCAGATTGGTGTTGGGGTCAATGTTCACGAAATGGCTGGGGCACTCGTAATGGTCTTCCTGCCAGTGCTTCAGGCGGGTTGCCTCGGAACTTTGCATGATGCCGTACTCCTCGGTGGTGCGGGCCATCTCGAGGCGGTCGGTGGGGCACTGGGGGTGGCCTTTCCCCTCGTAGATGCAGCCGGGGCACAGTGCGCGGCGAATGTCCTCATCGGTCAGGTGGGTGCTCACCAGGCTCACGTCGGTGCCATCGGGCACGTAAATGCCCTCCAAAGCCCAGCGGTTGCCGCCAATGGAGCAGTGTTCGTCGGCCAGGTCCTGATACAGGGTGCCGCCGAAGTGCACGTTGATCATCTGCATGCCGCGGCAGATGCCCAGCACGGGAATATCCAGGTCATAGGCGTAATTCAGAATGCGATCTTCCATGCGGTCACGCTGAGGCGTCAAAGGCGAAAGCTTGTCGCTGTGGTAGGTTTCGCCGTAGCATTCGGGGCTGATGTCCTGGCCGCCGGTGAACAGGAAGCCGTCAATCTGAGGCAGCAGATACTCGTAAATGCGCACGTCGTCGGTCATGGGCAGCACCAGCGGCATGCCGCCCCAACGCTCAACGGCTTCGCAATAGTTCGCCTTTAAGCGGTAAACGTCCTCTTCTGGAACATATGAGGGAACAATGCCAATCAAAGGCACGTGGTTTTGAGCTGCAGCCATGAAAAACTCCTTGTGAAACATCTTGGTGGATTGTACCCCCAATACGCGTCTGCTACCAATTAATGACTGCGCTCCATCGGCTAACTACAGTATAATTAAGCCAATGATTGCATACCGCGTTTACGAGGGGGGACCCATGGCTCTGCACGTTGTTGCCGATTCTTCTTGCGATATGTTCGATGGCGATCTTGCCAGCGAAAACTTTGACCTGGTCACCGTGCCGTTTAGCATGCGTGTGGGCGAAGTTGAATATGTGGATGACGCTTCGCTGAGCGTGCCTGCTTTCTTGGACGCCATGGAGGCCTGCAAAGAGGCTGGCAGCTCCTCGTGTCCATCGCCCCATGTGTGGGCCCAGCAGTTCGCCCGCTTCAAGGAAAGCATCGCCGTCACTATTTCCGTGGGCCTTTCTGGCAGCTTCGGCAGCGCCGAGGTTGCGCGTGATATGACTTGCGCCGAAGACCCCGAAAAGCACATTGAGCTGCTGGATTGCCGCGCCACCGGCACCGCCGCCCTGCTGGCCATTCACAACATGGCCGCTTGGGCCAACGAGGGCCTGCCTTTTGACGAAATCTTCGCCCGCGCTAAGGCCACCGTGGCCGAGACCAAGACGGTGTTCGCCCTTTCCAGCTTTGGCAACCTGGTGAAAAACGGCCGCGTGAGCAAGTTCACGGGCCTTCTGGCAAAAACCCTGAACATGTGGGGCATTGGCATTGAAAAAGACGGCACTATTGCCATGAAATCCAAGGTCAAAGGCAGCGCGCGCATGCTCAAGGGCATCGTGGCCGATATGGAGGAGCGCGGCTTCAAGGGCATTGAAGCGGCCATCACCCATGTGCAAAACGCCCAGATGGCAGAGGCTTTGCGCGACATGATTCTGACGAAGTACCCCAACGCCCGCGTGCTGCTGGGCCCCACCCGCGGCCTGGACAGCTTCTACGCCGAGCGCGGCGGCCTGATTGTGTCGTATCGCTAAGGTAAACCCATTCAAAGCAGGGAAGGGATGTTATCATGAACCTGCAAACCTATGTGGAAACCCAGTTTGCCACCTTTGACGAACTGCCCTTCAACGAGCTTGATGCAGCGGTGTTCACCCAGCTGGCCATGGTGCGCGTGGAGCTGGCTGCAACCGCCTATTCCCTGGCTGACCTGCGAGAAGACGGCCTGCTGGTGTCTGGTGCCCAGGGCGGGCACCCCTGCCTGACCTTGCGCGACTTGCTGTGCGCTGAGCACCTGGAGGTCCTGCCCACGGGCTTGGCGGCCGATAACGTGCGCCAGTGCCTCATTGCGGCGGCCATGAGCCCTCGCTACCGTTCCGTGACCATTACGGGCTACCAAACCGTGCTTGACCCCATCAGGGAAGTGCAGTTTTCTGCTACCACCTTCAGCTGCCCCCAGTTCACCTTTGTGGGCCTGCGCGGCACTGACGCCTCCCTTACGGGCTGGCACGAAGACTTCAACCTGTCGTTCATGAATCCCATTCCGGGCCAGCAGCTGGCCCTTGATTACGTGTGCAACTGCCTTGCCCAGAACCCCGCAAAGCCCCTGTATGTGGGCGGTCATTCGAAAGGCGGCAACCTGGCGGAATACGTGTTGATGGTAAATCCCCAGCTCAGCCATGAGGTTGAGGCCTTCTACAGCTTCGATGGCCCCGGCTTCAAGAAAGACGCCTTCACTTCCCAGCAATTTGCGGCGGCGGCGCCCCATTTCCGCAAGCTGGTGCCCCAAGACTCCATTATTGGCATGATACTCGATTCTGAAAGCGCCTTCAGTGTGGTGGAAAGCGTTGAGCTGGGCTTCATGCAGCACGACTTGTTCAGCTGGGAGGTGGAAGGCGATGCCTTCGTGCGTCGCGAAGGCCTTACCCCGGCTTCCCAAACCATTGACATCGCTACCCGCGATTGGATTCACTCCTACACCGACGAAGAGCTGTCCTCGTTTGTAAATGCCCTGTTCCAGGCTGCGTATTCCTCAGGAGCCTTCGACTTGACCACCCTGTTCGGCGGCGGCGCCCAAAGCGTGCTGTACCTGCAGGCCGCGGCTTCCAGCGTGGATGACCAGCAAGCCCAGGTTCTGCGCCGCTTTGCAAGCGAGCTGGCCGACG
Organism: Eggerthellales bacterium; assembly: GCA_029219345.1. Lineage (GTDB taxonomy): Bacteria > Actinomycetota > Coriobacteriia > Coriobacteriales > Eggerthellaceae > CAKUOV01. Next base: position 3,186 of record JAQXTF010000082.1, read on the forward strand.
CTCTGGGCTCCACGGTGAGGGAGCAGGCCAACGACGCCCTGAAATCTGCTCGCGACCAGATGATCGACCAGGTTGAGGCCGCACGCGATCAGGTAATCGACCAGGTGGAATCTGCCCGCGACCAGATGCTCGATAGGGTGGAGGGTAAGCTGCGCGAGGCTCGCCAGCGCATAGCCTCCCGCGGTGAGCGCCTGCCCTAGCCGCACTCCGGAAAAATGCTTCCCAGTCGGGCCAGCACTTCGTTTACGTGGTGGGGTTCAATGCCTGCGTAGTTTATTACCAGGGTGCGACTGTCAACCTCGTCGGGGTTCAGGTAATAATCGGAAATCAGCGAAATATTCAGGTTTTGCTCGCGGCCGGCTTCTTTGATCTGCTTGCCCGAAAGAGCTGTGTCAACGCGCAGCATGAAGTGGGTGCCGGCGTTGTGCTCAATGGCGGTGGAAATCTTTCCCAGGGGCGATTCTTCCAGGGCGTTCAGCAAAAGCTGGCGCTGCCCGCGGTAGAAGTTGCGCATGCGATTGATGTGACGCTCAAAGTGGCCTTCGTCAATAAAACGCGCCAGGGCATACTGCTCGAAACTGGAAACGGTGCAGGAGTAAAAGCTTAGGGTTTCCACGTAACGTTTCAGCAGGCGGGGCGGCAGTACCATGTAGCTAATGCGCAGCGATGGCACCAGGCTCTTGGAAAAGGTGTTGATGTAAATAACCTTCTGGTTGGCATCTTGGGCGAACAGCGGCACCCGGGCCTTCCCATTGAACCGGAACTCGCTATCGTAGTCGTCTTCAATGATCAGGCGGTCTTTTGTGCGGTTTGCCCATTTGAACAAGTCAAGGCGCCGCTGAATAGGCATGGCAATGCCCGTGGGGAAATGGTTGGCGGGAGAAACATGCACCGCGGCGGCTTCGGTTTTCTCCAGTTCGGAAACAATAAGGCCCTCTTCGTCAATGGGAATGTTTCGGCCCTTGCAGCCGTAGCTTTCGGAAATGGAGACCAGGCGCTGGTAACCGGGCTCCTCAAAGGCGATGGTGGTGCCGCTGCCAATCATCTGCATCAAGCGACCGTACAGGTATTCGGTGCCTGCGCCAATGATGATCTGGCTGGGTGCCACCTCAATGCCGCGGCTGCGGGAAAGGTAGCCGGCAATGGCGCAGCGCAGTTCTAGCAGGCCGTTGTAGGGAATGGTTTTCAGCAGGTTGTCGGTGGGCAGCGAAAGGGCCTCGCGCATGTAGCGGCTCCAAATGGAGGCGGGGAAGTGAGACACACCACTGCGATTGGCCTTGAAGTCGGCGAAGAATTCTTCATCGGGCTCTTCGGGGGGCTCTTCCTTAGGCGCCACCGGCTTAGGGGGTTTCCGGCGGTAACCGGAAACGTTTTCCACAAAGAAGCCGCGGCGTTCTTCAGATCGAATGAAGCCTTCCATCAGCAGCTGATCGTAGGCGTTGGCCACGGTGATAACCCCTACGCCCAAATGACGGGCCAGGTCTCGCTTAGAAGGAAGTCGTTCCCCTGCTTGTAGGATGCCATCGATGATGTCCTGACGAATTTGGCTGTACAGGTATTCGTAGAGCGGCGTACCGCCGCGCTGACTAAGGTCGTAAGTGAGCAAAATGCCCGCTCCTTTACGTAAAATCTTTGTTTCAAGGGCCCGTTTCGGGGCAAAAATGCTCCGTTTAAGGCTGGTTCTAAAAAACATCATAAAATTGGCTCTACAGATAGAACCACGGTCAGTATACCATGTGTCAGGTTTTACGAGCCCTGGGGCAATGAGCTCCGGGGTTGTTTATTGCTTAGAGAGGTACTTATGTTACTGGAAGAGAAAGACATTGCCGCCGTTCGCCCCGACGCGCTAGGCCCGGCTGCAATTGAAGCAAAGGCAGAGTCTTTGGCTCCGGGTAAGGCAACTATGGCTTTGGGCAAGATGTTTGTGCTGGCCATTCTGGCAGGCGCTTTCATTGCCTGCGGCGCCACTCTGTTCACCCTGGTGCAGGGCGACACGGAACTGCCTTTTGCCGTTAAGCGTGTGTTTGGTGCGACCTGCTTCTCCATGGGCCTCATGCTGGTGGTGTGCTGCGGTGCCGAGCTGTTCACTGGCAACTGCCTGATGGTGTGCGGCCTGAACAGCGGAAAGATTGACGTAAAGGGTCTGCTGCGCAACTGGGTGGTTGTGTGGATTGGCAACTTCGTGGGTTCGCTGCTTATTGCCGTCCTGGTGTATGGCGCCCATATGGCCGACATGAACGGTGGCGCCGTGGGCGCGGCCATGGTTTCTATTGCGGCGGGCAAGGTGACTCCTGATGTGCTCACCCTGTTCTGCAAGGGCGTCATGTGTAATTTCCTGGTGTGCTTGGCGGTGTGGATGAGCTTTGGCGCCCGCACCATGGTTGATAAGCTGTTCTGCGTGATCATGCCTGTAACCGCCTTTGTGGCTTGCGGCTTTGAGCACAGCATTGCTAACATGTTCTTCTTGTTTGAAGGCCTGTTTGCCCAGATGGGAGGCTATGCGACCGGCTCCATCACCCTGGTAGGCATCTTCTATAATATTGGCATCGTAACCCTGGCTAACGCCGTGGGTGGTGCCATTCTGGTGGGCTTGTCCTACTGGTATGTATACGCCAAGAAAGAGAAGTAGAGATAAAGGGAAATGAGGAAAGGAGGAACCTTGAGCAAGCTTAAGGTTCTGCCCACATTGAACACCGATACCAAAATCGGTGGCTATGTGGAGCGATTTGACAGAAGGGTTGATACAACGCCTCCTGGTCAATGCCCCCTAACGGTGCAGGTTGCGCTTTTGGACGCCGGCTGCCAGCAAACCTGCGGCAAGTGCGTGACTTGCCGCGATGGCCTGCCCCAGCTGCGCAAGATGCTGGCCGAGATTGCCGCATGCCAGGCAGACGCTTCCGTTCTGGAAGCGGCCAAGGTGCTTGCAACCATGATTCGCGACACCTCTGACTGTGCCATTGGCTACCAGGCGGCCCAGGATGTGCTGGACGGCATGGAAACCTTCGCAGCGGAATATGCTTCCCATGTGGAAAACCACTCATGCCAGGAAGAAGTAGGCCAGACCGTGCCCTGCGAGTCGCTGTGCCCCGCCCATGTGAATGTTCCCGGCTACATTGCCCTGGTGGGCCAGGGTGATTACTCCGGAGCCATTCAGATGATTCGCAAGGATAATCCGTTCCCCACGGCTTGCGCCTTTGTGTGTGAGCATCCCTGCGAGCTGCGCTGCCGCCGTACCCTTCTTGACGCTCCGGTGAATATTCGTGGTATTAAGAAGTTTGCCGTTGACCAGTTCCCGGCCGATAAGGCCCCCGTTCCTGCCCGCGGCGTTGATACCGGCCGCAGCATTGCCGTCATTGGCGGTGGCCCCAGCGGTTTGACCTGCGCATACTTCCTGGCTCTTATGGGCCACAAGGTTACCCTGTTTGAGGAAAAGGCCCAGCTGGGCGGCATGATGCGTTACGGCATTCCCGCTTACCGCTTCCCCCGCGAGCGCCTGGACGAAGACATTCGCGCCATTCTTTCCGTGGGCAATATTGACGTGAGGCTGAACGCCGCCATTGGTACCCAGGAAATGGAGCGCATCTGCGCAACTTACGATGCCGCTTACGTGGCCATTGGCGCCCATGTGGGTAATTCCATTCGCCTTGACCACGAAGATGCTCCTGGCGTGAGCTTTGCTGTTGACATGCTGCGTGCAATTGGCGATGGCCAGTACCCCGACTATACAGGCAAGAAGGTTGCCATCATTGGTGGCGGCAACGTGGCTATGGACTGCTGCCGCACCGCCATTCGCTGCGGCGCTGCCGAGGTGAATTGCATTTACCGCCGTCGCCTTGAAGACATGACCGCTTTGCTCGCCGAAGTGGAAAGCGCCATGCAGGAAGGCGTGGAGATGCTCACCCTGCAAAGCCCCGTGGGCATTGAACTGGACGAAAGCGGCCACTGCTGCGCCGTTGTCACCCAGCCTCAGCGTATTGGCGCCGTGCGTGGCGGGCGTCCTGCTCCCGTGAACGCCAACAAGCCCCAGAATCGCATTGAGGCCGATATTGTTCTTATTGCTTCTGGTCAGGGTATTGTTTCGGGTCCTTTCGAGGAATTTGGCATGGAGGCAAACCGTGGCCGCTTCGTTGCCAACGAATACCTGGAAGCTGCCGGCTATGAAAACATTTTCGTGGGCGGCGATTGCCAAACCGGCCCTGCGACGGTCATCCGCGCCATCGGCGCCGGTAAAGTGGCAGCTCGCAACATCGACGAGTTCTTGGGCTATCACCACACCCTGAACTGCGACGTTGAGGCGCCTCAGCCTAAGGAAAACGACCGCACGGCATATGGCCGCGTGAACATCGCCGAGCGCCCCGCGCGCCAGCGTCGTGCCGATTTTGACGCCGTGGAAGAAGAAATGAGCCTGGAAGAAGCCCAGCAAGAATGCGGTCGCTGCTTGCGTTGCGACCACTATGGC
>JAQXTF010000083.1 GCA_029219345.1 Eggerthellales bacterium
CCTTAAGGGCTACGACCATGAGATCGTGGATCAGTCCACCAAGCTCATCGTTGACACCGCTCAGAAGACGGGCGCAAAGGTTTCCGGTCCTATTCCCCTGCCCACGGAGCGCAACCTGTACTGCGTTATCCGTTCCCCGCATGTGAACAAGGACTCTCGTGAGCAGTTCGAGATGCGCACTCACAAGCGTCTCATTGACATCCTGGAGCCCACCAGCAACACGGTTGACTCTCTGATGCGTCTCGACCTTCCCGCTGGCGTTGACATTGAGATCAAGCTGTAGGGGGTGCTGAAATGATTAACGCAATTTACGGTAAGAAGATCGGCATGACCCAGGTTTGGGACGAAAATGACAACCTGGTTCCCGTTACTGTCATCCTGGCTGAGCCCAACAAGGTATGCCAGGTAAAGACCACTGCTACCGATGGCTATGAAGCTGTTCAGCTGGGCTTTGGTGCAGTTCGTTACTACAAGCAGTCTGGCGACCCCCGCATCAACAAGCCCATGGCTGGCCATTTCGCCAAGCAGGGTGCTGAGCCTGCACGCTACCTGCGTGAGGTTCGCGTTGAGAACGCTGCCGACTACAAGATTGGCGACGCTGTGACCGTTGCTGACTTCGCTGACGTGAAGGCAGTTGACGTCCAGGGCGTTTCCAAGGGCAAGGGCTTCGCTGGCGTTATCAAGCGCTACGGCTTCGCTGGTGGCCCCGGTGGCCATGGTGCACACTTCCATCGTGCTCCTGGTTCCGTGGGTATGTGCGCTACGCCCTCCCGCGTATTCAAGGGCCTGCGTCTGCCTGGTCACATGGGTTGCAAGACCACTACGGTCAAGAACCTGGCTGTTGTTCGCGTTGACGAAGAGCAGAACCTGATCCTGGTTAAGGGCGCTATCCCCGGTGGCAAGAACGGCATCGTCCGTGTCCGTATGGCTTAATTGAGCAAGTTGAGGAGCTATAAATATGGCAACTATTGAGATCAAAGACACGAAGGGTCAGGCAGCTGGCACTGCCGAGCTGGCCGACTCCGTGTTCGGCATTGAGCCGAACGTGCCTGTGATGCATCAGGTTGTACGCGCACAGCGTGCTTCTTGGCGCCAGGGCACGAGCAACACTCTTACCCGTGGTAAGGTAAGCGGCGGCGGCAAGAAGCCGTTCCGCCAGAAGGGCACCGGCAACGCTCGTCAGGGTACCAGCCGTGCGCCTCAGATGCCCGGTGGCGGCATCGTATTTGGCCCGCATCCTCGTTCTTATGACATCAAGATCAATAAGAAGGAAGTTAAGCTGGCTATGCGTTCCGCTCTGTCCGCTAAGCTGGCAGACGGCGAGATCATCGTTGTTGATAAGTTCGACTTCGAAGCACCTTCCACCAAGGCTGCTGTTGCTGCACTGAAGGCTCTGGATGTTAAGGGTCGTTCCACCGTCATCATCGGCGACGATGACATCAACGCATTCCTGTCCTTCCGCAACATCAAGTCCGTTACTGTTATCCCCGTTGCTTTCATGAACACTTACGACTTCCTGGACAACAAGAAGCTCGTTGTGACCTCTGAAGCACTGGCTCGCATTGAGGAGGTGCTCGCATAATGAAGGATCCTCGCGAGGTTATCATTCGCCCGGTTATCACCGAGCACAGCTACGACATGATGGAGAAGAACTGCTACACCTTTGAGGTAGCTAAGGAATCCAACAAGGTTGAGATTGCTCAGGCTGTTGAGGCCATCTTCAACGTGAAGGTTGTTAAGGTTAACACCCTGAATGTGAAGGCTAAGCCCAAGCAGCGTCGTGGTATCGCTGGCAAGACCCGTACCTGGAAGAAGGCTATGGTTACTCTCTCTGCCGACGACAAGATCGAAATCTTTGGCGCCTAATTCGTTGCGCTGCTCTTTCGAACAGCGCAACTACTCGACGCTACGCGTCAGCTAAACGGGACTTTTCGCTCTGCGTACGCTTTAACCTCACGGCCCTTAGGCCGCTCGGTCGCTACTCGGGTGAATATGCTCCGTCGATCTGCCGCTCGCTGACTGTAGTGCGAATGTGTCAATTTCCAGACCCCCTCTTTTGAGGGGGTCTTTTTATTTGCCAATGTTCTTAGGAAAGAGTATGACCGTTCCCCTAAAAGTGTGCCAAAATGCATAAGGAGATAATGCCTTTGCGCTTTAGGTAGGGTACAATGCAGTTTCAACAATTGCTATGCCGTAAAAGGCGCGTGAGATAATGAAGAAAAGAGTTAGAGCATGAAAGTAACTCAGAAAAAGATTGACGGCGGCAAGATCCTGCTTGACTGCGTTGCCTCTGAAGAGGATGTAGCCAAGGCTTTCTATACCGCATCCGTTGAATTTGCAAATCAGATGGGCCTGCGCCCCCAGAGGAACGTCACGGTAGAGCAGGCTGTTAAGGAACAGCTGGGCATCACCGATCTGGATTCCATGGTTCAGGGCCGTGCCCTTGAGCTCATTGCCCCCATGGCCTTGGACAAGAAGGACATCATTCCTCTGTTCCCGCCTAAACCCATGGGCACCACCGAGTTCAAGCGTGGCAAGAAGTTCGCTTTTACCCTGAACGTAACCCCTAAGCCTCAGTACGAGCTGACCTCTTACGAGCCTGTTGAGTTCACCTTCCGTCCCTTCAAGGCTGACCTGTCTGGCGTTGATCAGCAGATTGCCCAGATGGCAGAGCAGTACACCTCCTTTGAGACCGCCGATGAGCAGCACGAAGTGCGCAGCGGCGACACCTGCCTTATTGCGATTGAAGCATCTTGCGACGGTGTGCCCCTGAAGGGTCTGAACACCGACGGACGTCCTTACGTTGCTGATGCTGGCTACATGCCTCCTCAGTTTGACGCTGCCGTTCTTGGCATGATGCCCGGCGAAACCAAGACCTTCACCTTCGAGGCTCCCGACTGGGATCCCGAGCATGGCGAGCGTGTGCAGATTGTTGATGCCACCGTTACCGTTAAGGAAATTCAGCAGGAAGTTGTTCCTGAGATTAACGACGAGTGGGTTAAGAGCTACATGCCCATGTATCGTGGCGTGGACGACCTGCGAGCTTCCATTGAAAAGCAAATGACCGACGCTCAGCGCGAGCAGTATGACGCTGCACTGCGCAATGCTGCTGCCGGTGCTCTGACCAGCCGTTTCAAGGGCTCCATTGCCGATGAAGCTTACGAAGTCACCAGCAAGATGATCCAGGACCGCATCCGCCAGCAGGTTGCTGCTTCCGGTATGACCTGGGAACAGTTCGAGCAGGAGAACGGCGGCGCTCAGCAGCTGAACATGCTCATGATGCTGGAAACTCGCCAGCAGTTGGTTATGGGCTTCTGCCTGGATGCCATCTATCGCAAGAAGAAGCTGGTTGTTACCGAGGAAGACATCATGGATGCTTGCAAGAACATGAATCCTCAGTACCCCACTCAGGCTCGCAAGGAATTAGAGGAAACTGGCCGCAACTTCGTGTTACGCGAAGCTGCCGAACGCGTGTGCGCCGCTAAGTACTTAGTTAAGCATGCAATCATTCACGAGCCGGTTAAGGAAAACCAGGAGGCCGCTGAATAAGCGGTACCCGTTGTAGGTCCATTGAGACGCCGCCGGTCCGTGAGGGTCGGCGGCGTTTTTTTATATGCTGGCGAATTGCATGCAATGAAGTGTAGATTCCAGTATTTATCAGGCAAAATGTTTATTCCCCCTCCATAGGATAGGGAATAAAGAGTAAAATTTAAGGTTCTACAGCAATTTTTGGTAGAAGCCTGAATATAGAAAAAGTAAAAGCGCAATGAAATAGGAGAAGAACGAATGAAAAATGTGCGCGTCTCCGACGTAACCATGAAGCAGTTTGCCCGTTCAAAGGCATTCTCCCTGTCTTTCAAAGAGAAGCTGGAAATGGCAAAGCTGCTGGATCGTTTGGGTGCTTCCGTTATTGAGATGGAAGGCATCGAGCGTCCCAAGGCCGACAGCCTTCTGATCAAGTCTATTGCTTCCATCGTGAAGAACAGCGCTCTGGCTGTTCCCGTTGCTCTTGATGGCGAAAACATCGAGCTCACCTGGGCTTCTTTGGCTGAGGCAAAGGATGCTCGTCTGCAGGTTGAGGCTTCGGTAAGCCCCGCTCAGATTGAATACATCTACGGCAAGAAGGCCAACACCATGGCCGAAAGCATTGTGGCCACCATTACCGCCTGCGCCGCAAAGACTAAAAACGTTGAATTCGTTGCCATTGACGCTGGTCGCTCCGATATGGAGTACCTGGCTGACGTTGTGACCAAGGCTATTGCCGCTGGCGCCACCACTGTTACCGTGTGCGACACCGCAGGCAAGATGCTGCCCGCCGAATTCGCCCAGTTCATCAAGGACCTGTACGTTGCCGCTCCCGCTCTGAACGACGTCACTTTGGGCGTTTCCTGCAGCGATGAGCTGGCCATGGCCGATGCCTGCGCCATTGCAAGCATCATGGAAGGCGCCGGCGAAGTGAAGACCGCGGCATATGCGCTCAACGTTGCTTCCACTGACAAGATTGCAAAGATCTTGGCTACCAAGCAGGATACTTGCCAGGCAACTTGCTCCGTGCGCGTTACCGAAATTGACCGTATTTCCGCTCAGATTGCTCGCATGTGCGAAGCCGGCGAGGCAAAGGGCCAGTCCGTTGCTGGCGCTATGGCATCCGCCGATGAGAGCATCGTGCTCACCGCCCATGACAGCATGGAAGACGTCATGGCCTGCGTTGCTAAGTTGGGCTACGACCTTTCCGCCGAAGACGCCGCTCAGGTGTACGAAGCTTTCCTGCGTATTGCCTCCAAGAAGGAAAAGGTGGGCAGCCTGGAGCTGGACGCCATCGTTGCCAGCGCTGCTCTGCAGGTGCCTCCCACCTATGAGCTGGATTCTTACGTGATCAACTGCGGCAACACCATTTCCGCCAGCGGTTACGTGAAGATGATCAAGAACGGCCATCCCGTTGAGGCAGTTGCTCTGGGCGATGGTCCTATTGACGCCGCTTTCTACGCCATTGAGCAGATTGTGGGCCATCATTATGACCTGGATAGCTTCCAGGTTCAAGCCGTTACCGAAGGCCAGGAGGCTATGGGCGAGACCGTTATCAAGCTGGCTGCCAACGATAAGATTTATTCCGGTCGCGGCATTTCCACCGACATCGTCGGCGCATCCATCCATGCCTATGTCAATGCCCTGAACAAGGTTGTCTACGAGGAGCAGAACTAATGAAACTGTCATTTTCCACCAAGGGCTGGTGCGATCGCTCCTGGGACGAGCTGGTCGACCTGGCCGAAGAAATGGGCTTCAACGGCATTGAAGTCTTTGATGTAGCCAAGAACGAAGAGCTGGTGGGCAAGGGTGCGCCCTTCCACAAGTACAACTCTCATGCGACCGTGCGTGCCCTGCGCGAAAAGGGCCTGCAGGTTGCCGTGCTCAACACCTCCATCGACATTGCCGATGGCGCCGATCACACCGCTGAGCTGCAGGAACTCATTGCTCTTGCCTGCGATCTAGGCGCAAATGGCGTGTGCGTAACTGCCGTTGCTGGCAATCAGGAGGCTGCTCAGGTATCCCTTTCTGCCATTATGCCCTTCGCTGAAGAGAATAAGATGTCCATCCTCATTGAGACCGCCGGCATTTACGCTGACACCGCTTGCCTGCGTGAGCTCATGGACGCATACGCCAGCGACTACCTGGGCGCTCTGTGGTCGGTGCGTCACCCCTACTGGGAGTTTGAGGAAAAGCCCGCTATCACCATCCGCAACCTGGGTGCCTATGTAAAGCATGTGCACATGGTTGACTCTGATCACGACCATTCTCCTGCACTGGTGGGTGAGGGCATGTTCCCCTTGTCAGAGGTTATGGCCGCCCTTTCCTCCATTGACTACGACGGCTTCATCTCCCTGGAATGGATGCCTGAGTGGATGGAGGATCTGACCGAGCCCGAAATCATCATGCCTCACTTCGTGAACTACATGCAGCGCTTCGCCAGCACCAAGGGTGCTAAGCGCTCCCTGCAGTGGAATCACGACAATACTGGCCAGTTCATTTGGCCCAAGTTCGACCTGATTGACCTGACCTTTGGCCAGGTGCTGGATCGCGTTGTTGAGGAATTCCCCAACCAGTACGCCTTCAAGTACACCACCCTGGACTACACCCGTACCTACGAAGAGTTCCGCGAGGATGTTGACAACTTTGCCCGCGCCCTGGTGTCCATGGGCGTAAAGGCTGGCAGCAAGGTTGCCATCTGGGCCACCAACGTTCCCGCCTGGTACATCACCTTCTGGGCCGCCACCAAGATTGGCGCCGTTTTGGTTACCGTGAACACTGCCTACAAGATTCACGAGGCGGAGTACCTGTTCCGCCAGTCTGATACCCACACTATCGTCATGATCGAAAGCGCGCTTGACTCCAACTACGCCAAGATCATGAATGAGCTGTGCCCCGAAATCAAAGACACCAAACCCGGCGAGCAGCTGCACTGCAAGAAGCTTCCCTTCCTGCGCAACGTTATCACTGTTGGCTTCAAGATGGACGGCTGCCTGACTCTGGAGCAGGCCATGGAGCGCGCACCCTTGGTTCCCAAGGAAGAGATTCTGCGTATGGCTGCCAACGTACACCCTGATGACGTGTGCAACATGCAGTACACCTCTGGCACCACCGGCTTCCCCAAGGGTGTTATGCTGACCCACCGCAACGTGGTGAACGACGGCAAGACCATCGGTGACCGCATGGGTCTTTCCACTGCCGACCGCATGATGATCCAGGTGCCCATGTTCCACTGCTTCGGCATGGTTCTGTCCATGACCAGCTCCATGACTCATGGCGCCACCATGTGCCCCATGCCCTACTTCAGCGCTAAGGCATCGCTTTCCTGCATCACCCAGGAGCGCATTACCTGCTTCAACGGCGTGCCCACCATGTTCATTGCCATGTTCAATCACCCCGACTATCGCAAGACTGACTTCAGCCATATGCGCACCGGCATCATGGCTGGCGCTGGCTGTCCGCCCGACCTGATGAAGCGCGCTGCCCAGCCCGATGAGATCAACATGACCGGCATCATTTCCGTGTACGGTCAGACCGAGACTTCCCCTGGCTCCACCATGAGCGAATGGACCGACTCTCTGGAACTGCGCACCGAAACCGTTGGCCATGCCTTCCCCTACATCGATTGCAAGATCGTGGACCCCGATACTGGCGAAGAAGTGCCCGATGGTACCAATGGCGAGTTCTGCAGCCGCGGCTACAACACCATGAAGGGCTACTACAAGATGCCCAATGAAACCCGCGACACCATCGATGCTGAGGGCTGGCTGCATTCCGGCGACATGTGCTGCCGCACCACCGATCCTCGTTACACCGACAAGGATGGCAACATGCTTCCTATCTATGTGGTGACTGGCCGTTTGAAGGACATGATCATCCGCGGTGGCGAGAATCTGTACCCCAAGGAGATTGAAGACTTCCTGTACACTCATCCCAAGGTTCAGGATGTTCAGGTTGTTGGCGTTCCCGACGAGAAGTACGGCGAAGAAGCCGCTGCTTGCGTCATCCTGAAGGAAGGCGAGACCATGACCGAACCTGAGCTGCGCGAGTTCATGAAGGACCGCATTGCTCGCCATAAGGTTCCTCGCTACATCAAGTTCGTTGACGAATTCCCTATGAACGCAGCTGGCAAGATTCTGAAGTACAAGATGCGCGAAGAGCTGGCAGAGGAATACGGCTTGGCTTAATCGTTTAAAGGAGACTCTCATGCAGCATGAGCTGGGCAAAACGTTTCTCATTGTGAACCCCGCGTCGAAGATGGGGGAGGGAGCGGTTGCTGGCGCTCATGCTGCAGCTTTTTTTAAGGAAGCGGGGGTACAGTTAGACTGCGCATATACCAACGCTCCTCTCCATGCCGTTGAGCTTGCGGCTTCCGCAGGTTCTTACGACACGGTGATTGCCTTGGGTGGCGATGGCGTCATCCATGAGGTTGCCAACGGACTTATGGCCATTGAACAGGAAAAACGTCCTGTTTTTGGCATTATTCCCGTAGGATCGGGCAACGATTACGCCCGAACTTTGGGCATTTCCCAGGACGTTGATGCTGCCTGCCAGCAGTTGCTGTCGGGCAAGATACGCTCGGTGGATGTGGGTCTGTGCAATGGTCAATACTTTGTGGAAACCGTTTCCTTTGGCATTGACGCGGCTATTGCCCTTGACACCATGGAGCGCCGTAAACGCACCAACAAGACGGGCAACGCGCTGTACTTTGAAGCGGGTTTGAGCCAGTTGGTGTTTCATCGCGACATGCATGAGTACCATGCGCGTTTCGATGGGGAAGGGCAAGTGGTCGGACAATCGCTGACTTTTGCCATTCAGTTGGGCCGCACCTATGGCGGGGGCTTTATCATTTGCCCCGATGCGCTGCCCGATGATGGAGTTTTTGACATTTGCATTGCTCATCCGCCGCTGGGCTTGATGGGCGCTGTTAAACTGTTCGCCAAAGCAAAGGAGGGCAAACATGTTGGCGCGCCTCAAATTGAGATGCGCCAGGCCCAGAGCGTGACCGTGCAGTTTGATGGCGTTGTTCCCGCCCAAATGGATGGGGAAGACTGTTCGGGTGTAAGTTTTGATGTATCGTTGTTGCCTGCTGCCCTCAAGGTGATTGTGGCGTAGGGCGGCAATCGACTAATGAAAGGTATGAGTTGTCGTTCACCTCGCTGACGTTTATGTGCATTGTGCTTCCAGTGACGCTGATTGCGTATTACGTGGTTCAGCTCATTGGTCGCGGTCACGTGGTGGCGCGAACCATGGCGAAGCTCATCCTTTTGGCCGTAAGCGTCTTTGCCTATTATTGGGCTGCCTCTGAGCACCTGATTACCCTGTTCATTGCCGCAATAGGCACCTACCTTGGGGCGCTTATCATAGATGCCACCAAGGGAGCCGCAAAAAAGCTGGTACTGGCAGTGGGCGTAACGGCTTGCGTGGCCTTTCTGTGCTACTACAAGTACCTGGACTATTTTATGAGCCAGGTGGAACACTTTGTTCCCCTGAGCTATGAGGCCCCTGATCTGATTCAGCCTTTGGGCATTTCCTTCCTAGTGTTTTCCTTGATCTCGTACTTGATGGACGTGTATCGAGGAACCCTGAAGGCCGATCGCAATATTCTCAACGTGCTTCTGTGGGCCTTCTTCTTTGCCAAGATTGTTTCGGGCCCCATTGTTCGCTATGGCCAAATGTTCCGCGCCAATGAGCAGTGCCCCGCTGCCCCCAAGCTTGATATGGCGGTCACGGGCGCACGCCGTTTTGTCATTGGCATGGCAAAGAAGCTGATCATCGCCAATGTGTTGGGTCAAACGGCCGATATGGTATTTGCTCTTGACGCAGTGAACACCCCCATGGCTTGGCTAGGCGCCCTGTGCTACTCCTTCCAGCTGTTCTTTGACTTTGCCGGCTATTCCGATATGGCTATTGGCTTGGGCCTCATGCTGGGATTCCGCTTTGAAGAGAACTTCAACTACCCCTACATTTCCAAGACCATTGGCGAGTTTTGGCGCCGCTGGCATATTTCCTTGTCTTCCTGGCTGCGCGATTATTTGTATTTCCCCTTGGGCGGCAGCCGTCGCGGCAATGTCTATCTGAACTTGCTTATTGTCATGGCCGTTTCCGGCCTGTGGCATGGCGCCGCCAACCACTTCGTGGTCTGGGGTTTGTGGTACGGTTTCTTCATGATTCTTGACCGGCTGTATCGCCGCTACATTGAGCCGCGCTTCAAGGTCCCCGCGCCTATCACCTGGGCATTTACCATGCTTATTGTTGTCTTCGGCTGGGTGATCTTCCGTTCGGGCAACATGTCCCAGGCCATTGACATCATGAAGGCCATGGTGGGTCTCCATGAGCCGGTGTTCATGGCATACGGCTTCTTCTACTACTTCAACTTTCACGTTGGCGTCACCATGGCTTTTGCCGTTGTTCTGTCTACGCCCATTGTTCCTGCTTTGAAGAAGAGGTTCGGACACACCACGTTGTGGCATGTGCTGAGCATGCTGTGCATTCCCGCGTTGTTGGTGGTGTGCTATTCCTTCATTCTGACCAGCACTTATAGTCCATTCTTGTACGCGCAGTTCTAAGGGGAAGGGGGCCGCATGATTAAGAAAATCGCAGATGTTCTTATGCTTTTGGCACTGTTTGCGTGCCTTGTGATTCCTTGCGCCCTGATGAACAACGAGAAGATGGTTTTCTCGGAATACGATAATCGCTTCCTGCGCGAACTGCCCGAAAAGTTTGACTCGGTGAAAGAACATAACGAAGAGGTTGAAGCGTATCTCATGGATCGCATTGCCTTCCGTAACGAGCTTATTTCCCTGCATGGCGTAACCAATTCGGTGCTTTTCGCCGACTTGTCGGACACTCTGTATGAATACGGCCTTGAAGGTCACGCCTTCTTTGCTTTTGAAGAAGAAGAAGCGGATATGGAGTATCTCACCGATTATGCCGATTACGTTGCCTCTATGAACCGGTACTGCATTGATCGTGGGGTGCCCTTCGTATATGTGAATTCTCCTGATAAGAAACACGTATATTCTCAGTTCGTGCCTGATTATGTGCCGGCCCCCTTGAATGATTTCGAATATCTTGCCCCGCTTTTGGAAGAGCGCGAGGTTCCCTACATTGATTTGGGTGATGCGCTGCGTGCTGCTTATGCTGGGGGCAACGAAGTGTTCCATCAGGTGTATGACGTGGGCCACTGGAATTCTGAGGGCGCTTTGGTGGGCGCGCAGACCATCATCTCTTATCTGCAGAGCTTGGGTCTTAACGTTGAGCAGCCTGATTTGAAGAACGATTACAAGCCCGTTATGGAGCACCATGATTATCTGCCCGCATCGGCGGTGTATTACCCCATTGATACCTACAAGTACTTGCATAAGGAAAATGGTAAGCAGGCCGTTAACGTGACCGACCAGTACGACCCGCTTAATATGGTGCGTTTCCATACTTATAACTTGTGGGAAAGCCCCAATTGCGGCAATGACTTGAACCTGCTCATGTTCCAGGGCAGCTACTTCAACACCCAGGGCACCATCCTGTATAACCAGTTTGCTCGCACCGAGTGCATTCATGCCTATGAGAACATTTTCAACATAGATGAATACTTCAACATGTTTAACCCCGATATCGTGGTTTTTGAATCGGCCGATTATGTCATTAATGGCAATTACTACAGCCACTTCTTCTTGCAGCAGGGCGTTTTGAGTCAGCAAGAGCTGCAGTGGTATGGTTGGGGCCAGGAAGAGGAAGAAGAGCCCGACTCCGCTGGGGATGACGAATCCGAAGAGGAAGGGGAGGCCGAAGAGGCGCTTTCTCCGGAGCAGCAGCAGTGGCTCATTTTCAGGGGCGATAGCGATCCGTTGCATTTCCGCAGATAGCTCCCAAAAAGTTCTTGCAATTGAAGAGGAATCCCAGTATAATTCGCTTTTGCGTCTGGACTGTTATGGATACACCCGGACGCGTGGAATGGCGGAGTCAGCGCTTACGCTCCTCATCAACGTAAGGGGGCAATCGTCATTTCACGTTATGTAGAGGGGTTCTCGGTGTACGATGAGGCGTGCGAGCGAGAATCCAAGAACATGGGTCTGACGTGCGGTTTTGCACGGGAACCGAGCCGAGTGAAGGCGGTAAGGGAACCGGGAAAAGCGCAGGGAAGAGCCCACGAAAGGAAAAGTAAGAATGGGAATTAAGCAGTATAAGCCGACTTCCCCCGGACGTCGTTTCCAGACGGTCTCTGACTTCGCTGAGATTACGACTAACAAGCCGGAGAAGTCCCTGCTTGCGCCTCTGTCTAAGAAGGCAGGCCGCAACAACTATGGCCGCGTGACCACCCGTCATCAGGGCGGTGGCAACAAGCGCCGTTATCGTATCATCGACTTCAAGCGCAACAAGGATGGCGTACCCGCCAAGGTTGCTACGATTGAATACGATCCTAACCGCTCCGCTCGCATTGCTCTGCTGCATTACGCAGACGGCGAGAAGCGTTACATCCTTCATCCGAAGGGCCTCAAGGTTGGCGACACCGTTATTTCCGGCGCTGGCGCTGACATCAAGCCGGGCAACGCAATGCCCCTTTCCGCTATCCCCGTCGGTACCCTCATTCATGCCGTCGAGCTTCAGCCTGGTAAGGGCGCTGCAATCGCTCGTTCCGCTGGCACCAGCATCCAGATGATGGGCAAGGAAGGTGACTACGCCATCCTGCGCATGCCCTCTTCTGAAATGCGTCGCGTGCTGATCACCTGCCGCGCCACCATCGGTGAAGTTGGCAATGCTGAGCATAGCAACATTCACATCGGCAAGGCTGGTCGTAGCCGCTGGATGGGCATCCGTCCTTCCGTTCGTGGTACTGTTATGAACCCTGTTGACCACCCCCACGGCGGTGGTGAAGGTAAGAACAAGTCCGCTGGTCGTCATCCTGTGACTCCCTGGGGCGTTCCTACTAAGGGTCATCGCACTCGTAACCCGAAGAAGGCTTCTAACCGTCTGATCATTCGCCGTCGTAAGAAGTAATGGGAAACGAAAGGAGTAACCAATGAGCAGAAGCATGAAAAAGGGTCCTTTCGTTGATCTCCGTCTTCTTGGTCGCATCGAGGCCATGAACGAAGCAGGCGAAAAGGACGTAGTGAAGACCTGGTCCCGTTCTTCGACCATCTTCCCGGACATGGTTGGTCACACCATCGCTGTCCATGATGGCCGCAAGCACGTGCCGGTTTACGTTACCGAATCCATGGTTGGCCACAAGCTGGGCGAATTTGCCCCGACCCGTACCTTTAAGGGTCATGCGGCTGACAAGAAGAAGAAGCGATAGGAGGGGTGAAGAATGGAAGCTAAAGCACAAGCTAAATACGTTCGCGTATCCCCCCGCAAGGCTCGCATCGTTGTTGACACCGTTCGCGGCAAGTCCGTGGAGCAGGCTCGTGAAATCCTGATGTTCACCAACCGTGCAATTGCCGAAGATGTACTGAAGGTTCTGAACTCTGCTGTTGCTAACGCTGAGCATCAGCATCACGTTCGCGCTGAGCAGCTGGTTGTAAAGACCGCTTTTGTTGACGAAGGCCCCACCTTGAAGCGCATTCGCCCTCGCGCAAAGGGTTCTGCATCTCGCATCCGCAAGCGTATGAGCCATATCACCATCATCGTAGCAACTCGAGAGGAGGCATAATCCATGGGTCAGAAGGTATCCCCTACCGGTTTCCGTCTGGGCATCACCGAGGACTGGCGTAGCCGTTGGTACGCTGGTAAGAATTATGCCACGCTGCTGGATAGCGACCTTGCTATCCGCAAGTATCTGGAAAAGCGTCTCGCTCGTGCCGCTGTGGCAAAGATTGAGATCGAGCGCGCCGGTGACAAGGTGAAGGTTATCATCACCACTGCTCGCCCTGCTGTCGTAATTGGCAAGAAGGGTGCTGAAATCGAGCAGCTCCGCAAGGAACTGGCCGAATTCGTTGACGGTAAGATTTCCGTCGAAGTTGTTGAAGTTAAGCGTCCGGAACTCGACGCCAACCTGGTTGCTCAGTCTGTGGCCGAGCAGCTGGAAGGCCGCGTTGCTTTCCGTCGCGCTATGCGTAAGGCTGTCCAGTCTGCTCGCAAGAGCGGTGCTAAGGGCATCCGTATTCAGTGCTCCGGTCGTCTGGGCGGCGCTGAAATGAGCCGTCGTGAATGGGTTTGCGAAGGTCGCGTTCCCCGTCACACCCTGCGTGCAAAGATCGACTTCGGCTTTGCTACCGCAGTGACCACCTACGGTGCAATCGGTATTCAGGTTTGGATTTACCAGGGCGACAAGATGCCCGGCCAGAAGGCTCCGAACCCCGCACTGGAAGGCGGCTCTCGTCCCGCTCGTCCTCGTCGCGATCGTGGTGAGAGGAGGGCTAAGTAATGCTGGTACCTAAGCGTGTAAAGCATCGTAAGGTGCAGCGTGGCTCCATGAAGGGCAACGCAAAGGGCGGCACCCGCCTGAACCACGGCAAGTGGGGTATCCAGGCTCTTGAAGCCGCTTGGATTACCAACCGTCAGATCGAGGCTGCTCGTATTGCAATGACTCGTCATATGAAGCGTGGCGGCCATGTTTGGATCACCATCTTCCCCGACAAGCCTATTACCCAGAAGCCTGCAGAAACTCGTATGGGTTCTGGTAAGGGTAACCCCGAGAAGTGGGTGGCCGTTGTAAAGCCCGGCCGTATCATGTTCGAGATCGACGGCGTTGAAGAAGAAGTTGCTCGCGAGGCTCTGCGCCTGGCAATCAACAAGCTGCCTATCAAGGCAAAGATTGTTTCCCGCGAGACGGAAGGACAGGAATAAACATGAAGGCAGCTGAAATCCGCGAACTTTCCGCCGACGATTTGGCGGCAAAGCTGAAGGAAGCGCGCGCTGAACTGTTCAATCTGCGCTTCCAGATGGCAACGAGCCAGTTGGACAACACCGCTCGTGTCAAGCAGGTAAAGAAAGACATTGCTCGCATCCAGACTGAGATGCGCGCCCGTGAAATTAGCGCTTAAGGAAAGGTGTGATTGCAAATGAGTGAAGAACGCAATTCCCGTAAAATGCGCCAGGGCGTCGTCGTCAGCGCAGGCAACGATAAGACCATCGTCGTGAAGATCACCGAGCGTAAGCCTCATCCCATCTACAAGAAGATGATGATCGGCACCAAGAAGCTCCATGCTCATGACGAGCTGAATGAAGCCGGCGTCGGCGACACCGTTCAGATTATGGAAACTCGCCCGCTGTCGAAGATGAAGCGTTGGCGCCTGGTTAAGATTGTTGAAAAGGCCAAATAGTTTATTGCTTTGTGCATAGACTATGTGATTGAGAAAGTAGGTTTGAATAATGATTCAGATGCAAACCATGCTCACCGTGGCCGACAACTCTGGTGCCAAGAAGGTACGTTGCATCAAGGTCATCGGCGGCTCCAAGCGCCGTTATGCCGGCCTGGGCGACGTTATCATCTGCGCAGTGCAGGAAGCTCAGCCCAATGGCAACATTAAGAAGGGCGACGTTGTCCGCTGCGTTGTTGTTCGCACGAAGAAGGAAGTTCGTCGTGCCGACGGTAGCTACATCAAGTTCGATCAGAACGCTTGCGTTGTAATCAACGCTGATGGTGCTCCTAGGGGCACCCGTATCTTCGGTCCCGTTGCTCGTGAGCTGCGCGACAAGAAGTACATGAAGATCGTGTCTCTGGCTCCGGAAACCCTGTAAGGAGGATAGAGAATGAAAATGAACGTCAAGAAGGGTGATCTGGTAAAGATCATCGCTGGTAAGGACAAGGGCAAGGAAGGCAAGATCCTGCGTTCCATCCCCGAAACCCAGCGCGTTGTCGTTGAGGGTGCCAACATGATGAAGAAGGCCATGCGCCCCACTCAGCAGAACCCTCAGGGCGGCATCTCCACCATGGAGGCTCCGCTGCACGTATCCAACGTGATGCTCATCTGCCCCGCATGCAAGGCCGCTACCCGCGTGTCCCGCAAGCGTGTCGAAGGCAAGAAGGGCTATATCCGCGTTTGCAAGAAGTGCGGCAAGGACTTCGAATAAATTCGCGTAGGCGAAATTATTCGAACGGCTCCTAGACGGGCTATTTAACGCTCCAGGCTTTCCTTACGTACCTAGTACGCTGCGGAAAGCCTTCGCGCTAACTAGCTCCGTCGATGAGCCGCCTTGCTCAACCTGAAAGAGCGAATAGCTTTTTCAGATAGTATTTATGACCCCGAGGGCAAAAGCCCGAAGGGACGCAGGGTCAGAAATCCTGCGTTCAAATCATCGAAAGGAATGAAAACCATGGCTCCTCGTTTGAAGGAAAAGTATCAGAACGAAGTTGTCCCTAAGCTCATCGAAGAGCTGGGCATCAAGAACCCCACCCTGTGCCCCAAGCTGGAGAAGATTGTTGTGAACATGGGCGTTGGCGCTGCTGCTGGCGACGCTAAGCTGCTGGACGCTGCCGTTAATGATATGCGTATCATCACCGGTCAGCAGCCCTGCATCACTCGTGCTCGCAAGTCCATCGCTGGCTTCCACATCCGCGAAGGCCAGGCTATTGGTTGCAAGGTTACCCTGCGTGGCGACCGCATGTGGGAATTCCTGGATCGTCTGCTGTCCATCGCTCTGCCTCGCGTTCGCGACTTCCGCGGTATCTCCAAGACCAGCTTCGACGGCCGTGGCAACTATTCTCTGGGCGTAACCGAGCAGCTTATCTTCCCTGAAATCGACTACGATAAGGTAGATCGTACTCGTGGCATGGACATCACCTTCGTGACCTCCACTCAGGATAACGCTGAGGCTCTGGCTCTGTTCACTGCACTGGGCTTCCCTTTTAAGAACAACTAGTGTTATAATAGACCGCCCAAATTTTTTGGAACTTGAACCCGCGGACAAAAGCCGCGGGTCGAGGATATAAGAAAGAAGGAACTGAATGGCTAAGAAATCGATGATCGCCAAGGCGAAGCGCGAGCCGAAGTTCTCTACGCGTCAGCACAATCGCTGCACTCGTTGCGGACGTCCTCGCTCTTTCTATCGCAAGTTCGGTCTGTGCCGTGTTTGCTTGCGTGAACTTGCCAATAAAGGCGAACTGCCCGGCGTAACCAAGGCTTCCTGGTAAGAGAAGATCCCCAATTACGCAAGGTGTATCTCTCGTAGAGGCGGAGGCGTTATGGGCGCCGACGAACCAGCGTGGAGATTCATCACGAACCAAAGGAGAAAAACAAAATGGCAATGACCGACCCCATCGCAGATATGCTTACGCGCGTGCGTAATGCTAACTCTGCAGGCAAGCAGACGGTTTCCATGCCGTCGAGCAAGAAGCTTGTCGAGATCGCTCGCATTATGGCCGAGGAAGGCTACATCGCGGGCTATGAGGTTATCGCAGGCGAGCCCCGTGCAACCCTGGAGATCACCCTCAAGTACAGCAAGAAGTCCAAGACCATCCGTGGCATTAAGCGCATCTCCAAGCCTGGCCTGCGTATTTACGCTGGCAAGGACGAGCTGCCCCGTGTTCTGGGTGGCCTGGGTACCGCAATTATTTCCACGAGCGAAGGCGTAATGGCCGACCGCGATGCCCGCATCAAGGGTGTTGGCGGCGAAGTCATCGCTTACATCTGGTAGGAAAGGGAGGTTATTAGATATGTCTCGTATCGGTAAGCAGCCCATCGCTATTCCTGCTGGTGTAGAAGTGAAGATCGATGGCAACACCGTAACCGTGAAGGGTCCTAAGGGCGAAACCTCTCGCACTTTCGCATCCATTCTCACCATTTCTCAGAACGAAGGCGTTCTGACTGTTGAGCGTCCCGATGACACTCGTGAATCCAAGAGCCTGCACGGCCTGTCCCGCACTCTGCTTGCCAACATGGTAGAAGGCGTTAGCAACGGCTTCTCCAAGAAGCTGCAGATGGTTGGCGTTGGCTATCGTGCTGCTCTGAAGGGCAAGGACCTGGAAATGCAGCTGGGCTACTCTCACCCCGTTCTGGTTGAGTGCCCCGAAGGCATCGAATTCGCATGCCCGTCTCAGACTGAAATCGTTGTCAGCGGCATTAGCAAAGAGCAGGTTGGTCAGGTTGCTGCAAACATCCGCAAGTGGCGTAAGCCGGAACCCTACAAGGGCAAGGGTATTCGCTACGAAGGCGAGAATGTTCGTCGCAAGGCTGGCAAGGCTGGCAAGGACTAAGACGCATAACGGTATCTGATTGAAGGGATTATTATGAATAAACTTCAGAAAAAGCAAGCCGGTCTGCGTCGTCGCCACACTCGTGTTCGCGGCAAGGTTTCCGGCACTGCAGCTCGTCCGCGTCTGTGCGTGACCCGCAGCAACTCTAACATTTATGCTCAGATCATCGACGATGTGACGGGCAAGACCCTCCTGGGCGTTTCCACCTTGGGCCCCGACTTCAAGGCTACTGGCAAGAGCGGTGCTAACGTGGAAGGCGCTAAGGAACTGGGTTCCATCATTGGTAAGAAGGCTATCGAAGCTGGTATCACCACCATCGTGTTTGACCGTGGCGGTAACCTGTATCACGGCCGCGTGCAGGCTCTGGCCGACGCTGCTCGTGAAGCAGGTCTGGTATTCTAAAAGGAGAGTAGGAAGCTATGGCTCGCAATAACAAGCAAGAAAATGCCGGAGCTCCTGAGCTCCAGGAACGCGTGGTTTACATCAACCGCGTTTCCAAGACCGTTAAGGGCGGTCGCCGTATGGCTTTCACCGCTCTGGTTGTCGTAGGCGACGAGAACGGTCATGTTGGTGTTGGCATGGGCAAGTCCGCCGAAGTGCCTAACGCCATCAAGAAGGGCGTCGAGGACGCAAAGAAGAACATGTTCGAGGTTGCTCTGACCCCCGAGCGCACCCTGCCTCACGAGATTCTGGGCGAATATGGTGCTGGCCGCGTACTGCTGAAGCCGGCTCTGCCTGGTACTGGTGTTATGGCTGGTGGCCCCGTTCGTGCCGTCATGGAGCTGGCTGGTGTTACCAACTGCATCACTAAGTCTCTGGGCACCGACAACTGCCTGAACATCGTTAAGGCTGCTGCAGAAGGCCTGAAGCTCATGGAGACTCCTCAGGAAGTCGCTGCTCGTCGTGGCGTTACCGTCTCCAAGATCTTCGGCACCAAGGAGGCATAATCATGGCAGAGAAGACTCTTCGTGTAACCCAGATCAAGAGCGCTATCGCTCGTCCTAAGGATCAGGGTCAGACCCTGAAGGCTCTGGGCCTTGGCAAAATCGGCCGCACTGTTGAGCAGGTTGACAATGCTAGCGTCCGTGGCATGATTTTCAAGGTGAAGCACCTGGTTAAGGTTGAAGAGATTTAATCTATTCAACGTACCAATTTGAGAGGGAAATCTCTCAATTTCATCGATGTACAATGTGCGTTGCATGCAAAATTTGCGTGCAACGCATGTGCATGTATAAGGAAGTTTGCTGGCGGCGAGCTGCCAGCGCGGATGCAAAGGTGCATCCGAAAGCGAAAAAGGAGTAAAAAATGGAATTAAAGGATCTGCGTCCCGCTGAGGGCTCTCAGCATTCTCGCAAGCGCGTTGGCCGTGGTAGCGGTTCTGGCCTGGGCAAGACCTCTGGCCGTGGTATGAATGGCCAGAAGTCCCGCGCTGGTGGCGGCAAGGGTTGCGGCTTCGAAGGTGGTCAGACTCCTCTGGCCCGTCGTCTGCCTAAGCTCCCCGGCTTCACCAACATCAACCGTGTTGAGTACCTGCCTGTGAACGTCTCCCGTCTGGAAGAGAACTTCGAAGCTGGTGCAGTTGTTGACGGCGCAAGCCTGAAGGCCGCTGGCATCATCAAGCACGAAGATGCTCTGGTAAAGATTCTGGGCGACGGTGAAATTACCAAGGCTCTGACCATCAAGGTTGACAAGGTATCTGCTTCCGCTAAGGCTAAGATTGAAGCAGCTGGAGGAAAGGTTGAACAGCCTTGCTAAGCTCAATTGTTGACGCATTCAAGGTTCCCGAGCTGCGTAAGAAGCTTCTCTTCACGCTCGCTATCCTTGCGTTGTACCGTTTTGGTTCGTATGTGCCTGTACCGGGCATTCCGTTCCATGACTTCGCTTCGTCCTTCGAGAACTCTGGTGTCTCTATGGCAATGCTCGACCTGTTTACTGGTGGCGCATTGTCTAACTTCTCCGTGTTCTCCCTGGGTATCATGCCCTACATCACTGCGTCCATCATTATGCAGCTGATGCAGAGCGTTATTCCTGCCATTGGCAAATGGGCACGTGAGGGCGAAACCGGCCGCAAGAAGATCACTCAGGTAACCCGTTACCTGACTTTGGGTCTTGGCCTGATCAACGCTATTGGTTACCTGCTGCTCTTCAAATCTTCTGCTTATGGCGTTGTTTTCTCTAGCGAAGTTCCGGAACTTCTTTCCGACTTCATGGTGGTATTCACCTTGGTTGCTGGCACCGCATTCATCATGTGGATGGGTGAACTTATCACCCAGCGTGGCGTGGGCAACGGCATGTCTCTCATCATCTTTGTGAGCATCGTTTCTCGCGTTCCTGCCGCAATCTTCTCTTCTGTCAGCGAGACTTCCGAGGTTGGCATGGGTATTGCCGTCACGGTTCTTACCCTGGCAATCATCCTGGTTATCATCCCGCTGATTATTTACGTTGAGCGTGCACAGCGCCGCATTCCGGTTAAGTATGCAAACCGCGTTGTCGGTCGCCAGATGATGGGCGGTCAGTCCACCTACATTCCTTTGAAGGTGAACTCCGCTGGCGTTATCCCCATCATCTTCGCAAGCTGCATTCTGTACTTCCCTGCACAGCTGGCAGCACTGTTTAACGTAGGCTGGCTGACTACTTTTGCCAATGCCGTTTCTACTGGTTGGATTAACTGGATTCTGACCATCGCGCTGATTGTGTTCTTCGCCTACTTCTACACCACCATGGTGTTCAGCCCCGAAGACACTGCCAACAACATCCAGAAGATGGGCGGCTTTGTTCCCGGCATTCGTCCTGGCAAGGCTACGGTGGAATACATCCGCAATGTTATTCGCCACATCACTCTGCCTGGCGGTCTGTTCATCGCAGCAATCGCCGTTGTGCCTACCATCATCTTCTTCTTCACGGGTAATGACTTGGTACAGGCTTTTGGCGGTACTTCTATTCTGATTATGATTGGCGTTGCTTTGGACACCATGTCCAAGATTGACTCTCAGCTGCGCGAATACAACTACGAAGGCTTCTTTAAGTAAGGAGAGAAAGCATGAATATTGTTTTGCTCGGCGCTCCCGGCGCTGGTAAGGGTACCCAGGCTGCTCTTCTGGTTGAGGAATTTGGCACTCCCCATATTTCCACGGGCGACATTCTGCGTGCTGCCGTGAAGGAGCAGTCCGAACTGGGCCTGAAGGCTAAGGGCTACATGGATGCTGGCAATTTGGTTCCCGATGAGCTGATCATCGACCTGATGCGCGAGCGCTTCCAGCAGCCTGACACTGCTAAGGGCGTTATTCTGGACGGCTTCCCCCGCACCACCACTCAGGCTGTTGCTCTGGACACCATGATGGCTGAACTGGAGCGTCCTCTGGATGCAGCCCTGCTCATTGACGTTGAGCCCGAGGTTATCATCAACCGCCTGTGCTCTCGTCGTATGTGCAAGGAGTGCGGCTACATCGGCACTGCTGCTGATGCATCTTGCCCCAAGTGCGGTGGCGAAATGTACCAGCGCGACGATGACAATGAGGCCACCGTTCGCAATCGCCTTGACGTATATGCCACCTCCACTTCTCCGCTGATTGACTATTACCGCGGCTGCAACAAGCTGGTTGTAGTTGACGGCGATCGCGATCCCAAGGAAGTTTACGTGGACGTAAAGGCTGGTCTGGGCCTGTAGTTCCATCTGCTTTGGATGTCCAAAAGCCACCAATCGACCCTCTTCGGAGGGTCGATTTTTTATGCCCGAATGTGGAGGAATTGTAGGGGAGGGGCGTGGTATGTGGCTTTTTTTCGCCGCTGGGGTTCTCATAACGGCAGGTGAGGGTAATCGCGGTCTAAAGGAAAGTATGGGCACGGTATTATTCACCATGAAACGATGCCTCGTTTCATAAATGACACCGAAAAGGGCGCAAAGAGCTCTTTTCAAAACGTATTGAGCTGCTCTTCGTCAGCAAGATAAGGCGCAACAACCCTATCCAAGGAGAGGAAGTATGGCAAGAGAATTCAAGTCTATGGATGGCAACAACGCAGCTGCGTATGTCTCCTATGCATTTACGGAAGTGGCGGGCATTTACCCCATTACTCCTTCCAGCCCCATGGCCGACTATGTAGATAACTGGGCCGCACAGGGCAGGAAGAACATCTTCGGCACTACTGTTAAGGTGTGCGAGATGCAGTCTGAGGGCGGCGCCGCTGGCGCTGTTCACGGCTCCCTGACCGCAGGTGCTTTGACCACCACTTACACTGCATCCCAGGGCTTGCTGTTGATGATCCCCAACATGTACAAGATTGCTGCAGAGCAGTTGCCCTGCGTTTTCCATGTAAGCGCACGTACTGTGGCAACCCAGTCTCTGAACATTTTCGGCGACCATTCCGACGTTATGGCATGCCGCCAGACCGGCTTTGCCATGCTTGCTGAAAGCAACGTGCAGGAGGTTATGGACCTTTCCGCTGTTGCTCATCTGGCTGCCATCAAGGGCCGCATGCCTTTCCTGAACTTCTTCGACGGCTTCCGCACCTCCCACGAAATCCAGAAGATTGCCCTGTGGGATTACGAAGACCTGAAGGATATGTGCGATATGGACGCAGTTGCCGCATTCCGCGAGCACTGCCTGAACCCTGAGCATCCCGCTGCTCGTGGCTCCCACGAAAACGGCGACGTATTCTTCCAGCACCGCGAGGCTTGCAACAGCCACTACGATGCTCTGCCCGCCGTGGTTGAGGAATACATGGATGCGGTAAATGCAAAGCTGGGCACCAACTACAAGCTGTTCAATTACTATGGCGCCGAAGATGCCGATCGCGTGATTGTGGCCATGGGCTCCATCTGCGATGTGGCTGAAGAGGTTATTGACTACCTGAACGCCCATGGCGAGAAGGTGGGCTTGATCAAGGTTCGTCTGTATCGTCCCTTCGCTTCCGCCAAGTTCGTTGAGGCAATTCCTGCAACCTGCAAGAAGATTGCCGTTCTGGACCGCACCAAGGAACCTGGTTCCGTGGGCGAGCCTCTGTTCCAAGACGTCGTAAGCGCTCTGTACAGCCAGGGCAGGGGTGGCATCACCGTTACCGGCGGCCGCTACGGCCTGGGTTCCAAGGACACCCCGCCCTCTTCCGTTTTCGCAGTCTACAAGGAACTGGAGAAGGACGCACCCAAGCCCCAGTTCACCATTGGCATTGTTGACGACGTGACCAACCTGAGCCTTCCTGAAGATCCCGATTGCCCCAACACCGCAGCTGAGGGCACCATTGAGTGCAAGTTCTGGGGTCTGGGCGGCGATGGCACCGTTGGTGCAAACAAGAACTCCATCAAGATTATTGGCGACCATACCGATAAGTACATTCAGGCTTACTTCCAGTATGACTCCAAGAAGACAGGCGGCGTAACCGTAAGCCACCTGCGCTTTGGCGATCAGCCCATCCGCAGCCCCTACTATGTAAACAAGGCCGACTTCGTGGCCTGCCATAACCCGTCCTACATCATGAAGGGCTTCCGCATGGTAAATGACGTGAAGCCGGGCGGCGTGTTCCTGGTAAACAGCCAGTGGACCGAAAAGGAACTGGAAAAGAACCTGAATGCCGAGGCGAAGCGCTACATTGCCAAGAACAACATTCAGCTGTATATGATTGACGCCATTACGCTGGCTCGCAGCGTAGGTATGGGCCGTCGCACCAATACCGTTTTGCAGTCTGCCTTCTTCGCTCTGGCCAAGGTGCTGCCTCTGGATGTTGCCATCAACTACATGAAGGAAGCGGCTACCAAGTCTTACCTGAAGAAGGGCCAAGACGTTGTAGATTGCAACCACAAGGCCATTGATGCTGGCGCAACCGCTTTCGTAAAGGTTGAAGTTCCTGCTTCTTGGGCCGATGCCGTTGACACCCCTGTTGAGCGCGTGCTGGAAGGCGATCCCGCTCTGGTGAAGATGTTCACCGAGATCACCGAGCCCATCGCCAACATGGATGGCGACCGTCTGCCTGTTTCCGCTTTCAAGAACATCGCCGATGGCCAGTTCGTCTTGGGCGCTTCTGCCTACGAGAAGCGCGGCGTTGCTGTTCTGGTTCCCAAGTGGCACCCCGAAAAGTGCGCTCAGTGCAACACCTGCGCCTTTGTATGCCCCCACGCAACTCTGCGTCCCTTTGCCTTGACGGGCGAGGAAGCCGCTGGCGCTCCCGAGGCATGCAGCCTGATGCCCTTTAAGGCTGGCAAGGGAAAGGGCAAGTACCTGTACACCTTGACCGTTTCTCCGCTGGACTGCATGGGCTGCGGCGTTTGCCAGGGCGTTTGCCCCACTGAGGCTATTGAGATGGTGCCTCAGGCTTCCCAGAAGAAGCAGCAGGAAGTGTACGATTACTGCATTACCCACATTACCGAAAAGCCCGAAGTGGCCGACGCCACGGTAAAGGGTTCCCAGTTCAAGCAGCCTTTGCTGCAGTACTCCGGCAGCTGCGCTGGTTGCGCCGAGACCTCTTACGCACGTCTGGTTACCCAGCTGTTCGGCGACCGCATGTTTGTGGCCAACGCCACCGGCTGCTCCTCCATTTGGGGCAACCCCGCGGCAACTTCTCCCTACGCTGTGAACAAGCAGGGTCATGGTCCTGCATGGTGCAACTCCCTGTTTGAAGACAACGCCGAATTCGGCATGGGCATGATGCTGGGCTACAACGCTGTTCAGGATCGCCTGGTTGAGCTGGCTGGCAAGATTATTGCTAGCGAGAGGCATTCCCAGCGCGACAAGGACATCGCTCAAGCTTGGCTGGATACCCGCAACGATGCCGAGAAGAGCAAGAAGTCTGCTGCCGACATGATCGAAATGTGCGAAAAGTCCGTTGAAGAACTGGGCTGCACCGTATGCAAGAGCATCCTGGAAGACAAGGAATTCCTTACCAAGAAAAGCTTCTGGATCTTCGGCGGCGACGGTTGGGCCTACGACATCGGTTACGGCGGCCTGGACCACGTTATTGCTTCCGGCAAGGATGTTAACATCTTCGTCTTTGACACCGAGGTGTACTCCAACACGGGTGGTCAGGCATCTAAGGCCTCCAATATCGGCCAGGTTGCTCAGTTCGCCGCTGCTGGCAAGGATATCAAGAAGAAGTCCCTGGCTGAGATCGCCATGAGCTACGGCTACGTATACGTTGCTCAGGTTGCCATGGGTGCTCGTCCCGCTCAGACCTTGAAGGCTCTGCAGGAAGCTGAAGCTTATCCCGGTCCTTCCATCATCATTGGCTACAGCCCCTGCGAAATGCACTCCATCAAGGGCGGCATGATGAACTGCCAGTCTGAGATGAAGAAGGCAGTGGATTGCGGTTACTGGAACCTGTTCCGCTTCAACCCCGCAGCTCCCGAAGGCAAGAAGTTCACTCTGGACTCCCGCGAACCCGCCGGTGGCTATCGTGACTTCCTCATGAACGAAGCTCGTTACAGCCGCCTGACCCGCGAGTTCCCCGATCGCGCCGAGGCGCTGTTCGATCGCAACGAGCAGGCAGCTATGGAACGCTTCCATCACCTGACCAAGCTGAAGGAAATGTATTCCAGCCTGTAAGCTTGAATCACCTGCAACAACGAAAAGACCCGGCCTCGGCCGGGTCTTTGTTTGTGCATCAAAAAGCGCAAAGGGCGCAACGCGCTTGGCGCTGCTTTGGGACCTTATGCGAAAAAGCCTGTTTCTTCCTTGTGGTCCAGATGCTCGCCCAAAAGCTTTTCGGCGTAAGCGATCTTCACGCAGCAAATGAACACATCCAGCGCCTTGTCCAGTTCGTCAATGGGAGGCATGGTGGGAGCAATGCGGATATTGGAGTCGCGGGGGTCCTTGCCGTAGGGGAAGGTGGCGCCTGCACCAGTCATTACCACGCCGGCCTCTTTGGCCAGGGCCACAATGCGGCTTGCAGTGTGCTTGGGGGCGTTGAAGGAGATAAAGTAGCCGCCGTTGGGCTTGGACCAGCTTGCCTCGGTAACATCTTCCATGCCGGTTTCCAGGCGCTGCAGCACCAACTCGAACTTGGGGCGCAGAATGTCTGCGTGCTTTGCCATGTGGGCGGCAATGCCCTCGGCGTCCTTCAGGAAACGGGCGTGACGCAGCTGGTTGATTTTGTCAAAGCCGATGGTTTGCAGGGTCAGGTGGGCCAGCTCATCAGCCAGGTTGCGGGGGCTGGTTGCAATAGCGGCAATGCCGGCGCCGCTGAAGGTTACCTTGGAAGTGCTGGCAAACTTGTAGTAACGATTGGGATGACCTGCCTCGTTGCATGCCTGTTCAATATCCAGCAGCTTATCTTGGCGCTCGGGGCCGTACAAGTGATGCACGCTGTAGGCGTTGTCCCAGAAAATGCGGAAGTCATCGGCGGCGGTAGACATGGCGGCCAGGCGGCGTACAACCTCGTCGGAGTAGGTTACACCGCTGGGGTTGGAGTACTTGGGAACGCACCACATGCCCTTGATGGTGGCATCGCTGGCTACCAGGGCCTCTATCATATCCATGTCAGGGCCGTCTTCCAGCAGAGGCACGTTGATCATGTCAATGCCGAACTCTTCGCAGATGGCGAAGTGGCGGTCGTAGCCAGGAACAGGGCAAATCCACTTGATGCCGTGCTTGTAGCTGCTCCAGGGCTTTCCGTCGCCCACGCCAAAGCGCATGATGCGGGAAAGGGTGTCATACATTGCCAGCAGGCTGGAGTTGCCGTAAACGAAAACGTTTTCGGGGTCAGTGTCCAGCATGACGGCCATCAGGCGTTTTGCCTCGGGCAGGCCGTCCAGGATGCCGTAGTTGCGGCAGTCGGTGCCGTCTTCGCTGAAGCAGTCAGCGGCAGTTGAGATATTGGTCAGCATGGGGGTGCTCAGGTCAAACTGAGCGGCCTCGGGCTTGCCGCGTGCCATGTTCAGTTTCAGCCCCATGGCTTTGTAGCCGAAATACTCGGCGCGCAAAGCGTCTAGCTGGGTTTTCAGCTCGCTGCGCGTCATATTTGCAAAAGCAGTCATGATGCTTCCTTTCGTCTTAGAGAAGCGTAATTCCGAGCTAATAATTATAACGCGTGCAGCAGGTGCTATATTGCGTCTTCTTTAATTTTTGAAGAGCGGTCGAACAGGGGGTCGGATAATTTAAGACGCTCCCGCAGGGTCATAGATGGTTCGCCCACAAAGGGGGAAGGCTCCAGAGCGGTTTTAAAAAGAGAAGATTGTGCAATTCGCAGAACTTTTGTTGCCGCTCCCCACCAGTATTAGACATTTACCAATTAGGGTCTAACGTAACGCTTGCATATTCGCTATCATACACAAGACTAGGTTGGTACAAGAAAGGGAGTCCTGCGCGTGAACTTGGTTATCGCCATTGTGCTGGGTGCTCTGGTTGGCGCTGTGGGTTTTGTTCCCATGTTGAAACTTTCCACTCGCATGCGCAAAATGATGGCGGAAAAGAACAACGTAGGTTCCGTCGGCCTGCTTTTGCTGAGCTTGGCGGTTTCCTTCTTGGTCATGATCCTTGTGATCTTGGTTGTTGCCAAACTGGCTAAGGATGTATTGTTGCCTTTCGTTTTGGCTCTTGCTTTGGGTCTGAGCGCAACGGCAATTGTGTACGGCATCAAGTTGAATAGAAAGTAGTAGAGGAGTAGTTCTATGGAACTTACTGGCAACCCGTTGGCGGATATTGCTGCACCGGTTGAGGAGCTGAGCGAGTCTTTTAACTCCGTTCCTGTCTTCGATTTCGGTTTCTTCAGCATTACCCAATACACCTTCTGGCTGATCATCATCCTTGCGATCGTTCTTGCTGTTGTGCTGCTTGCAGCCAAGCGCGTGAAGCTGGTTCCCAATGGCCGTTTTGCCGGCATGGTGGAATACGGCTACGATGCAGTTCGTCGTAACATGGGTGAGGGCGCCATCGGTCACGGTTTTGAGAAGCATATGCCCTTCCTGGCAACCATGTTCTTCTTCATCCTGATCGCAAACATCATCGGTCTGATTCCCGGCACCAAGACCCCCACGGGCTCTCTGAGCATCACCTGGGCACTGGCTATCGTTTCCTTCGTGTATTTCAACTTCTGGGGCATCAAGGCTAAGGGTGGCCTGGGCTACATCAAGGCAATTGCTCCCAGTGGTCTGCCTGGTCCCATGGTTCCCATCATTTGGTTCTTCGAGCTCATTTCTTTGATTCTGCGTGCTCTTACTCTGGCTGTTCGTCTTTACGGCAACATGTTCGCAGGTCATATGATTCTGGGCATCTTCGCCATTCTGACCCAGGTGTTCATTCTGGACGCCATCCAGTTCGGTGCCTACGCCATGGCCCTGCCGGCAGTGGCTTGGTTCCTGTTCCTGGTTATCATGTACGCTCTGGAGTGCCTGGTTGCATTCCTGCAGGCATACGTGTTCACCATTCTGTCGG
Source organism: Eggerthellales bacterium (assembly GCA_029219345.1). Lineage (GTDB taxonomy): Bacteria > Actinomycetota > Coriobacteriia > Coriobacteriales > Eggerthellaceae > CAKUOV01. The sequence continues at coordinate 28,015 of JAQXTF010000083.1, forward strand.
CCGTATACGTTGGTTTGGCCACCAGCAACCACTAATTTCGGTTACTAAGCCTTAAAGCTGGCTAGTACATATATTGGCAACTAGTTCTGGGGAAAGGCCCTGGAACATCCAAAAGGAGGAAAATAATGGAGATTGTTATCGCCGCCCTCAAGGTCGTAGGTTACGGCCTCGGCACCATGGGCCCTGGCATCGGCCTGGGTCTGGCAGCCTATGGTATGGCTGTTGGTTCCGCTCGTCAGCCCGAACTGGCAGGCAAGCTGTTCACCAACTGCCTGATCTTTGGTGCTCTTGCTGAAGCTCTGGCTCTGATCGGCTTCGTTCTCACCTTCATCGCCTAATAGGTAAGTTTGATTCGTTAGATTAACCTAGAAGGAAGGTGGAATAGTGAAAACAGGAAAGAAAATGCTGACCGTTCTCGGTCTGTCATCTGCCCTCGTTTGCGCGCTTCCGTCCTTCGCGTTTGCGGCTGAAGGTGGCATCGAAAAGATTCTGCCGGACATGAACGAGTTTGTTCCCATGCTCGTTGCCTTCATTCTGATTCTCATTGTGCTGGCCAAGTTCGGCTGGCCCATGTTTGAGGGCATCATGGTCCGTCGCGAAGCCGCCATCAAGGAAAGCCTGGAGAAGTCCGAGGCTGCACGTATCGAAAGCGAAAAGCTGCTGGAAGAATACAAGAAGCAGCTTGCTGAGGCTAAGGCTCAGGCCGCTCAGATCGTGGCTGACGCAAAGAAGACCGGCGAATCTGTCAAGGCCGACATCGAGAGCAAAGCTCAGGTCGAAGCTGCAAACATGATTGAAAAAGCCAAGGCGGCTATTGAAGCCGAAAAGAAGCAAGCAGTGTCTGATCTTCAGGGCTCCGTTGCAGACCTGACGGTTTCCGTTACGGCCCGCATCGTGGGTGAGGATTTGAGCGACGATGAGCATCGCGCAATCATCGAGCGCTACATTAACGAGGCAGGTAGCTTCAATGCCTAATAATCGCCACCTCGAACAAGGAAAAGTTCTCACGTATGCGTCTGTCCTTCTGGATAGCGCTCTTGAGGCTGGTGGCCAAGACGCCGTACTCGAGGTGCGCGACCAGTTCGAAACCATCGTAAAGATTGTTCGTTCGAACATGGACCTTGCAGGCGCCTTGAGCGACAACTCTGCAGATCCTGCGCAGCGTGCAAGCATCGCCCGTGGCACTTTTGCCATGTGCAATCTGGCTCTTTGCGAAGTGCTGGCCGTTATGGCCGAGCGCGGCGACATGAGCCTGATGAACCGCATCTACGCAAGCTTTGTAGAGCAGCTCGAACGCAAGTTGAACGTCGCAATCGTCGACGTCACCACGGTGGTCGCTCTGGACGACCATTTGCGTGAAGTAATTACCAACAAGGTTGAAGCCGACCTGGGTACTAAAGTCGTGCTGCGTGAGCGCATTGACAAGTCCCTTCTTGGCGGCATCCTTTTGACTGTAGGCGGTAAGCGCATTGATGCTTCTGTGGCGAGCAGGCTTGATGCAGCTCGTACCGCACTTAAGGAAACTTCGGACGGAGGTGAATGCTAGTGACTGAAATCACCGCACAGTCCATCGACGAGGCCCTGCGCCGTCAGCTCGACAACCTGAGCACCAGCGTTGAATCTCGTGAAGTTGGTACCGTTATTTCGATCGGCGACGGTATCGCGCGTATTGATGGCCTGAAGGACGCCATGGCAGGCGAGCTTCTGGAGTTCGTCGGGGCAAATGGCCAGACCGTTTACGGCTTGGCTCAGAACCTCGAAGAGGACGAAGTAGGCGCCGTTTTGCTTGGTAACGTCACCGCAATCAAGGAAAACGATCAAGTAAAAACTACGGGTCGTATCGTTGAGGTTCCGTCGGGCAAGGAAATGCTCGGCCGCGTAGTGAACCCCCTCGGTATGCCCATCGACGGTAAGGGCCCCATCAAGGCCGAAGGCTATCGTCCCGTTGAATTCAAGGCTCCCGGTGTTATCTCCCGTAAGCCCGTTCACGAGCCCATGCAGACTGGTATCTTGGCTATTGACTCCATGATTCCTATCGGCCGTGGCCAGCGCGAACTCATCATCGGCGACCGCCAGACTGGTAAGACCTCTGTTGCCGTTGACGCTATCATCAACCAAAAGGGTCAGGACATGATCTGCATTTACGTTGCAATCGGCCAGAAGGCATCCACGGTTGCAAATATTTGCCAGACCCTCGAGCGTTACGGCGCAATGGAGTACACCATCGTCGTTTCCGCTACCGCATCTGACTCTGCACCTCTGCAGTACATCGCTCCTATGGCCGGTGCTGCAATTGGTGAGTACTTCCTGTACAACGGCGAAGACGGCAAGCCCGCTTCCGCCACCAACCCTGGCCGCCACGTGCTCATTGTTTACGATGACCTGTCCAAGCAGGCTGTGGCATACCGCCAGATGTCTCTGACCCTGAAGCGCCCTCCCGGACGCGAAGCTTATCCTGGCGACGTTTTCTACCTGCATTCTCGCTTGCTGGAACGCGCCGTTAAGATGTCCGATGAGAACGGTGCTGGTTCTATGACCGCTCTGCCCATCATCGAGACCCAGGCAGGCGACGTTTCTGCATACATTCCGACCAACGTTATTTCCATTACCGACGGTCAGATTTACCTGCAGAC
>JAQXTF010000084.1 GCA_029219345.1 Eggerthellales bacterium
CGGGTGGTGAACATGGTCAGGCCGCGGAAATACACCCTCGGTGTGCGCTGCAGCACAGTGGTTGCAAAGCCGGCTACGCTCCAGAAGAAGAGCACCGTGCCCACCACCATCAATGTGGTGGCCAGGGCGAATTGCTCGTCCAGCTCAACGAAGGCGTTCTCGGCCAGCTGCCAATAAGCGCAGGCCAGCAGGGCAATTGCCGCCACGAAGGCACCCACGCGCACGGGCACGTTCACAGCCACGCGGCCCTCGTTGCGCTGCTGGGCCGAAAGCAGGTTCACCAGCTTGCAGCGGCGCACGTACACAATGTCAATCATCGCCGAGAGGGCGAAAATGCCCAGGAAGCAAGCAGCCGTGAAAAGAATGGACCAACCCGAAACCATAAACTGATACTTGGTCATGGTGGACCCCATAAGAGCAGCCGTGGCAAATGAGAGGCCCTGGCTCAGCGCGATGCCCACAACCAGTCCCGCCAGAAGCGACGCCAGACCCACCAGAGCGGTCTCATACAACAGCACGCGGCTCACGCGGCCGGCGCTCATGCCCAGCACCAGGTAGGTGCCGAATTCGCGACGTCGGCGGCGAATGAGGAAGCGGTTGGCGTATACCACCAAGAAGCCCAGGACGCACACAATGACAATGGACAGCAGCTTCATCATGGCGTTGAGCAGGCCTAACATGCGCTGGCTATCGGCAGAAAGGGCGTCTAGCATCACGGCCTGGGAAGATACGGTGTTGAAGGCGTAGAACAGGGCCACGCCCAGGGCAACAGTGATGAAGTAAATGGCGTAATCGCGAGCGCTGCGGCGCACGTTACGCGCAGCGAGCTTAGCGAGCATGGGACAGCTCACCGCCCAAAAACGACACCACGTCCATGATGCGCTGATAGTATTCGGCCTGGTCAGAGCCGCCGCGGCGCACCTCATTGAACAGGCGGCCATCGCGAATGAAAATGGTGCGAGTACTATAGCTGGCGGCATAGGCATCGTGGGTGACCATCATAATGGTGGCCCCCATCTGCTGGTTCATGCCCCGCAGGGTTTCCAAAAGCACCGTTGAGCTACGGGAATCAAGAGCGCCCGTGGGCTCATCGGCCAGCACCAACTTGGGGTTGGAAATCATGGCGCGCGCCGCCGCCACGCGCTGACGTTGGCCGCCGCTCATCTGCTGGGGAAACTTCTCCAGCACCTCTTCCACGCCCAGAGTATGAGCCATGGCCATAACGGCGGGACGGATCTCGCGGGGTGCGCGGCCCTTCAGGGTGAGGGCCAAGGCGATGTTCTCAAAGCCGGTCAAGGTGTCCAGCAAATTGGAATCTTGAAAGATAAAGCCCAGCTCATCGCGGCGAAACCGGGCCAAAGCGGCGCCGCGCATACGGGTGATGTCCTGCCCAGCCAGCAAGATTTTGCCGCTGGTGACGGCGTCGATGGTTGAGATGCAATTCAAAAGGGTGCTCTTACCGCTGCCGGAAGGGCCCATAATGGCCACAAATTCGCGGGGAGCCACCGTGAAAGACACGTCATTGAGGGCATTGGTCACCGCATCTTTGTTGCCATACACTTTGCCCACATGGTCAAGCTGCAGCAGCACGGCGCCTTGCGCGCCGACGTTCGCCTGTACTTCGTTCATGGAAAACCTCCTTTACATCAACTGACGTTTTCCATGCTATGCGCCCGTCATGACAGCTGCCATCGATTCGCCTTACGCTTCCCTTACGCCTGTGTAAGGTTTTGCCACGCGCGGCGATCGTCAAAGGGAAAGACCAGCTTGAACACGGTTCCCTGGCCTATTTCCGAAGAAAGCGAGAGACCCAGGCCCAGCTTTTGGCTCAAGGTTGCCGCCAAATACAAGCCCATGCCCGTTGAGGAGCCCTCTTCCCTTCCGTGAGCGCCCGTAAAGCCCCGCTCAAAGACCCGCGGCAGGTCTTCGGCCGCAATTCCGCGGCCGTTATCGGCCACCAGCAGGGCAACCTGTTTTCCGCCAGCATCGTCTGCCGCCTCCTGGGAAGAAAACGTAATGCGCGTGGCGCCGTACTTGGCCGCATTCACCACAGCTTGGGAAACGATAAAAGCGGTTTGCTTCTCATCTGCGAAAACGGTCAAACCTTGGGGCAGCTGGATAACCGGCTGCACGCCCTGCTCAATAAGGAAGCGGGCATTTTGCCGGCACACCTCGCGCACCACCTGCAGCAACTCAAGAGGATGTACGCGATAGTCGACCTCTGCAGAGAGGGTGCGCGCATACCAAAGCACCTGCTCAACCTGGCGATTTGCCCGATCCAGCTCGCGCTTCAGCTGGGAAGATTCCGGCTCTGGAACGCGCTCCGCCACCAGCTGGGCCGCCGCCAGGGGCGTTTTAACCTCGTGAACCCACGCTTCCATGTACTCGCGGTTTTCGTTTTGGGCCGCCTGAGCTCGCGCAACCTCGCTGGCGCTAGCAACACCCATGGTCTGCAGGGCATCGTACACCAGGGCCTGATCGGCGCTTTGGGGCTTTTTCACCAAAGAAGGAATCTGATAGGGGTGCTCAAGAGAGCGCGATAGGCAATCCAATTCGCTGTAGAAGCGCTTTGCGCGAGCGTATTCTGCGGCCAAGCCAACCAGCAAGCCGGTGAACAGGGCACATGCCACCGCGAACACCGCATGAAGACCGCATCCCAGCACAAAAACCATGACGCACGCAAAAGCGTCAAAGGCCGTAACCGCGGCAATGAGGCGCCAATGGGACCGGAGAAAAGCGCCCACCGTCATAGGGAATACCCCTGACCACGATGGGTTTTCAGGGCGTCGTCCGACACACCCAGGCGCTGCAGCAGCTTGCGCAAGCGGTTTACGTTCACCGTGAGGGTGTTGTCGTCAATGAACTCGTCGGATTGCCAGAGCTCGTACATGAGTTCCTGGCGGCTCACGATGGCGCCGCGAGCACGTATGAGGGCGCTCAAAATGCGCAGCTCGTTGCGGGATAATTCAGCCGTGGCACCTTGGAATGACACTTCCGAGCGGCTGGCGTTCACGGTGATACCGTTGTAGCTGATACCTGCGTTGACCTGGGGATTCGCCCGCTGAAGCAAGCGCTCCACATGAGCCAGGAGAACCGCAGGGCTATAGGGTTTGGTCAGGTAATCATCCGCCCCCAGACGCAAGCCGGTGATTTCATCGAACTCGCTGTCGCTAGAGGTCAGAATAAGCACGGGAACCTGGCTTTTGCTGCGAAGCTCACGGCAGGCAACCAGACCATCGGTGCCCGGCAAGCGCAGATCCATGATCACCAGGTCAGGCTCAAAGGCCAAAGCCAGAAGCGACGCTCGAGCGAAATCGGTGCAAACGCCCACCTCGTATCCCTGAAACCCCAGGATACGGCTTAGCTCGCTGCGCAGGGCTGCATCGTCTTCAACAAGGTAAATCTTCATGGCTTCATTATAGTGTGCAGCGGCCATGCGACGCGAAACAGTGACAAAACCGTAAGGTTGGCAGGCGCTTCGGCCACTTTCCCCATTTCTGCAAATTTTTGCGTTTTTCAGAGGTTGGGGGTCAAAAGGGCGAAATTGGGCCCTCCCACTGCAAATTCTTGCGTTTTTCAGAAGTTTCGGCCCGCTTTTCTTCCATCAAAAATACGTTTCCCCAGTTCAGAGCGTTGCAGCCTTTTTCCAAACTTCTGAAATCCGCAAATTTTTGCATTTACAAAAAATCGTGCATTTGCGCAAAAAGCGCAAGAACGTCCTAGCAGGGCAAACCCAGTTCCCCACGCAGCCAGCGCTTCTTTTCCTCATAATTGGCGGGAAAACGGGAATATTTGCGGGCTTTCAGGCGCTTGCGCAGCTCCTCGGCGGTGGCATCCATGCTCACCAAGCTGCTCACCTGCAAGTTGGTGATGCCGAAGGTGACGTACCCCATGCTTTCTAACGCCGTACGCTTGGTCTGATCCATAAAGCGCTCGCGGGACTCCAAGTGGAAAGCGTCGCTATCGTACTCCCCCGCCACGCCGGCCTCTTCCCAGAAGAAATCAACGTAGAAGTCGCGGCGCTGAGCCAATACACGCAGCTCAGGCGGCACCATCACGCGGAAATTGAGCTGCGGAGCCGGCAACGCGTATCCGCCCAAGGCCAAAGGCAGCGTCAGTAGCAGCGCCACCTGGGTCTCTCGGGGCGAAGCGCTTCGCTCCAACACGTACTGCAACGCGCGGCGGGCGTTTTTCACGCCGCGCACGCCCTGGCACTTGTCCAAAAACGCCGCCAGCTTCTCTTTGCTGGTTAGCGCAGCGCGAGGCAAAGGCTTCAACCCGTCAACCGCGTCCAGTACATAGGTGCCGCACAGGGCGCACCCATAGGCCACAGCCTGAGGCAGCGACATTATCTCGGCCGCCTGCAAAAAGCTTAGCTCCGGCGAAGCCACGAACACGTTGCGCGCCAGCTGCACATATGCGCGGGGCGGAAGCTTGGCTGCGCAAGAGCGAAACTTCACCTGGGAAGTATCTTTCACGCCACGCTTGTCCACCGCAACGGCCAGCTCCCTAGAGGCCAGCCAAGTGCCCTCAACGGCATCCAGCACCTGGCCCTGATTGCAAGCGCAATCGGCCAGGATGCGGCGCGTGGAAGCGCACGCCAAAGTCGTAGGGCCTTGAGGCGCATTTTGCCAGTACCAACAGGCAGTTTCGTATGCAAGATAAGCAGTTTTCATAGGGTAAATGCTAGTACTTCCCCGGCAGAACGCAAGGGTTTTGGTGTTGTTCAACACCTCTGAAAAGCGAAATTATTTGAAGAAACGGCTCTTAGCGAAGATCAAGCCTGCAACAACGCATCCCACCACCGAGATGCCCATAGGCCACAGCCAGGTGTACACCAGAGGCAGGTCATCCACGTTCATGCCGTAGAAGCTAAACACAATAGTGGGCACCGCAAGAACCAGCGTAACGATGGTCAGACGTTTCATGGTGTCATTCATGCTGTTGTTAATGATGTTGCTGAAAGTATCCATGGTCTCGTTCAACAGCTTAGAGCTAATTTCGCACATCTCAACGGCCTGGCGGAACTCAATGCGCACGTCATCGATGAGTTCTTGATCTTCTTCGTAGAGCCTCAGGCACTTTCCCGTGCTGATCTTGCCCAGGGTGCTTTCCATGGCACGCAGCGAGATGGAGAAGTAAACCAGCGAGTGCTCCAAGCCCAGCATGCGAATCATTTCGCGATTGCGCATATGCTCGCGCAGCTGGTGATCGTTCTTCTTGAACTGGCGATCAACATTGCGCAGGTCGGCCTGGTAGCGAGAGGCAACGTGCAGCATGAGAAGCAGCAGCATATTGGTGCGCTTCTGGGTTTTCAGATCGCGCATCTTGCCCATTTCAAAGTAGCTGATGGTGGTGCTTTCCTTCAACGCAACCGTCACAATAAGCTGCTCATCAGGCAAAATGAGAACCGAAAGCGGATGTGTGTCGTACTGAGTGACGCCAGAATCCACCGTATCGTCCTTGTCTTCAACGGCGGGGCAGTCAAGAATCGCCAAGGTCTGCCTGCTATCATCGTCGTAGTCAACGTGGGAGCGCTCTTCGTCGTCGAACATGGCGGTGACAAACTCGGGCTCAATGTTCAGGGTATCTTCCAGCCAAGCGCGCTCCTCTTCCGTAGGCGCAACAACGCTCACCCACGAGCCTGGCTGAGGCGCCTGCAGCTGCTCAAGGGCGCCGGTGATGGTATTTGTACGGAAGATTTTCAGCATGGGGCCATTATATCTTTACCCGCAGCTCAGAGGCGCAGAAACCTGCCAAATTACCCCATCATTTGGCATGTTTTGCCTGCGAAAAACCTGCCAAATGATGGGGTAATTTGGCAGGTTTACAGGTCCAGACCGTCGTCAAGGGAAAGGCCTTGTGCCAGCTCCATGAGCAGCGCCGTGGCCTCCACAAAACCGCGGGCGGAGCATTCCGCAGCCGCCCTCAAAGCAACCTCACGGGTGATTAGCTGGTTTCTGGCCAGGTACTTCAGGGTTTCCTCATGGTAGCCCAATGCCGCACACACCTTCTCGCCGCTTTCGCGTAAGAAATCGCAACACTGCTGGTCAAGAGCATTTTTCCTGCCGCCAGAGGCAAGCCACGCACGCCATCCCACATGAATTTCGGGCGGAATGATGCGCGGCGCGGGCACGGGAAAGGGCTCCTCCGCCAGAAGGGGCGGCCGGAACTCGTTGTTCAGCAACGCCGGCGGTACAACACGCTCTCCCAGCGTCACCTGCTCCAAACGCTTGCAGCCCAAAAACGCCCGCGCGCCCAGATGCTGCACGCTGGCGGGCAAACTCACGTTGCGCAAGAACACGCAGCCGGAAAAGGTCAGCGCCGCCACCGATTCCAGCCCCTCGGGGAAAATCACCGAATCGAGCATGCGGCAAATGCGAAAAGCCTCTTCCCCAATGGACTTTACCGTAGACGGAATGGAAACCTCCCGCAGGCTGGTGCAATAGTAAAAGGCCCACCGATCGATAACTTCAACGCCTTCAGGCAGAACAACGCTTTTCAAAAACGGGTTGCCGGCAAAGGCGCTAGCGCCAATAACCCGTACGCCATCAGGCACAACAAGCGCAGCATCCTTGCCCTTGTACTTCACAAGGGTGTCGCCTTCAATGGTAAACCCCAATTCAAATCTCATAAGCGCCTTGTATTCGTGCTCTTCTCTGGGCACATCGAACCCAACAATATCCTTTTGAGCGCCATCGCTTTTTGCCATTTTGAGAGAAATTCCATTCCGTCAAAACACATTCCCCCGTATAATCAAAGCAGTTTTAAGCATTTTCCCGCACAAGCGACCGAATAGAGGCCACATGTATGTTCCCTGGGAGTCAGAAAACGCAATAAGCTTTACTTCTGGAGCTAATCCCGCTCGGTTGAGGCAATGGTCCGCTGCGCTCAATACCAATACCATCAAAGTATACCTGAAACCTCTTGAAACGAAGAAGATGACTTCTTTGGAACTTCCACAAACTCAGGTTTCCATCAGCGGAAACAGAGATGAATGCCTCCGCGTATACCAATCGTTCTACCTAGCATTTATGTCGGCGGGAGGCATCGGCTTGCGATAATCTGGCACGCGCCTTTGTGGAAAGCCCCAGCAAGCAGCTACTTCTCATTCCCACCTTTGTCGTTGACGTCATGTGCATCAAGCCCTTCGACGAGGGCACCGGCCGCCTTAGCCGCGCCTTCAGCTTGCTGCTTATGGAAAAGGCCGGCTTTGACATCTTCCGCTTCGTAAGCATCGACCGTCTGTGCGAGCAGCAGGCAGCCTGCTACTACGACGCGCTGAACCGCCTACCGTCGCAAATAGAGCACCAGCTGAAGCGTTACTCTTTGACCCCAAAAGCAACCCTCTTGAGAACGCGGACTTAGGGAATTGCTCCATCAGTTATAGTGAGATAGAGCAATTTTGCGCAGATTTGTATTACTGTGCTCCGAAATATGCCGCCCGTTTCAGAAGAGAGGAAGAGAAATGAAGCGTCTGGGTCGCGTCAAAGAAAATGAATGCATGAGCTGCATCAGCTGCATAGTGGAATGCTCCATGGCTTTCTACAAAGAGATCAACGAATTCAAGTCGTGCATCCAGATTGTGGAAAAGAAGGGTCAGCCCGTTCCCTCCACCTGCGTTCAGTGCGGCAAGTGCGCCAAGGCCTGCACCCACGAAGCCATCACCCAGAACGCCAAGGGCATCTGGATGGTGAACAAGAAGCTGTGCGTCCAGTGCGGCGACTGCGTGAAGGCCTGCCCCCTGCACCTGATGGTCATGGTTGAAGGCCAGGCCCCTACCAAGTGCATCGTGTGCGGCAAATGCGTCAAGGCATGCCCCATGGATTGCCTGGAAATCGTGGAATCCGAGTAATTTCTCTTTTTCATACGCAAACGAAAAGCCCTGCATCACGCAGGGCTTTTTGTTTCATCAGGGAAAACGCAACAGCACTAGGCGAATAGCTCCTGTGCTTCGAAATCAGTAAGGGGCGCGCTAAAGCCCAGATCGGTCAGGGCGGCCACAATCTCGTCCAGCACCTCTTCCCCTTCGGCACTAATGTGATGGAAGTGGTAGCCATCGGTCAGCGTGGACAGCGGCGTAGAGATGCCTTGGGACAAATCGCCCAAAAACTGCTTCACGTCGCGGCGGTTCTTGATATCTAGCGGCGCGGAAAGCTGGCCGTAGATACGGTGGTTCACCATGACGTCAACAATGCATCCGCCCAGGTCAACCACGGCATTCATCTCATCTTCAATCTGATCGGGGGTATGGCGCACCTTCACAAGGCGCACCACCTGGTTACTGGTGCCCCGCAGCACGTAGCCACGATTGGTGGAGGCAATGTTGTGACCGCAGGCGCGCAAAAGGGCCATGTCCTGCACGATGACCTGGCGGCTCACTTGCAGCTGCTCGCCCAGGGCTTGCCCCGAAACCGGCTTCTGCGCCGCCTTCAAGCACGCGATAATCTGCTCCCTGCGTTCATTTCCCGTCATATGCGCTCCTACTCGGCCTTGGCGGCGGGCTCAGGCTTGGCCACCGGCTCCAGCTTCAAATCACCTTCCTTGATCCATCCCATTTTACGCAAGAGCTGACCAAATGCGAAGGACAGAACGGCGGGAAGCACCAGGCAAATGAGCACCAGGCCCGCCCAGTCGAAGCCGGTGATGGCGGCCATGGAACCCGCTTCGATATTGGCCAGCCAGCCGGTGTACACGCCCAAGGGGCCCACCAGACCGCAAGTTCCCATGCCACTGGAGATGGCCGCGCCGTCCATGGTCATGCCAAAAACGCAGGTAGCAAGGGGGCCGGTGATGGCGGCTGCCAGCGTAGGAGGAATCCAGATGCGGGGGTTGCGCACGATGTTGCCCATCTGCAGCATGCTGGTGCCAATGCCTTGGGAAATCAGGCCGCCCCAGCGGTTTTCCTTGAAGCTCATCACCGCGAAGCCCACCATCTGGGCGCAGCAACCGGCAACGGCGGCACCGCCCGCCAGACCCGTCAGGCCCAGGGCCGCGCAAATGGCGGCGGAGGAGATGGGCAGGGTCAGCGCCACGCCCACCAGCACCGACACGATAACGCCCATGGCCAGGGGCTGCAGTTCAGTTGCCCACATGATCAGGGCGCCCAAGGAGCTGGCGGCAGCGCCGATGGGCGGCGCAATGAGAATGGACAGGCCACAACCCACCATGATGGTAACAAAAGGGGTCACCAAGATGTCAATCTTCGTGGCGCCCGACACCAGCTTGCCGCATTCGCTGGCCACAATAGCGATGACCAAAACCGCCAGCGGACCGCCGGCGCCGCCCAGCTGATTGGCAGCAACACCCACTGCCACCAGGGAAAACAGCACCAACGAAGGCGCCTTCAGCGCGTAGCCGATGGCAATGGCCATGGCCGGTCCCGCGGCACCCTTGGCGAAGTTTCCCACATCTACCAGCACCTGAAGCCCCAGCTGCTGGCCCAGCGTGGCCAGGATGGTTCCCATAAGAAGCGACGCGAACAAGCCTTGCGCCATAGCGCTCATAGCGTCAATCAAGTACCTTTGCACCGACACCTCGATGCCTTTGCGCTCCATGAGCGCTTTTACTGCAGCCATCAGAATCCCCTTTCGGCTCTCGTTTCCTTTCGGTTGCAGTATATTCATCTGTCTTGTCACTTAACATGACAATAAGGCAACAGGTCAAAAAAAAATCATGACAAAAGCGCCCGGGGCAAATCTGTCACGTTTTTCCGTTGTTCTCGCTAGATTTTCGCGGCGCTGCGCATGCCCTTGAGTACGGCGGAAATGAAGCTCTGGCGCTGCTGCTGGTAAGGCTTGCCCTCAAGCAACAGGTCCAGCACCTGCAGGTCGCCCAAATTCTCAACACCCACGGTATACGGGTTGCCGGAAAGGATAGCCATGTTGGCCTTCTTCCCCACCTCCAGAGAGCCGCACTCAGCCTCGTCGAAGGTGGTCCAGGCGCCGTTGTAGGTGCACATGCGCAGGGCCTCCTGAGGAGTCAGTCTCTGGCCGGGCACGCTGTGGTTGCAAGCGCGCTGCATCCACAAAATGGGGTCGGGATCGGTGCAAGGGGCGTCGCTACCTGCGGAAACAACAATTCCCGCGTCCACAAAAGTGCGCAGGGGGTTCAAACGCGCGGCACGTTCGTCACCCATGATGGAGGTCAGATAGGCATCGGGTTCCTGAGGCCAGTCAATGAAGCTGGTCTGCATGGGCAGGTGGATGCCGTATTCAGCGCAAATGGCAATGCCCTCATCGGTGGGCAGGCAAGCGTGGATGATGCCGTGGCGATGGTCGGCGCGGGGGAAATCGTCCAGCGCGGCTTTCAAAGCACGACAGGCCTGATCAAAGGCGGCGTCGCCAATGGCGTGCATCTCAATTTGCAGGCCCGCGCGATTTGCGGCCTTGCAAAATTCCGCCACCTTCTGGTCGCTGTAGTACAGCACGCCGTTGCCGCCCTGGGCGTCAACGTAGGGCTCAATCATGGCAGCATCATGGCTGCCGAAGCAGCCGTCCAGCGCGCACTCAAAACAGCCGCCGATGCGCGGAATCTTGCGGCTGGTGGCCACCTTCACGTCCATGGACTGGGGAAACACGCGCACCTGGAAGCCGTTTTGGGCGCTCTTGCCCACCCATTTCTCCAAGCTGATGTCCAGATTGCCCGTGAAGCCCACGCCGCTCACCGTATGCACCATGCCAATGCCGCGGCTGGCCAAAAAGTCCATGGCGCCCTGCACGTTGGCAATGAGTTCCGGAATGGACAGGCTGTTGGTGATGTAATCGCTTACGGCAAAGAAGGCCTCTTGGTTCATTTCGCCGGTTTCGGGGTGAAAACCGCGCAGGTCCTTCACCTTATCGTCGATCTTTTCCAAAAGCAGCGTGTTCACCACGCAGGCATGACCGTCGTATTTCACCATGAAGATAGGCTTGCCGGGGCACGCTTCGTCCAGCTCGGCGCGGGAAAGCAGACGGCCCTCCTCCACGGAGTACGGCGAGGCGCCAAAGGCCACCAGGGTCTTCGCTTTGCAGCGCTTGGCAAAATCGGCCACCATAGCCTTGATTTCTTCGTTGGAGCGCGCGTGCATGACGTTCAGGCCGGCATTGAAGGTGGCGAAGGAGGCTAGATGCTCATGAGTGTCCACGAAGGAGGGGCACAAAACCCTATTGTCCAGGTGCTCAAAAGGGGTTTTCTCGTAGCATTGAGGCAGCTCATTACCTACATACACAATGCGACCACGATCTTCCACCAAATAGCGCGCCACGGAATCCTGCGCATCAACCGTCAAAATAGTGCCTTCGTAAACCTTCACAACTCCAACCTTTCCATGCAACAAAGGAGCGGATTGTTCATTATTCTACGCCATTTTGAACAGTTCTTCAGTCGCCAGGCGCACCTTTGCCACCAGCGCGTAAGCGTCCACGTCCCTGCGATACTCGTAAGCGCCCTCCTGCAGCTCTTGCGCCACGCAAGAGCGCTGCCAGGCGTACCAATCCGAGACGAACTCGTGCTCCGTGGGCCCCTCCGCCGCCACCAGCTTTCCGGTTTCAGTAAGTTCGTAGGTCTTTCCGCAAGCTGCTGCGGCGTAAAAAGGCAGCTCATCTTGGCACTCACCTTCACCTTGCGCCTCTGCAAGCAGTTGTACAGCGGGTCATACGAGAAGACGCAGGTCGGTGACGAACTTCTCCGTGGGAATTCAGCCAGCACGTCGCTGAGACTCTTCTCGGCTACCTTGATTTTCATGGGCGTCACATCCTTGCACGGGCGCCCAACAACACCGGGCCATATTTCTAACCGCAGATTCAACTAAAGTCCTGCCAGCTTCATTGTACGCACAAAAATTGGCGGACCGATGCGGCATTTGTGCCCACTTTTCACTCGCCCAGAAGGTCCTGTTGGGAGAAAACAAGATTTTTTCTCATTTTCTCCCACATTTTGCGCTCTGAGCCCCTCAAACAAGCCAGTCCGGGCCCCAAAATTCCCTCCGGAGCCGCAATGCAAGGCTCTAATAAAGCTTTTTGTGGCCCTGCACGCCTTATAGACAGCAGAATATTGGGAGAAATTCGAAAAAATTTGAAATTTCTCCCAACACCTGTAAAAAACAAGAGAATTTCTCTACGCATTGCCGTGACCTGCAGTTATTACGAGCAGCCACCTCGGTCACACCAGCTAAACACAATATATTGTGTTTACCATATCTTGCATAGCAAGAAATTGCGATTTTCGGCGAAATAATCTAGACATCACCCGCCCAACCTGATAGTTTATACGCACACCATTTGATACCTATATCGGGCGCATTATCAGTAGTGTGTCCGTTTTTGTGCGCGAACAGCGCAGGAAGGATGCGTCCCATGAAGATCATCAAGCGCAACGGTTCTGAAGCAGAATTCGACGTGACCAAGATCGAAAACGCAATCCGCAAAGCCAACGAAGCTGACAAGCCCCTGCTTACGGAGTCTCAGATTCTGGATATCGCCGATTACGTTTCCTACCGCTGCAGCAAGATGCCTCGCGCTGCATCCGTTGAAGAGATCCAGGACATGGTGGAAAACCAGATTATGGCCACTGGCGCCTTCGAAGTTGCCCGCCGCTACATCCGCTACCGCTACCTGCGCAGCCTGGCCCGCAAGACCAGCGAGACCGACGATCGCATCATCAGCCTCATTGAGTGCAACAACGAAGAGGTCAAGCAGGAAAACTCCAACAAGAATCCCGTGGTCAACAGCGTCCAGCGCGACTACATGGCCGGTGAAGTGTCCAAGGACATCACCCGCCGCGTACTGCTGCCCCAGGACATCGTCGAGGCCCACGACAACGGCCTGATCCACTTCCACGACGCTGACTACTTCGCCCAGCACATGCACAACTGCGACCTGGTGAACCTGGAAGACATGCTGCAAAACGGCACCGTCATCTCTGAGACCGCCATCGAGCGCCCCCACAGCTTCAGCACCGCCTGCAACATCGCCACCCAGATCATTGCCCAGGTGGCATCCAACCAGTACGGCGGCCAGTCCGTCAGCCTGGCGCATTTGGCACCCTTTGTGCAGGTCAGCCGCGAGAAGATTCGCGCCGAGGTGGAATCTGAAGTAGCCATCTTGGGCGCCGAAGCCGACGAGACCAAGATCAGCGAAATCGTCGAGCGCCGCCTGCGCAGCGAAATCACCAAGGGCATCCAGACCATCCAGTACCAGGTGGTCACCCTCATGACCACCAACGGCCAGGCTCCCTTCCTGACCGTGTTCATGTACCTGAACGAAGCCAAGAGCGAGCAGGAAAAGGCCGACCTGGCCATCTGCATCGAGGAGATGCTGCTTCAGCGCTACAAGGGCGTGAAGAACGAAGCCGGCATCTGGATCACCCCCGCCTTCCCCAAGCTCATCTACGTGCTGGAAGAAGACAATATCGAACCTGGTACCCCCTACTACTACCTGACCGAGCTGGCCGCCAAGGTTACCGCCAAGCGCATGGTGCCCGACTACATCTCCGAGAAGAAGATGCTGGAGTACAAAATCAACGCCAATGGCGACGGCGACTGCTATACCTGCATGGGCTGCCGCAGCTTCCTGACCCCCGACCGTTCCGGCAACGGCTACGACAACGTGGCCCGCGCCAAGAACTACGACGGCAAGCCCAAGTACTACGGCCGCTTCAACCAGGGCGTCGTCACCATCAACCTGGTGGACGTTGCCCTTTCCTCCCAGAAAGACATGGACGCCTTCTGGAAGATCTTCGACGAGCGCCTGGACCTGTGCTACCGCGCCCTCATGTGCCGCCACGAGCGTCTGAAGGGCACCCTTTCCGACGCCGCCCCCATTTTGTGGCAGTACGGCGCCCTGGCCCGTCTGGAGAAGGGCGAGCCCATCGATAAGCTGCTCTACGGCGGCTACTCCACCATTAGCCTGGGCTACGCCGGCCTGTACGAGTGCGTGTTCTACATGACGGGCAAGAGCCACACCGACGAAGAGGCTAAGCCCTTCGCCCTGCAGGTCATGCAGCACATGAACGACCGCTGCGCCGAATGGAAGGCAGCCACCAACATCGACTTCAGCCTGTACGGCACGCCCCTGGAATCCACCACCTACAAGTTCTCCAAGTGCCTGCAAAAGCGCTTCGGCATCGTGGAGGGCGTCACCGACCGCAGCTACATTACCAATAGCTATCACGTGCACGTGACCGAAGAGATTGACGCCTTCACCAAGCTGAAGCACGAGGCTGACTTCCAGCGCCTCTCCCCTGGCGGTGCCATCAGCTACGTGGAAGTGCCCAACATGCAGGACAACATTCCCGCCGTGCTTTCCGTCATGCGCTTCATCTACGACAACATCATGTACGCCGAGCTGAACACCAAGAGCGACTACTGCCAGGTGTGCGGTTTTGACGGCGAGATTCAGATTGTGGAAGAAGAGGGCAAGCTCATCTGGGAGTGCCCCAAGTGCGGTAATCGCGATGAGGACAAGCTGAACGTGGCTCGTCGCACCTGCGGCTACATTGGCACCCAGTTCTGGAACCAGGGCCGCACCGCCGAGATTCGCGATCGCGTGCTGCACCTGTAAAAGCGCAGGTCAAAGGCGATTTTGTCGTGCATTATGCGGAAGTCAAAGACTTCGATGTGGCCAATGGCGAAGGGGTGCGCGTAAGCCTGTTCGTATCGGGCTGCACCCTGCATTGCCCCGGCTGTTTCAACGAGGTGGCCTGGGACTTTTGCGCTGGCAAGGAGTTTACCCGCGAGGTGGAAGATCGCATTCTAGCCATGCTGGAGCCCGACTACATCTCCGGCCTTTCCGTACTGGGCGGCGAACCAGTGGAGCCCTCCAACCAGGAGGCACTGCTGCCCTTTTTGCAGCGCGTGCGCGCCGCCTATCCCCAAAAGAGCATCTGGATGTACACCGGGCGCCACTACGACGTGGACCTGCAGCCTGGCGGCAACGTGCACACCCAGCATACCGACGCCCTGCTTGACCTGGTGGATGTGCTGGTAGACGGCCCCTTCGTGGCGGCCCAGAAGGATCCCAGCCTGGCGTTTCGCGGGTCGGCCAACCAGCGGGTCATCGACCTGCGGGAAACCCGCCGCACCGGCGTGGTAACCCTGTACAACCTGACCAGCCGCCAGCTGTAGCCTGCCAAATTACCCCATCATTTGGCATGATTTGCGAGAAAACCTGCCAAATGATGGGGTAATTTGGCAGGTTTTTTGCAGGCTAGAACAACGAACCTTGCACCGATTGCGCCACGCTTGCCCATTGGATGGGCGTGGCGTTGTTTTGCTCCAGCAGCGCATTGGCCTGGGAAAACGGTCTCGATCCCATAAAAGCGGGAATATCGCTACCAGCGCGATTGGCAGACAAGGGCGATGGATGAGTGGATGCCAGGCAGAACTTGTTGCCGGTATCGCAAGCGGCAGCAGCACGGGCGTCCTCGATGAGCTTCAGGGCCGGCTTTCCCCACCCCATAAACACGATGGGCTGAGGCAGCTCCATGCAGCGGCGAATCACGTAGCCCGTAAGCACCTGCCAGCCCAGCTTGCTGTGGCTGTTTGCGGCGCCCTGACGCACCGTAAGGACAGCGTTCAACAGCAGCACGCCTTGTGCTGCCCAAGAAGATAAATCGCCGCTGGTGGGCGCCTCAACGCCCAGGTCGGCGGCCATTTCCTTGTAAATGTTACGCAGGCTAGGAGGCAGCTTTTGGCCCTCGGGCACCGAGAAAGAAAGGCCCATGGCTTGGCCAGGCTCATGATAGGGGTCCTGCCCTAAGATGACCACGCGCACCTCTTCTGGCGCCGTAGTTGCCAGCGCGTTCAAAATAAGGTCCTGAGCTGGGTAAATAGTCTCTTCGGCGCGCATTTCGCCCACCTGCTCCAGCAGACGCTGGGTAGTTCCCACCACAGCGGCCGGCGCATCCGCCAGCCAAGCTTGCACGTTGTCCATAAAACCTCCCGCTCTTTGTTGCCTACGATTATGGCAAAGCAAAAGGCTTTGCGCTACTTCAGATTGGGGCAGCGCTCCATAATGAACTGGTACACGGCGTCGAAGTCTTCGCCGCGTTGGATTTTTTTGAAGGGATTGAGTTCCATGGCTGCTCCTTTCGGCACGTTGAATTTATAATATTTCTTATATTCTATAACATGAATTGTAATATATTCTTATAGGAAATAAATACACTATAGCCATTTGAACTGGGCTATTTCGGTGGCGGAAATAAATCGGCAATAGAAGACGCGTACACTCCTGTAAAAACGGTTCGGAAGGAGGTTCCATGGAGGTTCGCGCAGCGGCGGCAAAGTGTTTGGCGGCACCCGTTCGCTTTGGCCTGAAGCACGTGTTGCACCGCGCGGGAGAAAACCTTCCCGGCAAGCTGGCCCTCTATCTTGACCCCCAGCTTATTAGACACCTTTCCCCTTCTCTGACCTGCGGTTCTATCTGCGTGGTGGGTACCAACGGCAAAACCACCACCAGCAATCTCATTGCCGATTCCCTGGAGCAAGCGGGCTTTTCGGTGTGCTGCAACCGCACCGGCGCCAACCTTGATTCCGGCATTGCCTCTGCCCTGCTGGAAAACGGTCACGCTCAGTGGGGCGTCATCGAATGCGACGAGCTGTGGTTACCCAAGGTTTTGCCCGGACTGCAAGCCAACTACCTGGTGCTTTTGAACCTCTTCCGCGATCAGCTGGATCGCGCGGGCGAAATTGACATCGTGCAAAACGCCATTGCCCAAGCCCTAGAGCAAAGCCCTCGAACCACGCTGATTTTCAACGCAGACGACCCCTTGTGCACTGCCGTGGCCCAGCGCGTCAGCAACCCGCGCATTGCCTTTGGCCTGGCAGAAAGCCTAGAGCTGGCGCAGAATTCTGTGGCCGATGCCCAAATTTGCCAGAACTGCTCAAGCCCACTGGAATATGACTTCCACCAGTACGGCCAGCTAGGCAGCTACCACTGCCCCACCTGCGGTTTTGCCCGCCCCACGCTGGACTACGC